>CBDUUV010000077.1:0-12072 GCA_965370495.1 uncultured bacterium
ACCAGCCGCCGGTATTATTCTGAACAAAGTCTCATGATCTCGATGATCATTTTGAGCGCTTTTTCCATGTCTTTGACATAAATATGTTCTTCAGTTGAATGTTCCAACCGGGCACCTATACCGATTACAGCCATTTCAATTCCCTGGTTATTGTATATCGAGGCGTCTGTAAACCCCGTAATAAATGTAGTTTTTGCGCTGATTCCTACTGTTTTCAAAGCTTTTTTTGCAATCATTACGGTTAGTGATTCGGGGGGGATATCAACCGCTTTACAAAGATTATCCACTTTGATCTCAACAGAAGCTCCGAAGTTTTCGACTTCTGTTCTGATGATTCTAACCATCTTGTCAGCCAGTGCCTGGCCTTTATCATGGTACAGGCTTCTGCATTCTGCAAGAAAATTAACATTTTCTGGCACACCATTACGAATCATTCCGCCTTTGATCACGCCCACATTTGCGGTTGTATCAGCATCCAGGCGGCCCAACCTCAAAGCGGAAATCGCTTTGGCCGCAGCCTGAATGGCGTTGATCCCCTTTTCCGGTTCCATTCCGGCATGGGCTGAACGTCCCTTGATATCCACGTCTATTGCGAAATATGAAGGACCGCCGATAACGATTGTATCCAATGAGTCGTTATCCAGTAAAAATCCCATTTTTGCGGTTATCAGGCTGTAATCCAGATTCTTGACGCCCAGCAGGCCAATCTCTTCCTGGCGGCTGATAGCAATCTGAATTGGCGGGTATATTTCAGCGATTCTCAACGCTTCAAGCATTTCCGCGATGCCGGCCTTGTCATCGGCGGCCAGAATCGTGTTTCCCTCGGAACGAATCACACCTTCTTTCAAAATGGGCTTGATTCCTTTTCCCGGCAGAACCGTATCAGCATGGCAGGAAAGCAGAATCGGTTCTTTCCCGGAACACCCTTTTGCAGGCAACCTGGCAATCAGGTTACCATAACTGTCTTTAGTGACATCGGCGCCCATATTTGAAAATTCTTTATACAGATAATCTATCATTTCAGCTTCATGACCTGATTCACTGTCAATCTGAACCATCTCTATAAACTGTTTGACCATTCGGTCTGACATCCCGTTTCCTCCCGCATTTATAATAAATCAAGGTTCTGGGTTATCTGCTACCCGCATATTCTACGAAATAAATTGGTAAATGACAATTGATATATGAAACCGGGCTGTTCTTTATAGAATAATGATAAGTATCATCAGTTTTTCGTAGAATTCAATAATTATTATGACTGTAACTCACAGGTTGTAACCTTTATAATTATCGAGAGCAGGGTTGCGAATCTTTCTGGAGAAAATCCTGGACTGAATTGAAGGTTTTTTAAAATCGATTATATATCCGATACTGAAAAAATTAAAACAATGGATTATCAAGAACGGGGTTAGATTTGAAAGATGAAAGACAGGCAATTTTCAGGATCCTTGATGTGAATGTAAACAGATGCTGCGAAGGGCTGCGGGTCATAGAAGAGATCGCGCGTTTCGCTCATGACGACAGTATGGTGCTGCGTGAGATCAAGGATATCCGCCACACTGTGCGAAGGAATATCGAGTCACTCTCGTCAGGGTTGATCAGTTTTCGTAACAGTGAAGAAGATGTAGGAAGCAGCTTCTCTACAAAATCGGAAAAGTTCAGGGGATCTTTCTCGTCGGTTACAAGGGCTAATTTTCTCAGGGCAGAGGAGGCTCTGAGAGTCATTGAGGAATTCGGGAAGCTTCTCGATCCAGCAGCCTCGGAATCTTTCAAAACACTCAGGTTCCGGGTTTACACACTGGAAAGACTGTTTCTTTCAGGACTGGAAGAAACTGAAGTGATGCCGTCAGCGACCTTTCTCTACGCTTTTGTTGATCGTATATTTGTAGATGCTGAAAATATCAGGAAAGTAACCGGAGAGTTAATCGCCGGAGGAGCAGATCTGATACAATACAGGGCAAGGGATCAGAACAGGGATGAGATGCGCCGGGATATCGTATCCATAATGGCTGTCGCAAAAGAAGAGGGGGTCCCTGTAATCATTAACAACGATATCAACCTTTGCGCTGAGACCGGGGCGGCAGGTGTTCATGTTGGCCAGGATGACATGGACCCAGCCGATATCAGGGATATTCTCGGACCAGGTTGTATTATAGGACTCAGCATACACAATATGGAAGAATTGCGCAAAGCTCCTGTATCACTGCTGGACTACATAGCTGTCAGCGGCGTATTTACGACTGCCACAAAACAAGGCGTGGAGCCTCTGGGGCTGAAGTTTCTATCAGAAGTCTGCAGCAAAAGCAGTATTCCTGTCGTTGCGATAGGAGGGCTGAACCATGAAAATACAAGAGAAGTTATCGATGCGGGTGTGGAGGGCGTAGCGGTCATTTCCGCAATATTAAAGGGGCATATACGGAAAAACTGCTTTACCTTCAGGCAAATCATTGATAAAAAAGGGTAATGGTGAAACGCTGACTTTCGGCAATTTTGAATATGTCGATTGAAGCGGACGATGAAACCCGTCGCTCGATCGCCATCCTCGGTATTGATACCGGTTTGTGTCTGGAAAAGGCAAGGCCGGCAGGATAACGGTTACAACAGACAGGATAGCATGGCCAGCAAACGAAAGATCGCGGTAGGGTTATTACTGGTGACAGCAGCTGTTTTTACAGGTTTTGCTCTCTATTCATTCGATTCAAGGGACTGGGGTTTATTCTGGGGAGCAAGGAACCTGTGCGGGCCGATAGGCGCCATGCTGGCCGGCGTGTTTCACCTTGTCGCTGGAAGTGTCGTTTCCTGGGTATTTCCCCTGTTTTTTCTATATTGGGGTATACTGCTGGTATCCGGAAAACGTATCAGGGACAATGCCAGGTTTCCGGTCCTGGTCAGTATCATCGCGTGGATCGTAAGCGCGCTTATTTCCGTGGTATGGACCCCTGGAACGGGTGGGATCCTTGGCGCGAAGACGAGTGGTTTTCTGGAGCTTGTAACGGGGCGTATTGGTTCGATTATCATATTGATTTCCTTTCTTCTCCTGACCCTGCTTATCCTGTTGTTCGGTTCGGTGAATGAATTAATCGACAGGATACGTGAAATAGGACATCTGAATCCGACAAAAACCAGGAAAAGAAAAAGGAGAAAAGAACCCACTAAATATTCAATGCCGGCGCAGAAGCAAAGAACGGGACTTATTCCACCAAGAGCAAGGCAGAAATCCCCCGGGCCTGAAGATGATCGAGAGGAAGAACATGTTGAGATAGATATACCGGAACCCAAAAGAAGAAAGCCGGTTTCGAGGCCAAAGCCTGTGTCAAAACCGGAGATGGTAACCGGAGCGGCTTCGACTCTGGCAGACAATGCGCCACTTCCGGAACTGTCCCTTCTTGACGATTACGACGAGTCGACGGTTACATACAGCAAAGAAGACTTGATAGCAAGGTCAGAGGTGATAGAAGCGAAACTGGAGAATTACGGGCTCAAAGGCAAGATACAGAAAGTACTTCCAGGCCCGGTAGTGACGACATTCGAATTCGTTCCAGCGCCGGGAGTCAAGGTGAGCCAGATAGCAAATCGCGCAGATGATATTTCACTCGCGCTGGCTGCGAGAGCGCTCAGGATTCAGGCACCGATTCCAGGCAAAGGCGCCGTAGGAATTGAGGTGCCGAATCCCGATCCTAAAATGGTTTTGCTGAAAGAGATGATGGAGCATTTTCCTCCGGCTCAGAATGGTTTGATGGTAGCCCTGGGGAAAAGCGTTACCGGGGAACCCATTTATGTGGATATCGCGGATATGCCCCACCTGTTGATCGCCGGAGCTACCGGAAGCGGCAAAAGTGTTTGTATTAATGCTATTATCTGCTCACTTCTCTTCAACCATACTCCTGCCACATGCAGATTTATCCTGATTGATCCCAAACGGCTGGAGTTGATCACTTTCAAGAATATTCCACACCTCCTGCATCCGGTTATCACCGAAGCAAGGCAGGCACTGAAGGTCCTGAACTGGCTTACAATCGAGATGGATCGCCGGTACAAACTACTGGCGCAGTCTGGAGTCAAGAATATTAACGGCTTTAACAAAAAAAATGCGATTGAAAAGATCGTTGACAAGGTAACCGGTGAGCCTTTATCGACCCTGCCATATTATGTGTGTATAATAGACGAACTGGCCGATATCATGGTGACCCTGGGTAACGAGATATATCCTCCGATAACACGCCTGGCGCAGATGGCAAGGGCGGTGGGCATACATCTCGTTTTTGCGACACAGCGGCCATCGGTGGATGTTGTGACGGGGCTTATCAAGGCGAACTTCCCATCGAGGCTGGCTTTCCAGGTTACTTCCAAGACAGACTCAAGGACCATTCTTGATGTCAACGGCGCCGAGACACTTCTGGGCAACGGAGACATGCTATACCTTCCCAAGAACCTGCCTTCCCCGGTCAGGATTCAGGGCGCGTATATTTCAGAAAGGGAAGCCGAGAATGTCTCGGATTACTGGAGAAGTTTCCAGAGTGAGGGAAGAGAGATCGACCTTTCGACGGATTATAGCCCGGGAACTGATGGAAACGCGGATATCGATGATGACCTGTATGAAAAAGCAAGAGAGCTGGTGATCATGCATCAGCAGGGGTCGATTTCGCTTGTTCAAAGGCGCCTGCGCGTAGGTTATGCAAGGGCAGCGCGACTTATTGATATGCTTGAACAGTCTGGTGTTGTGGGCCCATTCGAAGGAAGCAAGGCAAGGGAAGTGTTGATAAGTCGTGAAGAATATAAAGGAATCTGACGAGACTGTCCGCTGGTTCACCTATAGTTTTTTTAATCTCGGATGTCCGAAGAACCTTGTGGATGCGGAACGAGTAGCCGGGAAACTCGAGATCATGGGTTGGGTAGCGGCGGCTGATCCCGCGGCGGCTGATCTTCTAGTTATCACCACATGTGCCTTCATATCGATAGCAGAGGAAGAATCTGTAAACGAGATACTGCGTGTAGTCGCACATAAGAGGAAAGAACAGATTCTGGCGGTTCTCGGATGTCTTGTGACCCGTGAAGGAAAAAAACTCGAAGAACTAATCCCTGAGGTCGATATCTTCCTGCCGGTGCGGGATATGGAATTGCTTGCAGAACGGGCCGATGAGCACATAGCCGCGACCGGAACCGGGAAACACAGGAAAGAAGCCGTGCGTCCGGCGAATGAGAACGGCGAGATGCTATCAGGCGGCAGAAGGTTGTTTACGCCACATCATCTTGCGTATCTGAAAATAGCTGAAGGATGCTCGAATCATTGTACATACTGTATGATTCCCGATATCAGGGGAGAACTCGAGAGCAGGCCGGACAGCGATATCGTTGCCGAGGCGGTACGGCTGATTGCGGCCGGGGTGAAGGAACTTGTCATAATAGCGCAGGATACGACTGCATATGGAACAGACAGTGGGGACAGGGATGGATTATACACGCTGTTGCGGGAGATCGCTGGGGCAGGGGGCCCCGAATGGATAAGGCTGATGTATATGCACCCCGCGCATATCAGAACAGAGCGGATCAGGAAACTTGTCAACGAGGGTATAATAATTCCTTATCTTGATATACCGATTCAGCATGTATCAGACCGGGTTTTAAGGAAGATGAGGCGTGGATACGGGAAGGGAGAACTGGAAGAGATCATCGGAAGCCTTCGTCGAGACAATCCGGACATGGTGCTCAGGACCACTATAATGGCAGGGTTTCCGGGAGAGTCGGATCAAGAGTTTCAGGAACTGATCGATTTTCTCGAAGAATACAAATTCGATCATGTAGGTGTATTTTCGTATTCACCGGAGAAGGGGACGAAAGCTTCCGAATATAAACCTGTTATTCCAGAAAGTGTTGTACAGGCGAGAGTGGACGAGATTATAGCAGTTCAAATGGATATCTCTCACGAAAGGCTTCTATCAAGGGCAGGAGAGAAGCTTACGGTACTTGTGGATGAGAAACTGGCCGGTGAAGACCAGCCGTTCCCGGGGATATGGGGAACAGGAAGGTTCTATGGGCAGGCTCACGAGATAGACGGTATCACGTATCTTTCCGGTAAAGAGCTTGAACCCGGTATGTTTGCCGAGGTATTTGTCGAAGAGGCCGAAGCTTATGACCTTTTTGCAGTCGCCAGGTAAAAATTAGATTGACATCCAAGTGCAAATACTGAATATAATTCACGTTAGGATGGGAACTGAAATGATTGTGCAGTTTTTAATTAATACAGATTCGATTCAGATGGAGGTCGGTGCTTGAGTTTTTTCAAACGCAAGAATGTCATATTGAAATTAGTATACCTGATGTGCTTTGTCCTGGTCTTTATGACCATTCCCGTATTCAGCGCTCGGGAAGGTACAGGGGAAGAAGTGCTTACGAATTATGCTATAATCGAGAAAATATCCCTTGAAGCTATAGAGGAATTAAAGGCGAATATGCCCAGGCTGGCCAGTGGTAAGCTGATCTTCCTTAACAAGGGAAAAGGTGCCGGTAGTATAGATATAGTCTTCAAGAATGTACTCATTAAAAATATGACGGAAGCGGGGTTGAGGATAGCTGACAAGCTTGTCGTAACCGATGATGGGAAACAGGCTGCCGATTTCGAGTTGAATTACCAGTTGATAAGGTTGCGTGTGAAGTACCCCAGAATCCACCGTTGCTATTGGGTGGGCTCCAAAAGTGTAGACAGATCAGCCGAGATAGGTGTTTTTTCTCAGCTCATCGACCTTTCATCAGGAGATATAATTTGGGTAGGGGAAACTCAGAAACAATATGAAGACGTAATAACCTATTCACTACTGGAACGGGTAGAAGACCCTGAACATGATTTTACAAGGCCGCCCAGGAAGGAGATTCGCTGGGCCAAGTTCATTGAACCTGTCGTGGTCACAGGTATTGTTACAGGGCTTGTATATTTGTTTTTTTCCAACCAGACCAGTAATTGATTAACACATGATGCAAGAAACCTGGCGTGCTGTTTCCTCACCCGGCAGGAGAAATACGGTATTTCTCCTGATGGCAGTCCTATTGTCCGCTTCATTTTCGTGTGAGAAGAAGACAATCCTTCAGGAGATTGAGGAAGAGTACGGGAAAGGAAACTATCGCGAGTCGGTTTTTCTTGCAAGGCATCATTTAAAAAAGGGGGGGGAGAGAAGTCCCGAACTGTTGTACATACCCGGGAAAAGGTTTCTGAAGCTTGGAAGAGAATCTGATGCGGATGATTCGTTTGCGGAGATCTACAGCATGGACTCACTCTGGGCTCCCAGACTCGCGGAAGTCCTGCAGCTTGAAGCGATGAAAAGTTTCGACAGGGGACAGAGTTCGAAGGGCAAAAGATTTACCCTGAGGGCTGTTAACTACGGGAAAGCCCTGGATTTCGAAGAGTATAATGCTGTGGCGGGAAAGCTCCTGCTGGACAGGAAGGATTATGACGGAGCTGTATTATTCTTTAACAGATACCTCGAGGAACACGCTGATACGACGGGAGCGGCCGGAATCATGATAGACCTCGCTGCTGCTTATGAAGGGCAGGATGAGACGTTAAAGGCTATCGAGCTGTACCGTCTTTTCCAGGAAAAGTACCCAAAGAGCCGGCTTGTCTCTATTGCAAAATGGAAACTGGAAAATCTTCTGTTCAATGCGGGGGAAGAATTATTCAGTGGAGGAGAGACGGAAGAAGCGCTGACCCTGCTTGCGAAGCTGGTTGAGTCTGCGGATAATCTTCTCGTACGGGAGAAAGCATGTTTTATTCTCGCCAGGATTTTTGAATCGAAGTATGAGATCGACAAGGCCGTGGAATATTATTCGAAAATCGTTCATATGAATCTTGGTTCAAGCAGCAGGATGGTTGGAAAGGCAAAAGAAAGGATTGAAGAGCTTGAGAAAGCAAGGGTGGAACACTACTAGGAGATTTCTTGCTGTATCGGTGCTGATATTGATACTCGTTGCGGGTTCATGCGGTGGACCTTACACCGCAAAGCGTGTCAACCAGCCGGATGCTAAACTGATAATCGCTTTGAAGTTGTTCGAAAATGGCAAGTATGCGGATGCAGCCCAGGAATACAAGGATTTCCTGGCGGTTTTTGCGGGAGATGAAAGAGGAGACCTTGCGCAGTTCCGCCTGGCTGAATGCCTGAGGCTGGACGAAGATTATTCCATGGCGGCTATCGAGTACAGGATACTTATAAACGATTACGGCTACAGTGAGTATATCGACGATGCATTTTATCTCGAGGGGTTGTGTGCTTTTGAGCAGAGGTACAGATCGGAACGGGACCAGTCAAAAACATACGAAGCTCTGAGCAGGATCAATCGGTTCCTGCAGCTCTTTCCGGACAGCCCGAGAAAAGCTGAGGCTGAAAAGACCCGAAAGGAGATATACGAAGTACTGGGCCGGAAGGAATTTGATAACGGCAAGCTGTATTATTCAGGGAAACACTATGTTGCTGCCGCCATATATTTCGACAAGGTCATCGAAATGTATTCTGGCACTGTATGGGCCGCGAGAGGCCATTACTACAGGGGAATGATTTTTGAGAAAAAAGGTGATAAGGATAAAGCTGTGTTTGAGTATGGCGAGGCTGTCGCATCGGGATTCCATTATGATGAGAAAGATGATGCTTTAAAACGCATGCTTGTTTTGACGGGGGAAAAGAAAAGTGATCACTAGGGAGAGAATAGGACTGTTTGGCGGATCCTTCGATCCCATACATACAGGTCATTTGATCCTTGCGCAGAGCGCGGTGGATCACGCCTGCCTCGACAGGGTGTATTTTATCCCTACATCCAATCCTCCACACAAAAAACCACTGGTTATGAGTCCCTTCGACGACAGAAAGAAAATGGTCGAGCTTGCGATAGCCGGGAACGAAAAGTTCTTTCTTTCTGCGATCGAGGAGAAAGAGGAAACGTCATATACATTCGATTCGATTCTTTATTTCAAGGAACTGGGGTATGGGCGGGAAGATATGCACCTGCTGATAGGTGCCGATACTCTGGGTGAAATCTCCGGATGGAAAAACCCTGAAGTAATATTCGAGCACGCTACGATCGTTGTAATGCAACGGCCTGGATATAAAATACCCGGAGCTTTGCCCCCTGAAGCAGCCATAATGATAATTACAGAGGGAGCAAACACTATCTCTTCCAAAAGCATAAGAAGATCGGTCTCAGAAGAGGTTTCGATCCGTTACCTTGTGCCTGAATCCGTTGAAAAGTACATAAATAAAAGATCACTCTACAGAAAATAGAGATTGCAGGGTGTTGAAATGGCCTTATTCCTGATAGATGGACATGCTATAGCCTACAGGTCATATTACGCCTTTATCAGGGATCCCCTCACTAATTCAAGAGGTGAGAATACCAGTGCCGTTTTCGGGTTTGTCCGTTTGATCCTCAGGTTGCTTGACAAGTTCGAACCGGAGCGTATCGCAGTTGTATTTGATTCAGAAGAAGAGACGGAGCGGCACGTTAAATATTCGGAATACAAAGCAAATCGGGAACCGATGCCTGATGATATGGAATCCCAGTTTCCTATCATCCTTGAACTCCTGAATTCACTTGGAATACCTGTTGTAGTCAATCCCGGATATGAGGCGGATGATATAATCGCGACACTTGCAAGGGATGCCGCCTCGGACGGCATGGATGTGAGAATAGTCTCCAATGACAAGGATCTGTTCCAGCTTCTCAACGACAGAATACGGATGATAAGGTTGGGAAAAGGAACCGATTTTTCGGATGAAATCGGGCCTGAATATCTTGAAAAAAGATTCGGGCTTAAGCCGGAGCAAATCGTCGATTTTCTTGCCATGATGGGTGACAGCGCGGATAACATTCCCGGAATCAGGGGAGTCGGGGAGAAAACAGCCCTCAAACTGCTGCATCAGTATGGAAATTTTGATGCTATAATCGAAAAAGCTGAAGAAATATCTCCCGGCCATATAAGGAAGAAGATTATTGACGGTAAAGCTCAAGGGCTTTTCTCGAGAGAACTTGTAGAATTGATGGATGTGCCCCTGGAAGTCAGCGCCATGGACCTTGATACTTTTGAACGTAATAATGAAAAATTAACAGAGATACTTATCGACCTGGAATTTCACCAGGTGATGAAGGAACTCGGCCTCGGGACCACGGTAGAATCCACGGTGCAGGAAACAGGAGCCACGTATTCGCTGGTCGACGAAGACGGGCTCGCCCGGCTGGCTGAAGCTCTCGATGGTTCGGGGGAATTTGTGCTGGATGTAGAAACAACTTCCCTGGATCCACTGACAGCTGAGCTGGTAGGGATATCTTTTTGTTTTTTGGAGGGGTCTGCCTGGTACGTTCCCGTCAAAACCGGATCCGGAACAGGCCACGGCCTGTTCGATCATGATAATGTTCCGCAGGGTGCCGGAATACCGCTCAAAAAGATAAAAGAAGTTCTCGGCCCTGTTTTCGCGAGCGGGAAAACGGAGAAAGCGGGACACAATATCAAGTATGACCTGAAGGTACTCGAGGCACACGGGTTCGAAGTAGCCAACGTTACATGGGACACAATGATCGCCTCGTACTGTCTCGATCCTTCCAGAAGATCACATTCTCTCGATAATCTGGCACTGGATTTCTTAAGCTATCGTATGATTCCATACAGGGAATTATTCGAAAAGGGCGACAGGGAAAAGGATATCAGGAAGGTTCCAATTGAGAAACTCAGTATCTACGCGTGTGAGGATGCAGATTATACTTTCAGGCTTAAAAAATTGTTCGAGAAATCTCTGCCTGAAGCGGGGTTTAAGGAATTATTCGAGAAGGTCGAGATGCCTCTGAGTTTTGTTCTCAAGAGGATGGAACTCGAAGGGATAGCGCTGAATTCTCCAAGACTGAAAGAACTATCAAAGGAAATTTCAACGGAGATCGAATCCCTTACCACAAAGATACACGATCTCGCGGGAGAGAAATTCAATATCAATTCGAATAAACAACTGCAACATATTTTGTTCAAAAAGATGGGTCTGGCGACCAGGCGTAAAACCAGGACCGGTTTTTCAACCGATGTAAAAGTTCTGACGGAACTGGCCATAGAGCACCCTGTCGCTGGTCTTATCCTGGAATACAGGCAGTTCACCAAGCTACTGAACACATACGTTGCTAATCTGCCCGGTCTTGTAAGCAGTATCACGGGGAAGATCCATACATCGTTCAACCAGACAGTTACGGTTACAGGACGCCTTTCCTCGAGCGATCCCAACCTGCAGAACATACCGATCAGGACGGAACTTGGAAGAAAAATAAGAAGCGCTTTCATTCCCAGCGATGGAAACATTCTTCTTGATGCTGATTATTCCCAGATAGAAATCAGGATCATGGCCCACCTATCGGATGATCCTGAACTCGTATCTGCTTTCCGGGATGACAGCGACATACACTTAAGGACAGCAGCGAGGATCTACAATGTTCCGGAAAAGGAAGTAACAAGGAAAATGCGCTCATCGGCCAAGACGATCAATTTCGGTGTCATGTACGGGCAGGGGGCCAGGGGGCTTTCAGAACAGTTGAGGATCCCCCTGGAAGAAGCCAAAACATTTATCGGGGAATACTTCGAGAAATATCCCGGTATCAGGAGGTTTATCGAAGAATCGAAGGAAACAGCCAGGGAGAATGGATATGCAGAAACGATTCTCGGCAGGAGACGGGCTCTTCCGGATATCAACAGCGGTAACGGCAGGTTCAGGAGTTTTGCGGAACGGAACGCTGTCAATATGCCGATACAGGGTAGTGCCGCCGATCTCATCAAAATTGCGATGATTAATATCGACATGGAGATCCGGGAGAGAAACCTTTTGAGCAGGATGATCCTGCAGGTACATGATGAGCTGGTTTTCGACGTGGTTCCAGATGAAATGGAGGAGATGGAGGAACTTGTAAAGCGCCTGATGGAATCGGCGATGGAACTGAAAGTTCCACTGAAGGTAGAAATCGGAAGCGGTGGCAACTGGCTGGAGGCTCATTGATGAAGGCGCCGGTAATCGTAGTAACAGGTGGGATCGGTTCCGGTAAATCCACCGTGGCCGAAACGAT
>CBDUUV010000078.1:0-11776 GCA_965370495.1 uncultured bacterium
AGAGAGAGAGAGAGACCTGTCTCTGGATCTTCTCAGGGCAGCTGCAATCGTGTACATAACCGGGTTTTGGCACATCCTGGACTATTCACCGGCGCTCTCGTTCATTCGAAACGACGCAACTCTTCTCTCGACAAACTGTATTCTTGCCCTCTTCTTTCATATTTCAGGATATCTTCTTGCAAAGAAATACAAATTCCTTTCGATCAAAGATGTAACAGCCTTCTATCGAAAGAGATTCCTCAGAATCTATCCGATGTATATTATTGCGCTGGGCAGGATATCTCGGGCTCAAGATGATCGGCGCAGGTACTTTCGTTAGAGCGGCGCTGTTGACGAACATGTTTACCGGCGAACCTCTGATAACGCTGTGGTTCGTAACATTAATCCTGATCTTTTACCTTATAACACCGCTATATCTTTTCAGGCCGGGCACCACCGGGATTCTGGTTTTAACGGTATGTCTTTTCGCTGTTCTGTTCTTCCTCGATGCGTTCACCGGACTAACCGATCCACGATTTGCCATGTTCCTTCCAGCATTTGCTTCTGGTATTCTGGCGGCAAGGGCCCCCGTTATGGACAAGCTTATGAAACCGTCGATGTGGACGGCAGTTTCTCTGTCTGTGCTGGTTGCCTGCTTCATTCTTTTCGCCAGGACCGATGGAGAACGGTCCAGAATGTTCATCTCTATCCTGGCCTTTATCGCCTCAGTTTCGGTATTTCGGACGGCCGGGTCAGTCCTGGTTTCTTTCGTTCCCGGAAAACTGATCGGATTCATCAGCTACGCGAGCTATGCAGCCTACCTTCTTCACAGGATCACTTTCGCCATCGGAGTCAGGATTTACCAGCCGGAAGGTATTGCGATACCGGTCCTCTACCTTGCCGGTCTATGTCTCCCCGCGACATTCGGAGTCGCGTATCTTTTCCAGAAAACCAACGATTCGATCCTGTCGATGCTAAAGAGGCAAAGATCCTCGATCTGGTAATTGTGTTGAGAAAGGTGGGCCTGCACGATCTTTCCCGGATTTTCGGGTAAGTCCTGACAGCACGCACCAACGCGGGATCAATCCAAGTCGCGGAGCAGATCAGATTCCCATTCTCTCAGCTTTCGTTTGCTGCGAACTCCCTTGATAATATACGCCAGGAGAAAAAGGCAGACGATAAACAACCAGAATGGAGTCGATTGCATCAAGGCTCCGGCTGTCCTGTATCTTTTTTCGAGTTCCAGGTGAAACCTGAGCGTAAAATCCTCAGGCGTCTCGCCGAAAGTCAGGATGAATGCCCTGTCAAAATCTCCCAGGTCTCTTATAAACGAAGTCAGTGTAATAAGGTCCCCGGGTCTCCCGCTGAAAAGCTCTTCAACAGCCGCATAACTCAGTTTGTACGCGATCGAGGCTGTTTCCACGGGCCGGGGGAAAGGGCCCTTGAGGTCTTCGAGGTCCGGAAGGTTTCTCCTCCAGATAGACGAGACGAGATTCCATTGATCGCCGAATGTCCACTCCCTCGACTGCCGCATTGCCACCCCTTCCAGGAACCATGTCGGGCAGCGGACACCACCCACTCTCTGGGCAAAGAAGATGTGCGAAAGCTCATGGCTGATTACTGTATTCAAAGGCCTGGGAGTCCTTAGCACTGCATCCGCGTCGATTCCTATGATCATCCTGCGAAGATCACTGAATGCTTCTCCCCATTCCTGCAGCCTGCTGTGATGAAGACGCTTGAAAGATTCATGGTCACCGGCAAGATAGAGATTAACGGTATCGGGCCGCTCCAGCCCGAGCTCGGCCGCTATGACGGAAGCCGACTCACAGAGAAGCCCCTCTATCATAAGAGCCATTTTTTCATCACGGGGTTGATGATGGATGATAAAAGGGCCACACTCTGAATGTATCGTTCTACTGGTATCCCATTGTACTTTTCCATCGGCCATACTGAAAACACAGCACAGAAGGACCATGTGGATCACCGCGAAATACAACCGGCGATTATTTCTGTTTCCATGAATCTGTGATGATACCGCCACCAACAACCGTCTCCTCCTGATACAGGACAAGTGACTGACCGGGAGTTACAGCTCTCTGATTTTTTTCAAAGACCACTGTACACTGGCCACCACCCCTGGTAATTCTGTTCAAGGGTGATGGCTCGTTACTGTAACGGACCTTTGCCGAAAGCGGAACTGCCGGTTCCCTGAAACGCAGTTTCAGATTTGAAAAAACAACAGTATCCGTAAGGAGTGATCCATCTTCTGAAAGAACTATCCTGTTGTTCACTGGATCGATTTCCTTAACGTACATGGGCGCTTTGCCCGATATACCAAGCCCTTTCCTCTGTCCGACCGTATAACGGAAGATTCCCTTGTGCCTGCCGATGAGGTTTCTGTCTTCGTCGACTATATCCCCTTCGGCAGGTTCGATATACGCGCATAGAAATCCCGCCAGGTCCCCCTTCGACACAAAACATATATCCTGGCTTTCCTTCCCCGTCCTTGTTTTAAGCCCCAGATCGGCGGCAAAAGCTCTGACCTGTTCTTTCCTCATCTTTGCAAGCGGGAAGATCGAACGCTTGAGCAGATTCACCGGTACCCTGTAGAGAAAATATGTCTGGTCCTTGACCGGTTCCACTGCCCGGCCGAGAAAAACCCTCCCTTTCCCATCCCTTGTCAACCTGGAATAATGCCCTGTAGCGATCATCCTGATGCCAAGAGAATCGGCCACTGCCGCCATCGACGGAAACTTGATCATTTCATTGCACGTGACACAGGGATTGGGAGTCCGGCCCGCATGGTATTCCTTCACAAAGGAATCGATGACTTTCTTTTGGAAAATCTCGCTGACATCCACTACACGATGCTCGATACCGAGTGACTGGCTGATTCCGGAAGCCCTTGAAACTATATCATCTCTGCCGCCGGGAACACCCTTAACACATCCGGCGCAGAGGAATTTGAAGGTAACACCGGTTACCCTGTATCCACTTTTCTTCAGGAGCCAGGCTGCCACCGAACTGTCTACGCCGCCGCTCATACCCACTACGACACCCTCACCGCGTTTCCCCGGCGGCCTTACATCAAAAGAGCCGATATTATTGAGTTCTGCCCCGTCTCTCATGATCAGGATTCTTTCCTGACAGGCGACATCTCTCTGAGCCTGTTTACGACAATGGGAAACGCTTCGAGGAATGCATCGACATCCTGGTCGGTATTCCCGATTCCCAGGCTGATCCTCAAGGCTCCCTGCGCGTCGACCGGGTCGATTCCCATCGCCAGCAGAACGTGGCTCGGTTCGGTCTCTCCGGTAGCACACGCGCTTCCGCTCGACAAGGCGAACCCGAGCATGCTGAAGTGCAGCGTCATAGCTTCACCTTCAACACGAGTTACCGTCACATTGCACGTATTCGGGACCCTCCTGCTTTCAGAACCGTTCAATTTCAGATCTCCGGTCCTCTCAAGGATCCCTTCTTCGATCCTGTCCCGAAGCCTGGATATGTGCCGCATCTCGGTACCCAGGTTTTCTTCTGTGACCCGGCAGGCTTCCCCGAATCCCACTATGGCTGGAACATTCTCTGTCCCTGGACGCAGCCCGAACTCATGATTCCCGCCCGTATACATAGCACTTAACTCTACTCCCCTGCGTCTGTACAAGGCTCCAACCCCTTTCGGGCCATAAAACTTATGTGCCGAAATGGTCATCAAATCGACATCAAGGTCATTTACATCGACCGGTATCTTTCCTGCTCCCTGCACTCCATCTACATGAAATATTACATCGTGATTTCTTGCTATCCGGGAAAATTCCCTTATCGGCTGAATAGCCCCCGTTTCATTGTTGGCCAGCATCGTGGAGATCAGAACAGTCTCCGGCCTGACAGCAGCTTCGAGGTCTTCCGCCTTTACAGTTCCCGATGGATAACAGGGCAGGTAAGTCACTTCGATACCATCTTTTTCGAGCGCCTCGCATGTACGGAGTACAGCAGGATGCTCTATCGATGTAGTAATAATATGGGAACTGCCCGCGGACCTGCTTCGGGCAGCGAGTACGCCACGAATAGCAAGGTTGTCCGACTCCGTTCCACCGGAAGTAAATATGATTTCCCCGGGCTCTGCCTTGATCAGTGACGCAACCTGGCCCCTGGCATTCTCTATGGCATCGCGCGCCTTCAGCCCGAAGGAATGCAGGCTGCTCGCATTTCCGAAATAATCGCGGAAATACGGCACCATGACATCAATAACTTCCTGCCTCATGTAAGTGGTTGCGTTATGGTCAAAATAGACCTTGAGTTCTTTTTTCCGTTGCCTGGTCATGGTGTCACCTTCCATTCGATGCTACAGGCAATATATATCAAGCAACCCGCCTCCGGTCAAGCGCTGTCACCCGGTGAACACTGTACCGACAGGCCCGCATCGCGATCAGTCGATGATCTCGATACTGATGATCTTGTCGTTTTTCTTTATTGCCTGAACGATATCCATCCCTTCGATTACACGGGCGAAAAGCGTGTATTCCCCGTTCAATGACGCCCTGTATTCCTTGACGATGTAGAACTGCGTGGTAGCGGAATCGTAACTGTTCGGCTTCCTGGCCATCCCAACCATTCCGACCTTATGCCTGAGTTCCTGATCGAACATCTCTCCCCGCAGAGGCGGGTAATCATGGTCCTTTTTCCCGGTCTGGACCACGAACGATTCGGCCCTGTGAAAACGCATCCCGTCGTAAAACCTGCTCCTGACAAGTGTGATGAAGCGTTCCACCGCAAGTGGCGCGTCATCGACCAGCAACTCCATAACGATCTTCCCGCCTTTTTTCAATGTGATACAGGCTCTCAAGGGTATATCCTCATCAACCGCTTCAACAGCCGCCGAAGAGTCCGGGCTTACCCCTGCAGGCAGTATATCCTCCTGCGCGGAGAGACAAACAGAAATAACCGGACTTGCCGAAAGGGTGAGAACAACCAGGCAGAAAACCAGAACCTGATGATGTCTCCAGAATCTTGCGAAAGATACCATTTCAACACCTCCACGGTAAAAAACAGCTACACTGGCCAGTATACCACATACTGTCAAACAGCCTCCCCGGTGACCAGGGAGGCTGCAAAAACGATATACATGCGATGTTCTGAAATGCTGAGTTTTTACTCGTACATTTCCTGCTCTTTTTTGGCTTCCCTGTACTTTATCAAATCCCGCTGTCTCTGGATCTGTTTACCAGCCGATTTCGACCAGACAGGATCCTTGAGGTTGACTACCTTTTCGAATTTTGTTATAGCACCCTCAAAATCACCAAGCTTTGAAAGGGCTTCACCCCACTGATAGAACAGGATAGCATCCTGATCATTCCCGTTATCAAGGGCGAGCCCGGCCTTTGCCGATGCCAATGCCTTGTTGTACATCTTGTTCTCGTTGTAGATCTTTGCAAGTATCGCATATGTGAACGTATTCCCGCCATTCAATTCTATTGCTTTTTCGAGTTCGGGCGGAGCATCGCTTTTTCTTCCGGACTGTGAATAGGCATATCCAAGCCTCTGGTGAAAATCAGCAATATCGGGGTAGATCCTTGTAAGCTCTTCGTAGATGGGAACAGCGTTTCCATAATCCTTGTCGTTGAAATACGCTTTGGCGAGTTGCTTCTTGAAAACATGATTCTCGGGATCCGCCTCGATAGCCTGCGCAAGGTATTCAAATTTCTTTTCCTTGTTACCGAGTTTTCCATACAGGCCTGAAAGGGTACCCATCGTCGTAGCATCCGTTGGATGGGATATAAGAGCGGTCTCGTAATAAGTTATCGCACCCTGAGCATCATCGCGGCTCTGGGCAATGAATGCCAGGTTGATATTTCCACTGTAATGATTGGGGTCTTTGTCAACAAGCATACGGTAATATGTTTCTGCCTCATCCAGCTTCTTAAGGTGGAGATAGTTATATCCTATCGCCGTAATGAGGCTCTCCTCACCTGGTGCAATCTCGAGGGCTTTCTTATATGCAATAATCCCTTTTTCATAATCCTGGTTGGTTGTATAGGCTCGACCAAGCTGTGACCAAGCCTCGAGATACCCCGGCTTGAAAGATACCGCGCTTTCCAGGCTTTCAATAGCTTCGCTGTATTTTCCTGCTGCCAGGAACTGCTGGGCCGACTGGTACGCGATCTCTGCGGGACCAAGATGTTTCTCAAAACCATCTTCATCCTCGACGGTCATCGAGCCCCTCTGACTGTAGTCAGTATTGATGCTTCCGCCTGTACTCGAATTGCACCCGAGGAAGAAAATAAGAATCAACCCGGTTAATGACAACAAAATCCTTTTCATGCTCGCGCCCTCTCCTTTTCAAGAAATGTTATCCTTTACAAAAAACTCTTACCTGCAAACAATCTAGGCAACACTTCTGACTGTGTCAAGTTCAAGTTGGACTTTACCTTTCAGGTTTCCATCCTCCGACAGGCGAAGGAGCATTCAAAGCCTTCTGCAGCATGACTATGTTTTCCCGGGCTTTCTTTCCCAGATAGCTTTCCGGATCAAGTTCTGTAACAGTTTTCCACTCCACGAGCGCTTCCCTGTACATCCTGTTTTCCCAGAAGAATATCGCCAAGTAGAAATGCGGCTGGGGATGATCAGGCCCGGCCGTGAGGGCAGACGAGAGGTACCTCCAGGCATTTCTGTAGTCCTTTCGCTGGAAGACCATGAATGCCAGGTGGGAATTGGCCAGGACATCATCGGGATTAACTGATACCGCCAACCTGAAGTTCTTTTCGGCCTCGAGAATATTCCCCTGGTCATCATAGAGAACGCCAAGATTGACAAACGCCTTAAAATGCTGTGGGTCCCTGTTGATCGTGAGGTCGTAATAAGTAATCGCGGAATCGACTCGCCCGGTCCCGTGATAGGATATGGCGATCTGGAAATAGACATCGGCTTCATCCCTGCCCTGGCTGACCAGATGTTTCAGATAAGCGATTCGCGCATCCGGAGGAAGTCCCTCGAGCTCTTCTACCAGACCAATCGTCTTGTCGTTACACAGGGCTCTCAGGGGGAAAGAAATAATAACAACCGAAAAAACCAGGAAAACTGATGCAAGAAACCGGTGCTTCATAACTGGCTCCACAGAAAATTATCAACCACGTGAATATACCATAAAGGAGAGTATGCAATGATCAATGCGTATCGATCTTTCTCCTGGACCACGCTTCAGACAAACTGATGCTGACGCCAAAACGGACGACCTTTTCATCAATCCCGTTGCCTGTAATCGAACCGATTTTCCCGAATTCCAGTGTGAAATCCAGGTTGCCGGCTCCACCTGGAAACGGAAATCCGGACCCGCACGTAAAGAAGGTCGATATTACAGGTTCACCTGCCGGGAATTCAATATGCCAGCGATTCCGGTAAAAACCGATTCTGAGCGGTATCCGCGACATGAAACCATGTTCAGAAGCCGCCCTGCGCTCGAGGCCGAATGCCAGGAGACTTTCATCACCAAGGGCGTCTTCGAACTGCTCGAACCCCACTGGTTCCGGAGCTTTACGCGTCCAGAACGATGATGTAAACCACCATCTGTCCGTCAGGCCAGCCGCCAGTCCGACACTGTATGCAGAGGGAAGAGTAAAATCCCATGATGAAAAAGTATTAAGCGTACTCATCGAATATTTCATATTCTCTTCTACGCAATACTCGATACTTTCATCATATGTCGCCCCCAACCATAACCTCGGATGCACCCTTGTAAGTACGGAAGCAGCCCAGGAATTGCCCGAAAAGCCCCTGGTCCTTACCGAGGTCACCTTATTGTACGCCATATCATCGAAATAGACGTGCACCTCATCCTTGATCGATCCACGATTGAGTTGTAACTCTCCGGAAACCATCAACCAGTCTGCCGGCTTCCAGGATACGGTAAATGGCGCGGCAAAAAGGGAACTGTTAAGCTTGTATTGCTCGTACGGCGACGGGGAAATCCCTGATTCCCTTTCATACAGAAAATCCGCTTTCCCTTCGAAACTCGTCCTGTATCCAAAGCTGAAAACGAGCCCCTTTCTCAAAGGAATCGCTACAGCAGCAGCGGGAAGCTGAAAACGAGTCTGGTTGGATAATACATCCTCAAACCTTGTCCTGCTTATACTCATGACCTCGAAAAGCGAAAAAGTCACTTTGCTCAGATCGGCCAGTGAAGCAGGATTCATTGTAATGGCGTTACTCGTATCAGGCATGGCCAGGCCGGAATAACCGAGAGCTGCATTTCTGGCATTCCCTGTAAACCGGTGTTCACCAAGAAAATTCAGGCCGAATACCGACTGCCCCTGTATTGCTCCAGGCACGGATGAACAGCTGATCAATAATACGAGAAACGTTATAAATGATTTTATTTTCATTTATTCTCCGGAAAAATCAGCCGGCATGGTATAGATCACTTCTATATAGGGCCTTAGCGAATCGCCCGCCGCCATGTTGTAAAAAGCCGCCTTCTGAAAACGGGAGTTCTCCTGGTTGGACTGGAACACAAGACCCATGTTCTCACGAAGACCCGCGAGGATATCAGGAACAAACCCCACGAGAGGAATCTTGACCTCTTTGGAAACCGTCGGGACGAAAACATTTGTCGCAACCCCTGTCCCAAACAGAAAATCGGGGTCACTGATATCATCCAAAGCAGGAGCGTATACATAATAGATAAAATCCTGCGTCAGGCCGAACAACATGTCCCCGCCTGTCGCCCCAAGCCCTCCACTCCCATCTGTATGAAGTACCAGGGCCGAATAATGCACCATGGCATCTTCTGGAATACCGTCAAGGCTAAATTCGAAAAACAACCTTGTTGCCACACCACCGACGCAATCGATACCGTCACCATTGTAAGAAGTGATTGTATAGTCCTCGATAACCGGAAAAACCGCCTCGGTCATATCTGTAAAGATGACTCTCAGCACGGGCGGATCGGAGCCGTAGTTGGTTGACTTCATTTCCAGGAGCCCGAGAGTATCCGGTTCCACCGCCCAGTTGATCGCAATACCGTACGGCCAGGGAGCACCTCCATCCAGCCAGCCCTGGACAAGGAGTGCGTCAATACTGAAATCTGTCCTCTCGATATTGATATCCCTGACAGTTTCTCCGTTGCCCCCTTCGATAGGGGAAAGAATAAACAACGGTACTGAGGTAAGAGTATCATCCTCATTGAAACCTTCGAGCAACTCGTTGAATGTCACCTGTAGATGAAACAGGGTATCCTGGATAATGACAAGCGGGAGGTCCAGCAACACTGAATCGACCGTCTTGTCTTCGTACAGGGACAGAGAATCGAAATCAAACTTCATAAGTATAGACTCGAACCTGATATTTTTGTATTCACCCAGCCGAAGAAGGCTGCTTTTGCCTATTCCTACGGGTATATCGACTACGGTCAGGCTGCTGAGAGTATCGATATAGCGGACTGTCTCTCCGGCTTTCGGCGTGTAGGAACCTTCTTCCAGAAAAACAGAAGTAACCGGCCCTTCCGGGTCTGAACTACAGCACGCGAAGACAGCCGTCAACGCCACGGTCAGTATCAAAGCAGATATTCTTTCCGTTCTTCTCAAAACACTTCCCTTCTCTGATCCACTTGCCAGAAGAAACTACACAAGTTCCGAGGCCTCGTCAAGTTGAATAGGCGTACAGGCCGGAAGAGTTTAGCTTCATTTACCATTTTACACGTCATTCCCTGTCCTGTTCCCTGATCGGACAAGAAACAGCGCTGTGCTCACGGCAATGACACTTGACCCGGCGGACTGCCGGATCAAGTGTCTGGACCTTTTCAGCTGGTTATCAGAAAGAATCTCCGTATTCAGCATATTATCTCAGTGCCCCGGCGATTATTCGATATCGCCTGGAACCACCGCAACACTGTCATTGCTACGCCGCCCCCCGTTTCGAATCGAAATAGAGGTAGAAACAAAGGCCGGCAAACATGAATATGCTTATAATCTCCCCGAAATACGTCTCGCCTATCCCTGTATTGAGAATTTTATCCCATTCGGGCCATGCGATCAATGCGCTCATTATACCCATAAGAGCTCCACCGGCAATAAATCCGGACGCGATAAGGGTTCCGCGTTCTTTCCTTTTTGTGGCTACTTCTTCGTTCCTGCTGCTCTTCTGTACAAAGTGAGCGACAAGTCCGCCGATAAGAATCGGAGTATTCAGATGGATAGGAAGATACATGCCCAGAGCAAATGCCAGGGGGGAGATCTTGAGAAGCTCAAGGATGATCGCCATAAATCCTCCGGCGATATACAACCCCCATGGCGCGGCAGCATCGGACATCAGAGTCTTGATCACAGCAGCCATCGCGTTCGCCTGGGGCGCAGCCAGCGAACCCTCGCCTGTAAATCCATAGGTCTTGTTGAGAAGAATGATCACACCAGTTACGCTTGCCGCTGCTACCACTATCCCGGCAAACTTGTATATCTCCTGTTTTTTTGGTGTCGAACCGATCCAGTATCCGACCTTCAGATCGCTGACGAACGCTCCGGCAGTAGAAAGAGCCGTACAGACCACTCCCCCGATAATCAGAGCCGACACCATCCCGGCTGGCCCGGAAAGGCCAGCCTTGACCAGCACAAGGCTGGAAAGTATAAGCGTCATAAGGGTCATCCCCGATACCGGATTCATCCCCACGATCGCTATCGCCCGCGCGGCAACCGTGGTGAAAAGGAACGTAATGACCGCCACGACAACAAGCGCTATGGCTGCTATCTTCCAGGAATCTACTACCAGAAGCCCAAAGAAGAGGAAAACGACCAACAGGGTTATAATAAGCCCGCCGATCACTATCGACATATTAATATCCCTGTCGGTCCTCTCGGTAGCACTGTCACTCTTGCTCTTGCCCGAGAACATCTCCTTGAATCCGACACTGAACGAGGAAATGATGATTTTTGAGGATTTCAGTATCCCTATCATCCCGGCGACGGCGATTCCACCGATACCAATGTGGCGAACATAGTTTGTAAATATCTGTTCAGGACTCATCTCGGATATCAGCATCGTAGCTGTTCCAACAGGCACCTCAAGATGCTGGCCAAAGAACCATACAGCCGGAATGAATACGAGCCATGAGAGGAAACTGCCTGCGGCGATTATCGTACCATATCTCAGACCGATGATATACCCGAGTCCGAGTACCGCCGCTCCGGCATTGACCTTGACTACAAGCTTTGCTTTGTCGGCAACAACAGCCAGCGGTCCAATCACTCGGGTTGATATGACCTCGCTCCAGAGGCCGAATGTGGCAATGCAGAAATCATACAGCCCGCCGATCACCGCCGCTATCATAAGGACCTTAGCCTGGTCACCTCCGCTTTCGCCTGTTACCAGCACCTCTGTGATAGCTGTGCCTTCAGGGAAGGGCAGATAGCCGTGCTGTTCCTTTACGAAATATCGCCTCAGCGGGATGAGAAAGAGTATCCCAAGAAATCCGCCCAGCAGCGCGGCCACGAAAGTCTGATAGAATTTAAGTTCCAGGCCGAGAATAAATATCGCTGGCAGGGTAAATATCATCCCTGCCACAACGACTCCCGAAGCCGATCCAATCGACTGGATGATCACATTCTCCAGGATAGTACTTCTCCGTCTGAACCAGCCAGCCATCCCTATCGCAAGGATCGCTATGGGAATGGCAGCCTCGAAGACCTGGCCTATCTTGAGGCCGAGATAGGCAGCCGCACCGGTAAACAGAACAGCCATCAAAAGGCCTATCACAACCGATCGCAGCGTTATCTCGGGAATGAGCTTGCCGGCAGGGATGTATGGAGTATACTCC
>CBDUUV010000079.1:0-11712 GCA_965370495.1 uncultured bacterium
ATTGTAAACATGGTCACCGGAAAGAACCAGCACATAATCCTCAGAAAGTTCCCTGAGGACAGGGATGTTCTGGTACATCGCATCGGCAGTCCCTTTGTACCAGTCGGCCCCTTCGAAACCGAGGCGTGGGTGAAGGATGTGCAGCCCGCCTTTCAGCCTGTCAAGGCCCCAGGGTTTTCCGATTCCAAGATGTCTTTTCAAGGATCTTGAGATATACTGCGTCAATACGTGTACCAGCGGGATTTCAGATCTTACGCAATTTGTAAGAGTAAAATCCACTATTCTGTATCTTCCAGCGAAGGTCACCGCAGGTTTGGCTCTTGTAGCTGTAAGCAAGCTCAGGCGTTTTCCCACCCCGCCCGCAAGTATAAATGCCGCCATCCTGCTCATTTCAAACCCTCACCTTCGACCGTGGTTCTATGACTATTCCCCTTGGAATATCAACGCCTTTCCGGATTACAGTCTCCTTACCTATTAGCGTTATTCCGCCCGTTTCAAAGCCGCTTTCAAGATCGGCGTATCGGTCCAATAGACCCTTGCCCGTATCTTTCGATATCCCGACAGAGGAATTGCGGCCGATTATGACACCTTTGTCAATAATCGCGTTCCTTACCTTCGCATCACTTCCTATTCTTGCGAATGAAAAGATTATACTATCCTTTACACGTGCTCCCTTTTCGATTACTGCTCCCGGAAAAAGGATAGTCCCCGAAACTTCTCCCTTGATGATACAACCGGCTCCCACGATAGATTTTTTAACTGAAGACTCTGCTGAATATTTTGCCGGAGCGAGGTCCTCTCCCCTTGTATATATCGGCCAGTCCTTCCTTGTGATTATGGAACGTTGTTTGAGCAATCTCAGTGATGCCCTGAAATAACTTGGTATGGATCCTATGTCTTCCCAGTATCCGTCAAACAGGAATCCGGCTACTCCACTATGTTCAAGAGCAGGGATGACAATATCGAAAACTATATCGGTTTTTCCGCCGTCAAGGCTGTCCAGAAGAAATTTTCTGTTAAAAATATATATCCCCAGCGATGCGTGCTGAAAAGTCGAAGAACGGGGTTTTTCATTGAAATCGGTCACTGTTCCATCTACTGAGATACGCACCATCCCGAATCTGTTCCTCTGCCTTGCCATGACCTTCTTATACGCAATCGTTACCTGTTTCCTTTTTTGTATGTGGAAATCCAGCATTTCATTGTAATCCATCGTATAGACCTGGTCACCTGAGAGAACCATGATATATTCAGCGTCCGAATCGCGTATTACGTCGATATTCTGGAAGAGTGCGTCTGCGGTCCCAAGATACCAGTTGGCTACTTCGCCATGATATGCCGGCTGAAGAATATATACTCCACCCGACTTCCTGTCCAGATCCCAGGGTTTTCCCATTCTTATATGTTCAATCAGGGATTTAGGATTGTATTGAGCCAGTATCGCAATATCAGTATTGCCCGAATGAACGCAATTGCTGAGACAGAAATCGATTATTCTATACCGTCCACCGAAAGGGACGGCTGTCTTTGTTCTGTGACTTGTAAGTGCGGAAAGTTCCCGCCCGGTCCCTCCGGCCAGTATCATCGTCAGAATCTTCAAAGAATAATCACCTCGGGGAAAAAGCAGAGTTACAACAGGATCAATGCGCAATCATCAAAGACAACCTATGCGTTGTATCAAGTTCATCATGCATCAATAAAGCATAGTCCAGCCCGATCGAGATATTCCATGGCCCGAAATCATCCAGCAGGAACCCTACCCCTGCTGTAGGCCTTCCCATGTCATATCCTCCACGAAGCGCGACCAGTTCACGAATCACCAGTTCGGCGCCCAGGTGAAAATCCGCACTTGCCCTGCCGATCCAGAATTGTGAGACACCTTTCATATTTTCATAACGAAAATCACCGTCGACTGCAAGAATAAGTACGCTGTTCATACCTTTTATCGGTACCGGATACCCCAGCCCGAGTTTCAGAGCCGGATAAATAAACTCTCTCTTTCCAGTACTCCAACTGATATATGTCCCGGTAGCGTCCTGAAGTTTTGCGCCCAGGGCCAGGCCTTTCCATACATCTCTATTGACAAAACCAAGATCTATACCAATTCCAAAACTCGAAACACCTGTCACCTGATCGTTCCTTATGATCTTGACAGAGCCTCCAAGATCACCGAAGCGCATGGTTTGAGCGTATGATAGAAATACGGCAAAATCATTTACATTTTCTAACGGAAAATCTTTATAGTTTCTTGTGAGTCCTTCCCCTATCCAGGGCTCGAAACGATCATCGCCATCGGAATTACTGACCATTCCGTCCATTGGAATGATTCTTATGTCATCGATGCCCATGTGTATAACACTGACTCCCCAAGCCGATTCACCTGTTTTTAACGGAAAGACGACAGAAAAGAAATTGTAATCAATCAAATTCCCAAACCGTTCCGAATGCATGAACGACATCGTCCAGTCGGCAGGAAGTCCCCGTAACAAACCTGCATTAGCGATTCCAGCAGGATTCCAGAATGTTGCGGTTGCATCATCTGCTATTGCTGTAAACGCACCCCCCATGGACATAGCCCTGGCACCACCCCCAAGTGCCATGAATTCAGCCGCATATTTGTCTGCTTTTACTTCCATTGGCAAGAACAGCAATAACACGCATATTGCAGCAATCGTCTCCCTCATCGTATACTCCGTTTTCCCAGGGGATATAACACACAGCGTGACTTGGCAGCGCTGAAACATGCTCCACAACTTCCATCACCCATACAGATTATAACAGATTGATAACGGCAGGACAAATGCAATCCCCCTTTTCGAACAATCAATATCAGGCAAGGCCATATTTTTGCAACCTTCGATAAAGGGTTCTTTCAGAAAGCCCCAGCTGTTTTGCCGTCTTACGCCTGTTCCCGCCATTACGGATCAAGGATTCCCTTATCGCGTCCCGTTCCAGGTCATCCAGCTCCTTTGCGACCTCTCCTCCTGCTTCCTCTACTTCGATCCAGCTCCGCCATTTCCCGGTTACATTTACTCCCGTATCTTTCAGCATTCCCTTTATTTCCTTGACATCCCTGTGAATGGACAGAAGGGAATTCATAATGAGTTCCCTTTCCATCTCTTCCCTGGTTCTCTGAATATGCACCGGCAGGTCTGGAAACGATTGTGTAGTCGTCCTTTCCTGCAACCTTTTTTCTATATCTACCGCCCTGATAATACCTGTAGGGCTCAGAACAACCAGGTTATCCATTACGTTAGCTAATTCCCTGATATTACCTGGCCATGTATATCTTTTCAGAAGTTCCAGGCTGCCTTTTTCAACATTCCTGATAGTCTTCCCGTGTTTCCTGGAAGATCTTCCGATGAAGTGCCGCGCGAGAAGAGGAATGTCATCCTGTCTAGCCCTCAAGGGTGGAATAATTATCTGAATAACTTTCAGCCGGTAATATAGATCTTTTCGAAATAAGCCATTATCGACATCCGTTTCAAGTTCCCTGTTCGTAGCAGCTATAACCCTGACATCTGTTGTCAGCTTTTCTGTTCCTCCTACCCTGATATATTCACCTGATTCGAGTACTCTGAGGAATCTTACCTGCATCCTCAGGCTCATTTCACCCACTTCATCGAGGAATAGCGTACCTTTGTCGGCCCTTTCGAATAATCCACGCCTTTGGGATACAGCACCTGTAAATGATCCTTTCTCGTGACCGAACAGTTCGCTTTCAAGAAGACTCTCCGCCATGGCTCCACAATTAACGGCTTCAAACCCTTTTGTCCTGCGGTTGCTTTTCAGGTGAAGGGCCTTGGCTACCAGTTCCTTCCCTGATCCGCTTTCCCCTTCTATCAGAACTGAGACTTCAGTCGGTGCGACCTGGAGAATCATCTCCAGCACCTCTTTCAGGGCCCTGGATCTTCCAACCATGCCTGTGCTGCTCTTGATCCTGCGAAGCGCTACGAGGTGTGAAGAACGTAATATAAATTCATTCTGGTCCGGAGAGAAGGGAAGGTACAGATCCACACCTGAATCATAATCATGTTCCAGATCTTCATCCTTTTTATCGACCCCAAACACGAGAATCTCATAATTTATGAAATTTTTATTGAATCTTCTGATTATCGTCAGATAATTGTCAAATCTTCCCTCTGTCTCAATAGCGAGGATAAGGCCGCCTTCCGGTTCTACCTGGTTCAGTGTCTCGGAAACATTGGTGAAATGCCTTAATTTCAGCCCCTCGTCGATTGCAAGGGACTCCAGGAGTTCCTTTATTTCTTCACGTTCAATAAGCGTCCAGATTTCCGGATTCATAAACATCAGCCTCTCCGCGCCATCCACTTATTCTGATTCATACATCTTTGTCTTTTCCCTGAGAGTCTGTCTGCTGATTCCCAAAATCCTTGCTGCCTTTGATTTGTTTCCATCGGTCTCATCCAGTGTTCTGTGTATAAGCATTTTTTCCATTTCCTTTATGCTCATTGGAAACATATTACTGATACTTCTCTCTGATTCCGCGCCGAGTGAACCCTCTGCCGGCACTATTTCCGATGGGATGTGTTCGGGCAGGAGTTCTTTTTCGGCTTCAAGCAGAATGGCGCGTTCTATAACATTCTTGAGTTCCCTGACGTTTCCTGGCCAGGGATATCTCTGCAGCCGTTGTTCTACTTCCATACTGATCGATTCAACATTCTTTTTGAATTCTTTGTTGAACACACGAATAAAATGATTTGCCAGTAACGGAATATCCTCTTTTCTGTCTCTCAAAGGAGGAAGAGAAATAGGAATTACCTGAAGCCTGTAATAGAAGTCGTTTCTGAATTCACCATTCTGTATGGCTTTGAGAAGGTCCCTGTTCGTAGCAGCAATAATCCTTGTGTTGATTTTCAGATCTTTCACGCCACCTACCCGCCTGAACGTCTTGTTCTCGAGCACACGCAACAATCTGCTTTGAAGAGTGATGCCCATTTCACCGATCTCATCGAGAAATATCGTTCCGTCTTCAGCGAGTTCGAAAAGTCCCTTCTTCCTGAATTTCGCGTCTGTGAAAGCTCCTTTTTCATGCCCGAAAAGTTCACTTTCAAGAAGTGTCTCGGGTAGCGCCGCACAATTGATCTCGAGAAATGGTTTGTCAACCCCCTTGCTGCTTTCGTGGATTGCTCTCGCAACAAGCTCCTTACCGGTACCGCTTTCTCCCTGGATCAATATAGTACTTGCCTTGCTTTGCCCGATTTTGATCACCTTATCAAACACTTCCCTCATTACCCTGCTTTTCCCCAGGAAGTTTTTGAAACTATATGTTTCCCTGTCTTTTTTCTTTATATCTTCGAGCTCACTTCTGAGCCTTCTGTTTTCCAGGGCGTGTTTTATGGATATTTTCATTTTTTCCAACTGGAAAGGTTTCAACAGAAAATCATATGCGCCGGCTTTGATAGCCTCAACAGCAGTTTCGACTTCTCCGTATGCGGTCATCATGATTACGGGCAGTTCAGGATCTTCTTCACGCAGTTTTCTGAGCACATGAATACCATCCGTATCCGGAAGTTTAAGATCAAGTATTACAAGATCAGCCGGTTCTTCCCTGAAAAGTTTTATTCCTTCTTTTCCTTTTTCTGCATCAACCACTTCATAACCCTGGTTTTTCAGGGCTTCTCCCAGTGACCACCTGATAGCCTTCTCGTCATCGATTACAAGTATTCTTCCAGTCATTCTCAATCCCTTCAAGAAACTCTTTCAGTTTCAAACGATTTTGAAGCAGCAACTATTCTGCGTGGAAGTTCTATTACAAATCTTGTCCCCTTGTTTTTCCTGCTCTCGTGAAAGATATGCCCACCATGAATTTCTACGATCTTCCTGGTTATTGACAGTCCAAGTCCTGTGCCGGCAGCTCTTGTCGTAAAAAACGGGTCGTACAGCTTGTCAGCGATATCATCAGAAATACCGGACCCTGTATCCAGAAATTCCATCCTTATAAAAACCGGATCAACAGCTTTTTTAAGAAAAACGGTTAATTCTCCACCGGGTTCACAGGCCTGGATCCCGTTCATCATAACATTGAGCATTACCTGTTTTATCTGCCCGGAATCCATAAAACATGAATCATCGTCTATAGCAATCTCCAGGCGTGTCTTTACACCATTCTCTCCTGCTTCATCAGAGACAAGCATTATTGCATTCTTCAAAAGGCTCTTCAGTGACAGTTCGTCCGGCTTTGGTAATACCGGCCTGGCGAAATTAAGCAGATTTCTTATGATATCATCAAGCCTTTTGATCTCATCGAGAATGACCGTCAAATACTTCATCTTTTCCGTTTGTCCCAGAAGCTGTTCTTTCAGGACCTGAGCCGTCGTAGCGATACCTGTCAACGGGTTTCTTATCTCATGAGCTACTCCCGCCGACAACTCTCCCAGTGACCTGAGCCTGTCAGATCTCCTGAGTTCCTCTTCCATTGCCTTCTGAACGGTCAAGTCTTCGAATACAGATACGATGGTGCTTCCTCTATAATCGTCCCGGACTTTTGTTGAATTGACTCTTACGGGCAGGGAATCCCTGCCTGTAACCAGCAAAACACCCTCGAGGGAAGAATCTTTTTCTTCTTTTCCAATCAGATACTCAAAAAGCCCCTTACTTCCGTAAGGGTTCTTGAAAATATCGTTAAAATTCAGGCCATGGGCGGGTTCTTCCCCCAGAATTTCTCTCGCCCTTGAGTTCCTGAAAATAACCTTTCCCGTTCTGTCTGTTTTTATCACTCCGCTGTTAATATTATCAAGAATCGTCTCGTTAAAGTGCTTAAGCTCCCTGAGTCGGCTGATATTGACGGCATTTGCAACTTCTTCGGTTAAAATCGTCTGAATCGTATTGATGAAATGATAATCAAGCAAATAGGCATTTCTTGACGCATAATGTTTTTTTATCAGAAGAAATCCGACCCATTTTCCCCTGTACAGCAGGGGAACAACCGTATCCTCCCATGGGGCGTTCATACCAAGACATATAAATGTCCTGTCTTCTCTGCATCCATCAAGATTAAATATCTCCGGTTGCAGAAGGTCTTTCTCCTGTGATTTTAAAAGCAGCGATACCGCATTTGTCAGAAAATCACCTTCCAGATTATAAGAGGTCCTGACTTGCAGGGTATGTCCTTCGTTACTGAACATAACCAAAGCCGTTCCTTCAGCCTCGATATATTTGCAGAGAGCCATCAGGAACCTGTCGAGGGCATCACTCCAGTTTTCATTGGAACTTATGTCTCTGCCCATCTGATAGAGCATTTTCAGGCGGGTTACATGATTATTCAGGGATTGGTTCGCAGCAGCCAGTTCTTCGTTCGATTTGAGAATTCGCCTGGACAGTTCGCTCCTGCTCTTTTCCAGTTTCCTGTTGGACTTTTCCAGCCTTTTTATGATTTCCGCGTTTTCCCTTATCATCAACGTATACCCGTATGCAGCGTCCACAATTTCAGCAATCTTCACCAGATCGAAAGGTTTCTGGACATAATCAAATGCATCCAGCCTCAACGCTTCTATAGTAGACTCCATTGATGCATAAGCCGTCATGACGATACACTTTGTACCTGGATGCTTTTTATTAATATGACTTATCAGTTCCAACCCATCGATATCGGGAAGTTTCAGGTCGACAAGCGCCACATCATATTCATGCGCGGACAGCATTTCGATCGCGATATTACCGTCATACGCGCAGTCCACCTCAAACCCCCTGTCAGACAGGAATTGAGACAGTATATCGAGCAGTGGTTTTTCGTCATCGATTATGAGGATCGTACCTTTATCCTTCAAGTCATCAACCTTCCTCGAGAAATTCGTTCCTTCCCGGAATTGAACCACAGAAAAAAGTATACTTCAAGATAAAATGCTTTAAGTGATCCTGTTATGGGATTGTCTGCAAAAAACAGATGAAGGTGTTGGCCTATGGCTTGATCATTTTTGCGATGTAGATAGACAGGATTTCCATGGAAGACTCGGGTACATGTGTGAAAAAGACAGCTATCCTGTATGTAGATACCGCTTCATCCTCATTATCTGGTTCGACTCTGACTACAACACCATCAAACGAAACTACGCTTTCCCCCGCGGTTTTACCCTCCTGCCCGGGTATTACGAGCCCCATCTGAACCTTTGTCATTGACTCGATATAATGCGGGATTTCGAAATATATGCCGTTCGTGCTGATGTTCAGTGCCTTGCCACTGATCTCACCATCAGAGCCTTCTAAAACAATCGGAAGATCTATATCTACGCGCGCCGCTTTTCGCCTGTCACTGATACTCATTTCGATCACCCTGACCTGAAAACCCGAGGCCTATTAAGAAGTACCGTTCCCTGTATCAACAAATCGCTCGACAAGAAACTTCCGTTGAACACGCACACATCTCTCAAGAGGTGGCATCTAACGCTTCTTTTTCTTGTGACGATCCTTGCGGAGTCTTTTCTTCCTCTTGTGAGTCGCTATCTTTTTCCTTTTTCTTTTCTTACCACTTGGCATCGTACATCCTGTTCCATTAAACGATCAAAATCAAAACCATAGGTTCTCCTAATATAGAAATCCGACCGCAGATTGCAAACGGATTTTTAGATGTAAATCGAAATCCTGTCTATCCTGCCTTTACTTGTTCACTTTGAGTTTTAACTCGTTCGAAGCCTTGAAATATGGAACAAGCTTTGCCGGAACATCCACAGAGGCCCCTGTACGAGGGTTTCTGGCTTTTCTGGGCTTCCTGCTCTTTACTTTGAAACTGCCAAAACCCCGCAGTTCAACTTTGTCTCCCTCGGCCAGAGCTTTGCAGATATTCTCAATTATAAGGTTGACTACGACGCTGGTGTCCCTTTTACTAAGCCCGGTATCCTTTACGATTTCCTCGACAAGATCAGCTTTTGTCATTTTGCTTCTCCCTCAATAGAAATTAATGAGTCCCGTTATCCAGTCGATTCCGCGTTTCTTCCAACATCCCCAAACCCATTTCGATTTCTATCACAGAGGCAAGTTGTTGTCAAAAGAAAAATTACTTAATATATTATTTTTTTGTGTGATTAGATTCAGGCATTCGATCAGCGATGTGCGGAAAATAAATAAAGTTCCCTGTTCAGAGCGTGTATCCCAGTATGTGAAATTCTTCGACACGTGAGGATGAAAAACACATCAAGAACAAAACACGAACTTACAGGGAACTTTCCGCGTGCGGTTACCTGTAAGTACAAGAGTTATGCCACTCCTGAAACAGAAATGAAATACACCTATCTTGCTATTATAAGGGGTGTTATAGCATTCCTGCTATTTTAGTTCAATGGGAGGTTTCTCGATATATGCATCGCGGGATAGCAAAATGAATCATAGCGTTTGTAATTAAGTCATTACCATGAAGTGATCAGGATTTCCTGCTTCTGTAATTCCTCAGGAAATTCCGGCAGCCGGGATCCTGACCTGTCAGTACCTCTGCTACTCTGACCATTTCCATCAGTTTGGAATCGGTCGGATCACAGATCAGAGCTGTAATTCCATGTGACAGCGCCATGGACATGAATGTCCTGTTAATTAATTTTCTCATCGGAAGACCGTATGAAACATTTGAAAGTCCCCCGACTTTCCTGTACCCGGGATAATTATCTGAGAGCATACCAAGTGTTTCCAGGGTTACGCTCAATCCGGAATTCTCCGTTGCCACCGGCGAAAAAACCGGATCAAACAAGACATTTCCCGCCGGAATACCCGCTCTCGATATCCATGCAACGGCTTTTTCTGCCAGCTTTAACCTGCCCTGCGCCGTTACAGGTATACCTTCCCTGCTTTTCAATAAAAGTATCAGAGAAGCCCCGGACGCGGCTATCGATGGCAGGATATCCTCCATGATTTCTTCGTCACATGTCAGAGAATTGACAATGCAGTTCTCCCCATACCTTGTTACAGCAGAGGAAAGCACGCCAGTGTCGGGACTATCTACGGAGATCTTTATGCTGAATTCTTCCAGAATCGAGTCCCCCGCCCAAAAAAGAGCATCCCGTTCATTTTCCATCAGGATCGAACTGTTGATATCGATAATTTCGGCGCCACCGGCCAATTGCGCCTCTACAATCGAAAACAAAGACTCCAGGTTTCTCGTCTCAAAGAGTTTTCGGATCTTTTTATTACTGCTATTGAGCCTTTCGCCAATTATCAGGGTCTTCATGCTGGAACATCCGTTGTCACACGTTATGATTACTCTGTCTGCAGAATCTGTCGATTATCTTGAACAACTCGGCCATTGCGGGAGTGAATTGAACATTTCTCCTGTCCATCATTATTTCGGCTGTTTTTATGGCCTTGTCCAGGTTGTATTCTTTCATTTCAGGCTCAATACTCCATATAAAACTCGGAATGAATTTGGGAGTAAACCCGTTTGTCATTACATTTGAACAGAACCCCACGACTGAGCCCGTATTTATTCGTGTATTGATCGCGATCTTCGAATGGTCTCCTGCGACTATTCCCAGGAAGCGCCTTCCTGTCTCCCTGATCCTGCCGGCACTCCAGGCACGGATCTTACCATAATTGTTTTTCAGATCGCTGTTGCAACTACCCGCACCTATGTTGACCCAGGAACCGATATAGGAATGCCCAAGAAATCCCTCATGCTGCTTGTTCGTATAAGATGCGATAATCGTTTCTCCAACTTCACCGCCGATTCTGCACTGTTTCCCCAGTGAAGTCCCCTTGCCTATCTTGGCGCCCCCCCTTATAACCGAACCTTCCCCGATATAACAAGGACCATCAATTATCGCGTTTGGTTCGATCCTCACAAAATCAGCTATGATGATCGGGCCCTCTGTCGCATCCAGCACGGTTCCCGACCTCACTTCGACTTCCGAGCCGATAACAATATCCTCTTCATTTATCAGGTCTACACCTTTAAACAGTTCTGATTCCGGTGCTGATCCCCGCATGGGATTTTTCTGAAAGTCATCAACAAGACAATTGCCGTTTTCTCCGATCAACTGCCAGAAATATGAAAGGAGCTTGATACTCGTCTTTCGTCTCTTGAGGCCGTTTTCCTTGATCCATGCACTCAGTTCTTTTTCCTTTATTTCGATCAGTTCTTCACCTTTAGGACCGTCATTTTTATCTTTTTCCTTTGCGGATTCCTTGAATCTGTTGAATGTTTTCAGTACTTCTTCGTTTGACAAAGGGTTGCGCAGGTATTCAAAAAAGGACGATGCTTTCTCATCAGTCACAAGCGCAAGAACTGGCACTCCGTTTTTGTCGATGACAGTATTGTCTTCCAACCCATCACGAAGCCTTTCGAGTTCATCCCGAAACGCGAGAAGCCTTCCGTTGATAAATAATATCTTCCCCGCAGGAATCTCATTTACAAGAATCTGGTCTTCTGGTGCCTCAAGACTTGTTTTTTCCAAAAGGACATCTGACAGATATGGTCTGCAAAGCAGTGAAAGCACGCCGGGATTGATCTCTCCTGATATTCGTTCCCTGAGGGTCTGAGTACCAACCATCAACTCAAAAACCGGTTTGTCGAAAGATAACGGCAAGAAATTCGGATAGCGATCATCTTCAAAGATGCACAGCGCCCCTGGTGAACTGGTATCTTCCATGGCTTTCACGCATCCTTCAAAAGATATATTACAGGCATTCCAGAATGCAATGCTCTGCATTAAAATAAAAAAGTGGAGTTGACGGGGATCGAACCCGTGACCTCTTGTCTGCCAGACAAGT
>CBDUUV010000080.1:0-11411 GCA_965370495.1 uncultured bacterium
CGCGACTTCGGGAAAGAATCTATAAAGAAGCATTGCAGGAAAGAATAAAACGATTCTGTATATCTTAGATGAAAAAATACAATCGATAGGAACCCATCTATATCATACACAGGGGATCGGCAATTGGTTTTTGTGGAATGCTTCCTGGATTTCATATAGAATATCTTTTTCAGGGAGAGTCGTATCAGGGAAGGTGGTATAATGACTATTGATTGCGCGAACCTTGATAAGAACATGGAGTTCTGCAACTGCAGCTACCCGGGTTGTGTCAGAAAAGGGAAGTGTTGTGAGTGTATCAAGTATCACCTGAAAAACAATGAGCTTCCTGCATGTGTATTCCTGCATGTGTATTTCCGGACGATGTTGAGAAAACGTGGGGCAGATCGTTCAGAAAGTTTGTTGAAATACACAAGTGATTCGTTTGTCGGAGATATTAGTGGTATCGCGGTATATACGTAGTTTGGTGTTCCGGGAATAATGAATAATGGTTTGGCTTATCTTACAGGTTCGTTTTATTAAAGAGGGAGTCAGTTTTTGATTAGGGTACATATAATAGTTAAGGGTACGGTCCAGGGAGTCGGTTATCGATTTTTTACCCGTAGCCTTGCCCGCAAGTTCAAACTCGGTGGATTTGTGCGTAATCTGCCTGACCGTAGTGTGGAGGCTGAAGCCCAGGGCGAAAAGGATGATGTTGCCCGGTTTTTGACCGAACTGCGAGCTGGACATCATTCATCACATGTTACAAGTCTCGAGGTCGAGGAGATGGCGACAGGCAATTACGATAATAATTTTGAAATACGTTTTTGAGATAGCCTGAAGTAACGGAGAATGGGGTGAAGAAAAAGATCTATCTGCTGGATGTAACGGATTTTACTCTGTCTGATGGAAGCAACAGCGGGGAATGGTTCAGTGATGCATTCGATGACCTTGATCTCTTTTTCGAGGCTGATCTGATAATTTGCGATGGTATCGAGGGAGAACTGCCAAATCTGGAAGAGATTGCTTTGAAGGGCGATGCAATACTGATATCGGGAAGTTACGGGCCGGTGTATGAAGATAAACCATGGATCTTGCGGCTGCAGGATTATATCCGCGAAGCACACAGCAGAAAAGTATGGATGCTCGGGATATGTTTCGGGCATCAGGCCCTCGCAGAGGCTCTCGGCGGCAAGGTAGTTCCTAACCCACGGGGCAGGGAGATGGGAACTGTAATGATACATCTGACCTCTGAGGGGAAGAAGAGTCCATTGCTCAAAGGGATATCGTCAGGCGACCCCGTCAATATATCACACCTGACCCATGTTACAGAACTTCCGGAATCTGCGGTCAGGCTTGCATTCAACCAGATGACTTCTGTGCAGGCTTTCAGTCTGGGAAGGTCGTTCGGTTACCAGCCGCACCCGGAATTCGGGCCGGTGCAGCTATGCCTTCTTGTCGAAATGCTCAGAAACGTTCTTATTCGAAAAGAGCGATTTCTCGATGACGAAAGGCACCTTGAAAATTTTAAAAGGTCATTTATGGAAACGCCTGCCTCAAAAGCTGTACTCAGGAATTTTGTCAGGATGGTCCGGAGCTGAGTATTTATATGCACATTACGGTTTATCTTTGCTGGTGTCTCCTTTACGTGCATCTTTTAAATTCCCCAATGAACGCCTGATAATTTTGGTGGCGGTTTGCCTGATAGTTATTGCCAACACCATTGGTTTATTCGATAATTCCAGGAAATCCTTTAGTGATAGTATCACTGCACCAGAAGTCTGCGGGAACTTTATTCCAGAGGTGTTGTTATACTTCACTGAAAGATTTAAAAAAGATACAGGAGGTATTAGATATGAAAACTAAACCAGGAAGAATAAATCGGGCATTAATTCTATTGATCGTCATTGGAGTATTCCTCGGCGGTATGGCAGCGGAAAATCTGTTTAATAACGCAGATGGGAAAAACAGGGTGGGCAGTTGTTTTGTGCAACCTGCCTATGCGTTTGAAGGAAAAGAGGAGTCTCTTCCAGATGTTGTGGAGAGAGTTGTGCCCGCCGTCGTTTATATCCAATCGAAAACGATGATTAAGCAACGGGAAATCAATTCACCTTTTATGAACGACCCGCTTTTCAGGCGGTTTTTTGAGGATTATTTTAAGCGTTATAATATTCCGAAGGAACGGGAACGGCAATATCTTGGGTCGGGAGTCATCATTTCTGAGGATGGATATATCCTCACAAATAATCATCTTGTACAGAACGCGAAGGAAGTCGAGGTTATCCTCCCCGATGAAAGAACGTTTAATGCGAAAGTGGTGGGAACGGATCCCCGAAGCGATGTGGCAGTTCTCAAGATCGACGCTGAGGGACTTCCTACAGTTGACATGGGTGATTCCGAGAGTCTGCGGCTTGGGCAGACCGTTCTTGCAATAGGGTATCCCTATGCAATAGGGCAGACCGTAACGAAAGGTATAGTCAGTGCCCTTGGTAGATCTCTCGACCTGGTTGATTACGAGAATTTTATTCAAACCGATGCCGCGATCAATCCCGGTAACTCCGGTGGAGCCCTTATCAACACTGACGGGGCACTGGTTGGGATCAATACCGCGATTTACTCAAGGTCGGGTGGAAGCCAGGGGATAGGTTTTGCGATACCGATCGAACTGGCCAGGAATATAATGGAAAATATCATTGCCCACGGACGAGTCATAAGGGGGTATGTCGGAGTTGTACCCCAGGATGTCAGTCTTGAAATGGTCGAGTTTTTCGGGCTTGTTGATGCCAGGGGAGTACTTGTTTCCCATGTGGCCGATGACAGCCCGGCAAGCAGGGCTGGATTTGAAACAGGGGATATAATCAACAGTTTTGATGGCAAGAGTGTCAGCAACAGCGAGGAGTTTCGCAGGCTTGCTGCCAGCATGGAACCCGGAACAAAGATAAAAATAGAGATATTTAGAAATGGAAAGAAAAAGATATTGAAAATCCGGATAGGCGAGCACCCGTCAAGCCAGCCTGCTCCGGAAGAAGATAAAATGGAAGACAGAAATCCTGTCTTTCTGGGTGTCGGATTGGAAACTCTTACCAACAAGCACAGAGAAATCCTGAATATAACTTCGAAAATAAAAGGAGTAATCATCAGGCAGGTAGATAGAAATACTCCTGCTGCCAAAGCCGGGTTGAAGAGCGGAGATGTCGTTGTTGAGGTTAACAGGAAGAAGATCAGGGATATTGATGATTTCAGGGAAATAATAAGCGATTCTGATTCGAGCAAGGTACTCCTGTTGATATTCAGAAATGGTAGTTATTTATATACCGCGATCAAGGAGCAAAAGAGCTGATAAAAGCATGGCATATACTTTGCACATAGTAGCAGTTATTCGAATATAGGCGAATTTTCGAGTAAATAATTCGCAAGAGGAGCGTTCCATGTCGGTATTTGCCCTTTTACTTGTCCTTTTTCTGTCTGCCCTGATCATCAAGATCGGATCGATAGCTCTTCGCATGACTGGCCTCGACAAGGATACGGCTGCGTTCCAGTCCCTGTCCGCGTTCACAGGTACAGGGTTCACAACATCCGAAGCGGAGAATATTGTTAATCACAGACAGAGGCGAAAGATCGTCAAGGCGCTCATGATCCTTGGTAATATCGGTATCGTTTCCGGCCTGGCAATGCTTTTTCTTGCTTTCAGAGGTGATACATTTTCAAATGCAATAGCAAAAATGGGGCTTCTGGGACTTGCTTTGATCGTAGTCGTTTCATTCCCCGTGGCAAAGGGCCTTGATAACGTTGTCGACACCTTTATCGCGAAAAGATTGTCAAAAATGACGTATTTCTCGATGGGAGCCTTTTCCGAGATTATCAAACTCGCCAGTGGTTATGGAATAGCCGAACTTCTGATAAATGATTCACATTCATTGGCAGGCAAGAAGCTTCTTGAGACGGATTTGAGTCAGAGCAATATACTTGTTCTTGCTATCAAGAGGGGTTTTCATCTTATTGCAGCGCCAAAGGCTGATGAAAATATCAAGGCTGGAGACAGATTGATATGTTTCGGGCACCTTAAAAGCCTTTCAACCCTGGGCCACCAGGAAGAAAAAAAGGTATAATGGAGTGTCTGGCGTCATTGAGCAAAATAGTATAATTCTGAAAGAATCCTGGTAGATCACCAAATACAAAAAAGGTGGCGCACGCGCTTTACGCCCCCTCCCACAACCTTAACATTTTTAAGCTAGTGTGCCTGTGGAGTAACCGCGCGGTGTTTCTGCCGGCTGTTGTGCCTGTGGTGTCAACCGCGCGTTTCTGTCAGCTGTTTCAACCACGGGGTTATTCGTAGTATTCAATTCCGAGATGAGTGATCAACTCCTCACCCTGGATGTGGAGCAGCGTATTTTTGAGTTTCAACAACTGGATGAATAAATCGTGTTCAGGGTAGAGCTCGGGCGCATGCTGAGGGCTCTTGAAGTAGAACGAGAGCCATTCCTGTATGCCGCTGAATCCGACCCTCGAAGCCAGGTCGAGGAAAAGGGCCAGATCCAGGACGATGGGTGCCGCGAGGATGCTGTCCCTGCAAAGGAAATCGATCTTGATCTGCATCGGATAACCCAGCCAGCCGAATATGTCTATATTATCCCAGCCCTCCTTGTTATCACCTCGCGGCGGATAATAATTTATCCTTACCTTATGATAGAAATTGTCATACAGGTCGGGATAGAGTTTCGGCTGAAGAATATGCTCCAGGACCGACAGCTTGCTCTCTTCCTTGGTTTTGAAAGATTCGGGGTCGTCGAGAACTTCTCCGTCCCTGTTACCGAGAATGTTTGTAGAGAACCAGCCGTTCAGGCCCAGAAGGCGAGCCTTGAAACCGGGGGCGAGGATCGTCTTCATCAGAGTCTGACCTGTCTTGAAATCCTTTCCGCAGACCGGGGCACCGTTTTTCTTCGCCAGTTCGATGAGAGCGGGAATATCGACCGTCAGATTGGGAGCACCATTTGCAAAGGGTATCCCGAGTGAAAGCGCAGCATAGGCGTACACCATGCTGGGCGCGATATTCGGATCATTGTCTTTCAATCCTTTTTCGAAAGCCTCGAGGCTCATGTGGACTTCTGAAGGCTGAATAAATATTTCGGTACTTGCACACCACACTATTACCAGTCTTTCACAATTGTTTTTTTTCTTGAAGGCGAGCATGTCGGCTTTAAGTTGTTCCGCGAGGTCAAGCCAGTTCTTGCCTTTTTTGACCCAGGTGCCGGAGAGTTTTTTGACATATCTTTGATCGAATACAGCTTTCATCGGCTTGATGCTTTCCAGGAAAGGCTTGATGGCATCTATGGTGTTTTTGTCAAGGACACCCGCTTTGACTGCAGCCTGGTATACGTTATCCTCGAAGATATCCCATCCACCAAAAATCATGTCGTCCAGGCCAGCCAGAGGAATGAAATCCTTGACAAGGGGAGTCCGGTTCTCAGTCCTTTTTCCCAACCTGATCGTGCCCATCTGGGTGAGGGATCCGATTGGTTTGGCCTGTCCCCTGCGGATTGTTTCTACACCGGCCATAAAGGTAGTGGATACGGCACCCATCCCAGGTGTAAGTACGCCCAGTCTGCCTTCCGGTTTGGCAGGTTTGTTCCTGATTTTCATGGCAACTCCCTTTTCTAATGTGACATCTGCATGTAAATACACTTTTTCATTAAAACAATACTAACATCTTGACACAATAAAACTAATTTATAATACTTATAGAAAGTATAAATAAATATTATGGAAATACAAACACTGAAATATTATCTGAGCCTTGCTGAGAAAGGTAGTTTCACCGTCGCCGCGCGTGAACATTATGTTACCCAGCCAGCGATAAGTATCCGGTTGAAAAAATTCCAGGAGGAATTGGGAACGAGGCTTTTCGAAGTTGACGGCAGGAAGATCAGATTTACAGAGGCGGGAAGGCTGGCCCTTGAATACTCGAGGAAATTCATAGAACTTGAGAAACGGTTTTTTCAGGAAATCGGTGACCTGGCGGGCCTGAAGCGGGGGAAGTTATTTCTTGGTACAATAGATATGGCGAGTATCTATGTCCTTCCCGATTATTTTTCCAGGTTTCATGAACTTTATCCAGGTATAGAGGTCGATCTGGAGATCTCATCGACACTTCCTCTCATGCGTGATCTCGAAGCTGGCAAGCTCGATCTTGCAGTCGTAACACTTCCTGTAGAGGACAGTGATTGGTTCGAAGTGTTTTCTGTATACGACGAAGCGCTTATTCCAGTCGCATCGCCGGATCATCCGCTGGTATCTGCGGGTGAGATCGATCCCGCAAGACTGGCGGAATATCCTTTCATTTCTTTCCAGAAAGAATCGGTTACCAGACGTATGATCGAAGATATATTTAATCAGAAGGGTATCGATCTCAGGATCACGATGGCGATCGACAACCAGGAGGTAATCAGGAATCTTGTCATATCCGGGTTAGGGCTGAGCATATTGCCGGAGTGGACAGTTCGAGAACAGATCGAAAACGGGACTATTATAGCATTGAACGTACGTGGATTGAAGATGAGGAGAAAATTGGGATTGATCGTGCCGGCCCGGCGGCACATGCCATCTGCAGTCCGCGCATTTCTCGGTATCCTGAATGAAGGGATGGAAATCGCTTTTCCTGAACGGTTTTTAATCCCGGAAGGCGGTTGATATGAGAAACAAAATGGAAGTGGCCAGGGAAGCAATTCTATCGGCCGGATCACTGATCAAGGAAACATTCGGAAGAGAACTGTCAGGTGAAATCGAGGAGAAGGACAGGAATGACTTTGTTACCGAGACCGACATGGCAAGCGAGAAATTGATAACAGATACACTGAGTGCGGCATTTCCGGATATCGGTATCCTGGCAGAAGAGAGTGTATCGTCCGTAGCCGGGGATGAGTTCTGGGTGATCGATCCACTTGATGGCACTACGAACTACATTCACGGGTATCCCTCGATAGGAGTGAGTATAGCCCTTGTCGTGCAAAGAGAAACAGTGCTTGGACTGGTCTATGATCCGTTGCGTGAAGAGTTGTTCGAGGCGTTGAAGGGGGAGGGGGCGTACTGTAACAGTGTGCGGATCAGTGTCTCCAGTCCGGTGGGGCTTGCGCAATCTCTCCTTGGAACGGGGTTCCCCTTCAAGGCACAGCAGCATCTGGATAAATATCTGGAGGTATTCAGGGACCTTTTTCTTCGCTGTCGGGGTGTCAGGCGGACAGGGGCCGCAGTGCTTGACCTGGCCCATGTGGCTTCAGGCAGGCTCGACGGTTTCTGGGAACTGTACCTTAAGCCCTGGGATATGGCGGCTGGAGCCCTTCTTGTTGGAGAAGCAGGTGGAAAAGTAAGCGATTTTTTCGGGGGGAATACTTTCCTTGCAGCCGGGAATGTGGTGGCGGCTTCTCCCGTGATTTACGGATATCTCGTCGAAGCGGCTTCGAGGGTTTTCGAACCCGCCGAAATAGAAGAACTTGCGAATAATTTTTTGTAATATTCCGGAAGTCGCAGCATGTGTGTGTGGGGGGGCATGTCGTGGATCCGATATGTTTTGATGTGTCTTGCATCGTGGCAGCAGAAAGCCGGGCTGTAAAAAAAAGGGGCACTGTAGTTGATACAGTGCCCCCCCATTAATCGGGTCCCAGGTCTTGATATTAGGATCAGTCTATGGTGTAGCAATCCATTTTCCATACACCCTTGAAGAACCCCGGTCCGTCTTCATTGGATATCCATTCTCCCTTGAGATGGCCCTGGCGTACATTGCAGCGTCCGAGCCATATACCTTCGAACCATCCATGTGGAGGATACTCGGCTGTCAGGGTGGGGGAAGGTCCATACGTGCCCCGCAGTATGCCTCTGAACTGGCCGTTCATATTGATATATTTGCCGAAGAAGACTTCTTCGCCGATGCTGTTTGTTCCGGCAATACCCCTCAGGTATCCCGCGGCCATTCCATGTTCGCTGATCCATACACCCCTGAATACGGCGTGTAGAACACCGCGAAACTCGCCGGTTTCTTCATTAATGAGAGTATCGGGTTCAACGGATATCCATTTGCCGAACAAATAGCCGTTTGGGCAACCGGGATGGATTCTATGGCTGTTAATCATGATGCCGTTGCCGCAACGGTCGACAGGTTCAGTCAGGTTCAGAGCTTCGAGTTCTTCAAGCGTAAAACTTCTCTCGAACGGTCCTGCTTTGAAGTGAAGCACAGGTGGTCTGATGTCGGTTGCAACACTATCGATCGGGCCTGGCGGGACGACGAGCCTGACCTGAATGCCATCGATATGAGGACAGGTTTGCGAGACCCATTCGATCGTAGACCTGTCAATTCTAGTGATATAATCATTGGCATCGAATGCTATCGCTTTTTCGATCACTATGTAACCGCCATCGAAGTGTAATCCGCCTGTCCAGTCGACGGTGCAGCAATCTGTGATCGTGGTATCTGAAACGGCATTGACAAGATTTCCCCAGACAGAACGTAGTCTGAATACTTTTGCGTGGCGATGACGAATACAGTTGGCTATCGCTTCATCATTCTCCATCGGGTCGCCATAAAGAGGCTCAGCGCCCATCGTTTCGTATTGCTTCATCTCTCCAAATGCCGGTGATTCATCCGCTTCCGTAAATCCTCCGGTAGGTGAATCGAGATCTATCACGGCTTCTGCGGGAGTGATATCACCATCGGGTGACGATGGAGTTGAATCCAGGAAATTGCATCCTGCTCCAAGTACCATTACCAGCAGGATCAGTCCCAAAATATTGACCTTCTTCACTTTTCTCTCCTTCCTTCCAGGTTTTCCCGTTCAATGAATTTATCTGTTTGCCACTGATTATCTTGCAGGAGAGATGCCGAATCAGTACAAATTGGAAATACATTCTTAATTTGTTTGTAATCAAGTAAATACAGGTGTTCTTCAATCATCTGGCAGATGATATCGAGGTGAAAAGTGAACGATATGGTACAAATGCTGTGTACACGTTGTCCACAGGCGTCCATAACAGGTTGAACCTTCTACCCATGTACCAGGCCAGAATTGCTGAAACAAAATCGCCTCAATATCCGTAACCGTTACTAGTAAACGTCTATTTCAATGGTTCAGGAGGTATGATATGAAAAGGATCCCTGTTATAGCCATGCTGGTTATACTTCTAATCCTGCCCACTCTCCGGAATGCGGAGGCCGGCAGGCGTTACGATGATTCCGATGATGATCTTTTCCGTGGTGATGAGATATCGATCGATTTCGATAATGGAGTATTGAGTATAGAATCCGGGGATTACGATGATTTTGTTGAAATAACCGAAGATTATCAGTTACTTATCAATGGCCATCGCGTTAAAACAAACAACAAACAGGAGAAACTACTCAGGCAGTATTACAACGATTTCGATGATATTACAGGGTATGCCAGGGAAATCGGTATCGAAGGCGCCAGGGTAGGGGCAAAAGGCGCCAGACTTGGTTTGAAAGCTGTCGCGAGTATCGTCAAACTGGTCCTCGAAGATTATGACACGGATGATCTGCAAAAGGACATGGAGAAGGAAACTGAAAAGATCGAAAGGGCTGCGAAGAGGCTCGAAAAAAAAGCTGAAAAACTGGAAAGGATCGCGAAGGATTTCAAAAAGACTCACAAAAAGCTCAGAAAATCGATCAGTGAACTTGACGATCTTGGATGGTTTTGATCAGCCCGGTGATTCCATTCGATGAGTTGCTGAAACGAAATCGAGGAGGAGGAAAAATGGACCAGCATGTAACGATTTTGGGGATTCTTCATATAGCCTGGGCCGCGATAGAGATATTGGGTGCCATGATTGTGTTCATGGTAATTGCCGGGGGAGGTATACTTTCGGGCGACGTTGATATCATGACGATCACGGTTACTATCGGGACTTTGATCTCATTCTTTCTTGTTGTCACCGCCCTTCCCAGCCTGGTAGGAGGAATAGCGATTCTCAAGAAGCGTGAATGGGGGAGGATACTGACCCTTGTAATGGGATTTTTTCATATGTTGAATATTCCGTTTGGAACCGTTCTTGGCATTTACACGATTTGGGTTCTTCTGAATAATGAGACGCGAAGACTGTTTGTTGAAAAATGAAGATGATGTTTCTTGATAGGGGGGGGCCTCGGTCAGAATAAAATTGTTTGTTCCGGCTCAGAACCTGTATCCGGCACTGAGGAAGAATATGACCGGGTGTCTTGAACTGTGTGCCAGCGAGACCTCGACCGGACCGGCCGGTGTATCCATGCCAAGAGTCAATCCTGTGCCATAGGCGAGATCTTTATCTCTGAAAAGACGGTTCCATTGCTCCGTAGTGTTCCCTGCGTTTCCGTGAAGTATCAGATACATATAACGCATGATTTGAAGTTGCAGGTCCATTCCGGCGACCAACGCATGGCGCCCTGAAAATTCCTGGTGCCTGTAACCGTAGAAATTAGTTTCTCTCGTCGCAAAAAAATTAAAAGGAGAATATACTCCTCCAACAAAATATCGATACTGGACGGGAAGATCACCACCCCTGGCCGAACCGAGCATGAAGCGCCCCCCGAGAGACAGGCGTGGATGAAGAGGTATTCGTAGAACCAGCCTGCCACTGAGCCTGTTGAACGATGTGTTATTACCAAGGCCGGATCCTGCTATCTGGTTGTTTGCACACAGCATCATGCCCTTCCTGGGAAACCATGTCCTGTCAAGATTATCGAACAGCAGGGAAGAGCTCACGAATATGAGCCTGTTCCATTCTTTTTCGTAGTTCTTCTCAGCGATATGAGGCGAGGTCCATGACCACTCCGAGGTCATGTCCATGTACCATGAGAAAAAGCGAGAGAGAGAGATACCCGTACCGATCGATGTGCGGATATTATGGACGTCCAGCCTCCTTACGAGGTCTTCACCATCGTAAATATTGATGAAGTCATAGATATAGTCTGTTCCGGCACGGAAACTGAGTATGTTTTCAAACCCAGAACGAAGCGACAGTGTCGAATTCATCCGTATTCGTCTGCCAAGCAGGAGATCGATATCCAGTTTTGTCCCTGTTCTGAAGGGATCATGGAGAACGGCGTTCAACAGAAGCGATGTCATCCATGTTGTGTCGTACTGAAGACCGATACTGAGAAAGTTCCTGTTGTCTTCTTTGACATCGATTACCAGGCAGGTTCCCGCAGCGGACTGTTTGAAATGGTAACTGACAAATTCAAAAAATCCACTTCCATACAACCTGTCAATAATCTTTTCCACGGATAAAGCCGTGACCTGCGCGGGGGGATCGATTCCAAGAGATGCTCTAATCCTGTCCGCCGGGATTTTCACGGCTCCATTGATCTTGATATCGTTGATATCGATTGCGCCGGTGAGAGACCGCGGCATTTTTGGTGGGGTATATTCCCACCGGTGCAGGGAATCGGCCAGTGT
>CBDUUV010000081.1:0-11281 GCA_965370495.1 uncultured bacterium
CTGGAATAATTCATCACTTACCCCCCCTTTCGATCCGGAAGGACTGCTCGCCCCACGCCTTCGCTTCATCGATAGCACGTTTGAAGCCGCTGTAACCTCCAGGCGGAATCTGGCGCCTCATTACCATGGCTCGCTGCGTAATCACAAGGTCACGTTTATGCATCCTGCTGGTCCCCTTGAAGCTGGCGTATGTCTCGTTGATCTCACCTGAAGAAGGAGGATCAATAACCCTGAATCCTCCGGGCAGCCGTATTTTCTCGGTTCCATCTATAAGCTGTGTATAATAGAGAAAGATATCCGTTTCCCGTTTTTTACCCCAGTCAATCGTCCCGGCACGAAAGAGGTTCCCGTTATTCAGCACGACCTGCATCATCGGGCTTTTGAATTCGAATCCGCCATCCACAGGCAGCGCGAACCGTGGAATTCGATAACTGGCCTTAAGCCACATGTCCCTGCTGAAATCATCCGGCGCAAGGTATTCAAACCGGACATTCTCGACACGGTCACTGACATGAGAAAGAAGTTCAGCAATGGTCATGGCCAGGTCCTGGCGGTGACTGCGGTTGATGATCCTTCGCAGCCTTCCGTCGAGAGCCCCCGAGCCTGAAAACATGAACGTCCCTTCGAGAGTCCCGTCGCCCAGCAGCCTTGCATCGTGCTCGATACGGAGCGGGGACTCTTCCGGAGGGCTGTATGCTATTCTCGACAGGGATTCACCTTCCGGGGTACCGACCAGGTAGTGCTGCTCGGCTTCGAGCAGTGACCATATATCATTGTTATACGGTACCCAGGTCGGATCATACATCGTAAAGGAACCATCGTCCTTCATCAATGCGCACACGCAGTGATTGAACTGGTCGGCGGGCAGATCGTCGATACGGCTGCCTGCCATTGTCATAGCTGCAAAGCTGTTCATTCCCGCGGCCCGCATCATGGTTATCAGCATGCCGGCGATGTCTTTGCACACGCCGCTCCTCTGCTCAAATATCATACTGCCCGGATGGAGAGTAAATCCTTCGCCCTCACCCATCGTCTGGCCGCTGTAGCGGATATTCTGGGCTACCCAGTGAAGAAGCTCCTTTGCCCTGGCCTCTTCCGATGATTTCATGACGCCAGCCACACGAAGTATCTCGTCCACCTTGGCCTGAATATCGGCAGTAACCTCGAACTGGTTCCGGTTCACATCGAAGAACCAGCGGCTTTTCGCCTCCCAGCTCTCGGCCGTAGCCATTACCACCTTCGCCACAAAATCACTCGGGGAAGGCTGGCTGGGTTCCCGTACCATGGGCGGCAGGTTCAGTCCCCACCAGGCATATTCGGTCGTATCGCCTGTATAAGAGGTGCTGGAATACAGCGGCCCGTTGTAAATTTCGGAGTGCAGACGCTTGTCCGAAGGCAGGATGAGAATATATTTCTTTTCGATGATCGGAGCCGGGCCGCTGAACAGCACTATATCAAAATACTCTCCCGGCATCGGTGGTATGTACCGCTCGTCATCAGGGGCCTGTACGCTTGTCCCGGCACCGCCAGTATAGCCGGAACCAGCAGCAGGGGCTCTATCCACTCCAGTTCCACCAGCGCTTGCGTTATTTTCAGCACCGTTTAGCAGCGCATATGTAAATCCCTTCCGGAATACCTTTATCTCGATACCATCATTTACATACAGCCTGGGCAGCTGAAGAGTCTTGATACGATCCTTCCAGTAGATAGCAGCCTGGGGCGCCGGCAAGTCGTGTACTTTCGACACATCGACCGGGATTCGTTTACCATCCCTGATGATATTGACTTCCTGCACCTCAATGTAGCTGCTTTGCGGATCGAAGTTCCACCTGAGCACCGACTGGCCGCGCAGGCCGGCCGGTGTAAGCACCTTGCGAAGAATATAGCTCTCGACACAGGTAACGCCCGAAGGTTTTACACGGTTGATGGCGTGATCGCAGATAATTACGTAGCTCGCGCTCCCATGATCCGCAGCGACGCCCGCGTCCGCCACGCGTGAGAAGACATCGGGTGGCAGGCGGTCGCCCGGCGGGAGATTGCCTTCGCCTGCCTCGGGAGCAGCCATGGGAATAGTAAGTATGAGCACGGCGATAGCCACGCTTAAACGGCTGAGTCTTGTCCACCTGTTGTTCTGCAAAACCGCCTCCTGTCTGCCGAATTTTTCAAGCTGGTTTTTCCCTGCTGATATTGGGAATGGTCCGATCCAGGAATTCATCCTATTTGAATCAGCCGTCTATGTCGATAATAAAGTCGGGCTTGTTACATTCGCTGGAATCTGTTATACCTTTTCTGCGTCAGACATGAACCGACATTTACGCTGTGCTGAGAGGATTTCCGCGATGAAACTGGAACAAAGTTTCAGCGATTTCATGCTGCACCACCAGGAACACCACAACCGCAGTTACAATTTCCTTGTACTCCTCGAAGCCATCCAGACTGCCGCCAAATACATCCAGTATTACTATCAGACAGGTTCGGTCAAGAACCTGATGGGAGAAGCAGGCATCACCAATGTCCAGGGTGAAAGCGTGATGGAGATGGACGACATCACTAACGCGATCGTCCTTCATTACCTGCGGCGCTCGAACCAGGTAATCTACGCCATCACAGAGGAAGAGGCCGAACCGATTCCTCTCAATGAGGACGGAGGCCGCTATTTCCTTTATTTCGATCCCCTCGATGGATCGAGCAATATCAGGCACAACCTTCCCGTCGGCTTCATGTTCGCGGTTGCCAAACGGAACCTGGAAGGACCCGAGGATGGTCACTTACGCAAAGGATCCGAACTTCGCGCTGCGGGAATCTTCCTCATCCCAACGGGCGTTTTCACCCTTGCCCTGGCCGATACCGGTGTCTTCCGTTTCCACCAGGACGAAACGATGACGTATGTCATACCCGACAATTCAAAGCAATTGATCTTCCCCGAAAATACGAAGACGTGGGAACTCTCCTTCAACGCCTCCAACTGCAGGACTTTTTCCGAAGAAGTTCAGAACTGGATCGAGGAACACGGGCCAAAATACAACTTCCGTTACATGGGAGCCCTGGCTGGAGACTTCCATCGTCTCCTTTCCAATGGTGGAATGTTCATGTACCCGGCAATCGTCAACCATCCCAGGCCGGAAAAAAACCGCCTCAAAGGGAAGCTACGCCTCCTCTACGAGGCTGACGTCGCTGCTTTTATCGCAAGGGAAGCAGGAGGAATGGCAATCGACGAGGAAGGAAACGACATTCTGGAGATCACTCCCGAATCCCCGCACCAGCGCACCGCTCTCTATGTCGGCTCCCGGCCACTGGTCAAAAGCATCCAGAAGCAATTGCGGAAAAAGGCATAAACCCTTCCAGATCCGGGAATTTCAACTACTCGGATGGGAGAACACATATTGATCCTGCCCTGTTCCCATCATCCTGCGGCCGTGCTTTTCGCCTGCGCTCCTACGGCCTCACACGATTGTTCGTGTATTTCACTATCAATTGATCCCTCAGTTCAGAATACATCCTGTGGATCTTTTCCATCCGCTCCAGTGTGATGCCCGTAAGGTATTTCTTCGCTCTTTTCGGGCTCTTTGCATAGAGGGCCAGAGCCTTGTCGTCGATCGCCGCCTGCTCCTCGAAAAACGCCGCTTCCAATGGATCGCGGACAGCTTTGACATCCTTAATCGCTTCCTGCCACTTGAGATACAAAAGGTTATCGACGAAATCTATTGCCCATCTGACTGACTCCCCGGAGTATTTCTCAGGGTCCCAGACCTGATATGAACTATGGATTTTCCGCACCCCTGTATATATCGGCACATACGTTCCGACATGCTGGTTGTCGACAAAGAACCAGTATATACCGCCGATCTCGTCGGGCAGCCAGCCACGCAACTGTGCGATCATACCGTACCCGCCCTTTGATACGTTCCTTCGAAAATCTATGTCCAGCAGGTGCCGCATATCCGGTGTGGGAAACGGCGTGGCAAGCGGGCTCTTGACAAGGTTGCCTTCATCGTCCGGCACAAGCCAGTCCTGGTCACCTGTCATATCATAGATCGTCCCCTCGAAAGTCGATCTCTGGAAAGCCATTATATCCTGGACAGATATCAGTGTATCGGGTCTTGCGGAGAAGGGATAAAGCGAAAGAGGCTCTACGTACTGATGATACGAATCGTACTTGTCGTGAGGGCTCTCGACGCCCCTGTCCGGCCACTCCCTCAATTCCGGGCAGAATGTGCTGTAGAAAAGCCAGAATCGGCTTGTCGCCCACTCCCTCGGCAGAGGCGCGTAGATCTCCTGCCAGATAAACGGTTTCCCGCTGCCGGGATCATACCACCCGTGATCGATCGCGACCTGCATATAGTTTTCAGATACCAGGTAAATGTCCGGTTGCGTGAGATCGATCTCCTTCATGATACTCCAGTTAGGTACCATAACTATATGATCGTCCTCGATACGACGCGCGGCCCACAGGGCTCCGAGTTCGCCGCTGCTCCGCGTCCATCCCGGCCCGATACTGAAGAGTTCGAGTATCCACGCTTCACCTGGATCTGCAATAGCAAGGGTTTCTGATCCAGTGCCGCAGGATGGGAGAAAACCGTATTCCTCGACGAGCGAGGTTATAAGTTCTACGGCGCCGCGTGCTGTCCGGCACCGCTGAAGGGCGAATACCATTGCCTGCTCAACGGTGATTATCTGTTCTCCGGCGCCCTTTTCGAGGCCGAGTTCTTCCCTCTGGCTGGTCGTGCTTTCCCCGATCGCCAGCTGATGTTCGTTGATGTGCGAATACCCGGAGTGGAAATACGCGAAAGTCTCCTCCACCTGCGGAATATGACCGATAATTTCCCACTCGCCATGCGCAACCGCCGGGTCCTGCAAACCGAAGAAAACCGCGGCCATGATACCCTTTTTGAATCTTGACCCGGGGACAAAAACGAGCCGCGAGTTGTCACAGGCATCCGTATGTGAGTTTACCACCGAACCGTCTACCGTGGCATCTTTTCCAGCCACGATGATCGTGCAGCAGATTCCGGGTGATGATATCTGCGCCAGGGATAAAACAGCCAGAGATACAAGAAAGATCCTGCGCATGGTTTCCATAGGGAGGGGTCCCCCTCTCCTTCAAGTTAAGCTAATTTTCCTTGATCCAGTTAACCAATCCACCGGCCGCAAAGATAGCCATCAGTTCATCAGGCAGCGGAGTAAACCTGAATTCCCTGTCATTCACCCTGATCGTTCCGTTTTCCAGGCTGACATCCACTCTGTCACCGGCAGTATAAGCATCCACCACTTCGGGCAATACAATAATGGGAAGCCCCTGATTGACGGAAGACCGATAGAAAATACGGTTGACGGATTTGACGATTACGGCTTTCACACCAGCATGGGCCAGTCCTACCGCGGGATGTTCACGCGAGCTTCCGCAACCGAAATTTTCGCCGGCTATAACAACATCGCCTGGTTGTACATTCCTTGTGAAATTCTCATCGAAATCGACAAACAGGTGCGGCATTATTGCTTCCGGGTCCGAGCTGAGTACCTGGTAAGTCAGGTTTCCGGCAAACATCTGGTCGGTGTTCAGGTTATCGACATCAGCATAATTCCAGGTCGCGTTTTCGCGGCGGTTGTCATCTGGCTGAATATATACGGTTGTGCTCTGCTCTTTGCCATACGGAAATTTATCGCTGAAGGACTTTCCGCGCGGGTCGGTGATTTCACCCGCAATGGCTGAATACGCGACACAGGCTGGAGATGCCAGAAATATCCGGGCTTCCTTGTTTCCCATTCTCCCTTTGAAATTCCTGTTTGCAGTGGAGATCACAGTGAAGCCGTCAGCCGGGATTCCCTGCCCGGTTCCGAGGCACGGCCCGCAGGAAACAGCCAGAACGCTCGCTCCCGCGTTCATCAATCTGGCCGTAATTCCTTCTTCTATCATCTCAAGATAAATTTCTCTGGAAGCGGGAATTACAAGCAGCTGGAATCCGTCCGCGATTTTCCTGCCATCGAGAATCTCCGCGGCGATACGGATATCTTCCAGTCTTCCATTCGTGCAGGTTCCGATAAGACCCTGCTGAAGTTTTGTGCCCTGAACCTCGGAAACAGCTTTGACGTTATCAACATGATGCGGAGCCGCCACCAGCGGGAACAATTCAGCCAGATCGATTTCGATCTCCTTTTCATAAACGGCATCTTCATCCGCCCATACACCGTTATCTATCTTTTCACCGAGAAACTCTTCCAGTACCTGATCGGGTGGGAAAACAGCGTTCTTCGCTCCCATCTCAGATGCAAGGTTGGCGAGGGTCATCCTTTCCGGGATCGAGAGATGCCGTACACCGTCTCCGTGAAATTCGATACTCATATAATTCGCGCCGGCAGAACCGATCATTCCGATGATCCAGAGCGAAATATCCTTGGCATAGACACCGGGCTGGAGCCTGCCTTTCAGTATTATCCTGACGGATTCCGGAACTCTGAACCAGGTATTGCCGCGTTTCCATAGCCCCGCCGATTCTGTCCTGTCTATTCCCGCAGCCAGGGAGTTGAAAGCACCGGCTGTGCATGTGTGGCTATCGCTTCCAACAATGATCATCCCGGGTTTTGCGTGGTAGCTCATCACCTGGTGGCAGATTCCTTCTCCGACATCATGGAACTTTTTAATGCCCTGCTGATTCACAAAATCACGGATCGCCTGATACTGATTTGCCAGTTTGGCATTTGTAGGCGGCGCGTTGTGGTCGAGGACTACAACGAGCTGATCCGGATCAACCACTTTCTCTCCGCCCATTTTCTCGAATGTTCCTTTTATACTGACAGTGTTGTCATGCGTCAAAACGATGTTCGGCTGACGAAAAACTATCGCGCCCCTTTCAGCATCCAGTATTTTCTCTGCAAAAGTCCTGCCCACAACTGTCTCCTTTACATAATCCGATTCACCACTGTCCTGAACAACATTGAATATGTCGATTTAATCCGGTCGACAAGATATCACAGCTCAATCACTACCCATGCCGGTTATTTGAGCAGCCCGCCTTTTTTATAGATCTCCATCTGAACGCTTGAGAATTCATTCACCACTATGGATTTGTCGTTTTCCATATTCGTTACGGTCGCGGTTTCAAGATCGATTCTGATCTTGTCTCTTTGCTTCAACCCCAGTTCCGCGATACTGGCATAGGCCAGGATAGGGAAGGCCGCGTTGATGGCATTACGCTCGTAAATAGCCCCAAAAGATTCTGCCAGAATGATCTGGACTCCCAGAGATTTGAAACAGTCGACCGCCTGCTGGCGTGAGCTTCCCGCACCGAAGTTCTTTCCTGTGATGATGATATCCCCGGGTTCTGCTTTTACGGCAAAATCCTTCCATCCCTCGAGATTATCGAAAGTGTATTGACCCATCTCGTCGATATCCGTGATGGTGAGATAGCGGTTGTGGAAGATCATATCCGTATCGATATTGTCCTCTTCGATTATCCAGACCTTTCCCTCCAGGACAGTAGCTTTTGCGGATATCTCTTCCTTTTCGGAGACTTTCCGCGTCTCGGGTTTTCCGGTCGGTTTGAATTCAGCGGGTTTTTCGGGGATCGCGTCGGGTGTCGTGATAAAACCGGCAACTGCCGAGGCAGCAACCTCCGCGGGAGAAGCCAGGAACACCTTTCCCTTGCCCTGTTTCCCCGCGAAATTCCTGTTACCAGTGCTTACTGTCGTTTCACCGGGCCCGTTCTGCCCGACCTGGCCCGCGGCACATCCGGCACATCCGGCATTACTGACCAATGCTCCCGCGTCTTTGAATATCTTGATGTACCCGGCATCGAGACATTCGTTCCAGACCGCGTCCGTGGAAGGAACTATCTTCAATACGACTCCAGGAGCTAACTTTCTTCCTTTTAGAATATCAGCAACTATCGTCATATCCTCGAAACGTCCATTCGTGCAACTGCCTATAAACGCGGAATCGATCTTGGTCTTTCTTACATTATCTATATCAACAGTATCATCAGGGTGCCCCGGGCGCGACACCATCGGCTTGAACCCGGATATATCGAGCTCCAGTTCCTGATCATAAACAGCATCCGCGTCTGCTTCGATTTTCTCCAGTTTCCTTCCTGACGCCGCTTCACAATATTTCATGACATCATCCGAAGGAGGTATGAGAACGATGATTGCGCCCATCTCGGTCGCCATCGAAGATATAGTGATCCTCTCATCGAGAGTAAGCTCGTCGACACTTTCTCCATACAATTCTACTGAATATCCCAGAAGTGTGTTCGCTCCGAATTTGGAAAGCATGTTCAGCACGATATCTTTTGCATGGATATTTTCCGGCCTTTTTCCAGTCAGCGTAAGTTTGATGGATTTTGGGACCTTGAACCAGCTCTTGCCGCTTGCCCAGGCAGCAGCGATATCCTGATCCCCCATCCCCTGTCCGAACGCACCGATCGCTCCCAGGATATTCGCGTGGGAATCCGTAGAAATCACTGTAGCGCCCGGCACAGCTATACCTTCTTCAATTATAAGATGAGTCCCTATCCCCTCGTTGATGTCGTATATTTTGATCCCTTCTTCCCTGGCAAACAAGCGGCAGAATTGCTGGTTCTCGGCATATTTCTGATCGGAACCGGTCGGGTTGCAATCGAATGTGAAAAAGGTTCTGGTAACATCATCCACTTTCAATCCGTTATCGAGTAGATTCTTGACGACATTGGCGCCACCAAAATCTCTGGCCACGCGCACATCGATCTCGATATCTACGATATCACCCGGAGAGACCTTGTCTCTGCCGGAGTGATTTGCCAGAATTTTCTCAAACAATGTAAGAGTCATTTTTCTCCTAAATCACATCTGAAGACTGTGACTATGTACAACCCATTTACAATTACACTTTCAGTCTATCCTTGAACGGAAGAAAAGTCATGAAATCAGCATGGTGGACAAGATACGCTTCCGTTGTTCTCTTTACCATATTACCTTCACCCGCGTGGGTCGCAATGATATGACATACTTCCGCTGGAACCCCACATTCCTCCGCTATAGAAACCCCGCTGAAAGGATGGCGAAGATATTTGCCGTAAGTTCCCTGGACAGCTTTCCCGTTTTTTTCGAGAACATATTCCAGTAATTTACCGACATCGGCCAGGATCGCTCCCGCGATAAGAACATCCATATCCACGGGAAGTTCACCGTGGTAGAACTCGTTACACTTTTCGCCGGCAGCTCTGGCGATATGAACAACGCTTCTTTTGTGGTCCATAAAAGTAACTTTCAGGTCGGGACCACAAAGCAGAGTGAATGGAATGGTCTGCAGGTCTTCGGGGGTCAAAACACTTTTCTCCAACGCAAGTTCCCAGGTCCTGGCAACCTTTTCTCTCAGGCCATCATCCTCTATCCAGGAGATTTCCGGCCACAACTCATTGACATCCATTTCCCAGCTCCTGTTTCTGAATCAGCCCCTTCAAGGCCTGTAAATGACCCTGAAGGGGGACTGATTAAATGTTTATAATTTCGCGATGATTGCGTCTGTCATTTCACTTGTGGAAGCAGCACCGTTATCCAGGACTTCCTGACCGCCGCGCAGCTTCATCATATCGTATGCGCGAACCTTACCCTCTTCCACAACTGTCGCTATGGCATTCCTGATCCTGGTGGCCTTGTCGACTTCATCGATATGATCAAGCATCATGCACGCGGACATGATCATGGCGATCGGATTGACGATGGAAGGATCAAGATCCTCATATTTCGGAGCGGAGCCGTGTGTCGGCTCGAAGATAGCCACTTTTTCACCGATATTGGCGCTGCAGGCGAAACCGAGGCCCCCAACCAGTCCGGCAAATCCGTCAGACACGATATCACCGAACATATTACCGGCAATGATCACCCCGTAGTTTTCAGGGTCCTTGGTAAGCCACATCATCTGGGCATCGATGTTTGTATAGTTGAACCAGATCCCTTCATATTCTTTTTCCATCTCACGACAGATCGCCAGCATCATCCCGCTGGTTTCACGGATCACATTGGGTTTTTCACAAAGGGTCACTTTTTTGTACCCGAATTTCTTTGCATACTCAAAAGCTGCGCGGCAAATCCTCATGGAATACTTTTTTGTAAAAATACGTGTGGAAATTGCTACTTCTTCACGCGGGCTCCAGCCGAAATTCTTTTCGAACTTGGGATGCGTCATCAGCGCGTCATAGACCTGGTCGGGCGGATTCGTCCATTCCACACCTCCGTAGAGGCCTTCGGTGTTCTGTCGGAATATGACTACATCCACTTTCGGCTCCTCGATCGTGTCGTTCGGGCCCTTGCGGATGAAATTCAGCGAGTTACCTTTGAAACTGCGACACGGCCGCTGGCATATATCCAGGGTAAAATGCTGCCGCAGGCCTACGATAGGACTGTAATAGACGAACTCCTTATCGACAAGCTCCGGCGCCAGTTCCCTGGCTGCCTCGCTTTTCGGCTTGGATGTGATTGCGCCGAACAGGCTCAATCGATGCTCTTCCAGAAGGTCTAACGTTCTCTGTGGCAGAGGATTACCCTCTTTGCACCAGAATTCCCAACCGATATCGGCATGTACGTACTCGGCTTCAAAACCAACAGCATCGAGCACTCTCAACGCTTCTTTCAGAACAACTTTCCCAATACCATCTCCAGGCATTGTAACTACGGTTCTTTTTCCCATCTTGTCTGGCTCCTTTGAATTGTCTGATTAATGAATATTCCCTGTTCGAAGCTGACTTTTGATACCGCTGGCCCACCCCCTTGTTTTATCACAAAAACCCGGCTGAGAACGGCTATATTCTTAGACTTGAAAAGATATAGAACCCGGTTTTTCAAGTCAACATTAATTGAAATTTTTCAATCCTGACAGTGCATTATTTTCGCGGCATCCGTGCTGAAGAAACCTGCCACCAGTGCTGTCAGGTTGATAATATCTCCAAAACAGCCCACACGATCCCGGAGGCCAGGGTAATAAATACTAGCGCGATCCCCACGCGCGCGTCAACCAGGGTTTTGCAATTACGGAAATTCTCGGTTGAAAAGCGCGATCCCCACATCACGCGCTAATCAATTTCACTCTCTGATGAGTGCCCGCATGATCTTCCCTCGCATCAACCAGGGGTTGCTCTCTGATAAGTGCCCTCGCATCAAGGCGTTTTATTCTCTTTTGTAATTCTTCTTGATGAACCCTTTTCCAAAATCATGTTCAGCCTTTAGAAGATTATGCTTCTGACACAAAAGCTGCAGGTTATCAAGGGAACTGCCGCCTCCCTTTGCATATGGGACTATATGATCTACCTGG
>CBDUUV010000082.1:0-11271 GCA_965370495.1 uncultured bacterium
AACAAATCCGTGCCCGGCAGCTACTTTCCTCATCATATCATTGAGAATATAATCGAGATACGAACACAGGTGGGGATCATGGACAAAGCAGTTCAACAGTTTCTCGGGAACCCTGAAAAGCTCTCCCCGGTGAACGTCGTCGCCAGTAACATCGATCTCCACTTTTCTGCGCATCCGCCGAAGGCGCCTGTTGAGGTTACGGTCGCACAGTTCCTCGGCGAGTCTCTGCGACTCATATATATGAAGAAGACACTCATCCCTGTTTCCAAGTGTATCCTCGATCCTGGCAAGCAGAAAATGGCTGTTGGCAAGATCACCGAACTCCTCGGTCCTTTCAAAGAATGAAAGTGTTTCACTGACGAGTTTCCTGGCTATGACTATCGATTTCCTCTTGTTGCGTTTAACAAGAAGTTCACCTAGTACCACACCTGATATATGAGCATCGTAGGGATTATTGACCGACAGGAAGGTCCCGATGCTCTTGTTGATATATTTTTCCGCATCCACTTTGTCATGCACCAGGGCATACGCCTGTCCAAGAATCCTCTCTATAAAACCTATCTCGTGGAGTTCCCCCACTTTTTTACATATTTTCAGTGCCTTATTACCGAGAGAGATGACCTGTTCCGGTTTTTTCTGAACGAGGTATACATACATCATCCTGCGTATTACCTCAGCGACGATATCGTTGACCGGCGATATCTTCTTTGCTCCTGAGAAAGCGATTGTATAATTCTCGAGGGCGCCTGTGATATTCCCCTTACCCAGTATGAGATCACCGACAAACTCGTCGGCAAGCGCGATCTCCCTCTTGTAATCCCTTCTTTCAGCCAGAACTCTCGCCTCAAGGAGGTGCTTTTCAGCAGCGAGCAGATTCCCGGTCTGGATTTCCTTTACACCGAGCATAAGTGTCGCTCTGGTATATTTGAGATCGTCACCGATCCTTTTAGCCATGGTCCGGGCCGAAACAAAAGAACTCTCCGCATTTGCAAAATCGCGTTTTTTAAGATGTACTATACCAAGGTTGAGAGTCACGCGGACACGGTGCTGGGTCAACCCGATTTTCTCGCAGATAACCAGCGCCTTGTTCAGAAACTGAAGCGCCCTGCCCCATCGGCAGGCGTTCTTGTGAAAAAGGCCCAGGTTGTTGAGAACATATGACTCGCCAACAGAATCATTTACCCTGCGGTAGGACGAAAGGGCATCGAGGAAGAACTGCTCAGCCTCTTCACAGCGTCCCAACCTGAAATAACAGTTCGCTATAAGCAACTGGGTATGAGCTACTTCCCTGTGCTGGTCACTGGTCCTCAGTATCCTGTACGCGGTGCACCCTTCACGAAGAGCTTCCTTGATTTCACCACGCTTGCGCATGATTATCGCTCTTCTGCAAGCTATGGTACCCTTGCCAATAATATCATCAGCAGCGCAATATGATGAGGCGCTTTCCAGAAATGTCATAGCCTCACGCAGAAGCCCCCTCTTCCTGTAACAGTCGCTGATTTTGCGATATAGATGCACCCGACCCTCAGGTTCCACGGGAAGCAATTGAATCTTCTGGAGGGCCTTTTCGTAATATTCCAGAGCAACGGAATAATTCTCCGTGGCCAGATGCATGTCTCCAAGTTCCTCCTCGGAACTTACAGGCTTGTACTGGCGTCCGGATCGGTTATTCTCGTATTCGAAATATTCTTTTCCGTGCGGACCGTCTGGCATCGATATACTCCCAACAGTGGCAAAATCGGGTTAATACAACGCCCGAAAAGAACAACTAAAAATTATTTTTCCTGACAGGGCACCCGGGAGGAATGACATCTATATCATCATTATTATCCGGGTTGATCCTGCCATCAGCAAGATCATCCGCGTCGCCGCCGACCAGCTGATCATCGGCATCGTCAACCGTAAATCCCTGTCCTGCATACCTGCCATCAAACGTCCTGATGAAAAGAACAAGATAGCGATAGAACACTGCAGAAACAGAGACAGCCTGGTGGTTGATAACCGGCGAAGATGCCAGTACGGGGGCAGCAGCTGAAATTGCAAGGAACGATGTCACCAAGAGCAGAAGAATTACTTTCTTCATCAGTACCATCTCCTCCCTTGAAGCTATACGCTTCATAAACACACATCAGACCCATAACACCCACATGCTGAATCTAACATGTGTGGAACAGTAAGTCAAACAAATAAACAGAAAAAGTCGTTGAAGGATCAGGAGTTAACCGATTTGTCTGAATTTTTTCAAGATATATTAACAGCCATTTCAGGAACAACTCAATCTTCGAACCCTGTCAATCTTCACCGCCACCGGAATCATGCCTGATGTCGATTCCAAACTTTTCGATCTTCTTGTAGAGATTACTCCTCTGCATACCCAGTTGCCTCGCTGTCCTGGAAACATTGCCGCTATTCTCACGCAACTTCCTGGTGAGATATTCCTTTTCTGTTACATCCTTAAAATCCTGATAGGTCTTTGCTCCAAAAGAATCATCGAGACCGGTTTTGCCGCGCGGAAGATCTAGTATCGGCAGGTCTTTGCGTGCTATCGTATCTGAGGGAACAAGTATGCATAGCCTCTCGATCATATTCCGCAGTTCCCTCACATTCCCCGGCCATGCATAACCCTCAAAGGCATCGTATACCTCGTGAGACAACTTTTTAACAGTGATCCCGAGATCCTCACAAATGAGTACAAGAAAATAATCCGCCAGCATCCTGATATCTGATTTCCGTTCACGAAGAGGCGGAATCTCTATGGGAACCACGTTCAGACGGTAATAGAGGTCTTCCCTGAAAACACCTTGTCCAGTCTCAGTGAGAAGATTTTTGTTGGATGCGGCAATTACCCTCACATCCACCCTCTTGGTCTCCGAACCACCCACACGCTGAAAAACCGATTCCTGAAGTATTCTCAGCACCTTGGCTTGCGCTGAAGCACTCATATCACCGACTTCGTCGAGAAAAAGCGTTCCCCCGTCAGCAAGCTCGAACTTGCCGATTCTCTGCGAAACGGCTCCCGTAAACGAACCCTTTTCATGTCCGAACAACTCGCTTTCGATAAGTTCTTCAGGAATCGCAGCACAGTTGACCTCTATAAACGCCTGTTCGCTCCGGTTACTCAGCTCATAGAGTTTCCTGGCAACAAGTTCTTTTCCGGTGCCGTTTTCACCCGTAATAAGAACCCTGGCGTTTGTCGGAGCTACACGGCTTATCGTCTCCATGATATGAAAAATCGACTTGTGATTTCCTATAAGCTCCGTCCTGCCACTCACCTCTTTTTTGAGCCTGACATTCTGCCGTGAGAGTTCATACTGTTTGATACCATTTCTGATCGTTAGAAGAAGCCTCTCCAGATCAATCGGTTTTTCTATGAAATCAAAAGCACCGAGTTTTGTTGCCTCAACGGCGGTAGCAATATTTCCATGGCCTGATATAATAACGACAGGAAGGTCCGGTTGTCTTTTCTTTATCTTTTCGAGGACTTCAAGCCCATCCATCCCGGGCATCTTGATATCAAGAAGTACGATATCTATACGTTCACTCGATACGAGATCGAGTGCTATCTCACCGTCCGGAGCAGTAAACGTCCCGTATTTCTCGTATGAAAGAAGCTTGTCCAGCGAAATCCGGATACTCTCTTCATCATCTACAATAAGGATATATTTACTCATCTATGCAGTACCCTCCCGGTACTATGCCATCCGATAACACGACCCCCCACCTGAGGTCTCTCGTAACGGCCTGAAAACTGTTTATCTTCAGGCATCGCATGATCGCCCGCACAAGAACGAGTCCGGGGATCAGAAGATCGATTCTCTCTTTCGCCAGAGGAAGCCGATACTGCATTCCCCGCGCGTAGAGGCGGGCAAGCCTTCTGCCCGCCAGACCAAGATCCTGGATGGCCACTTCCGACAGTTCAACGAATGCGGGCGATCTCCTTGCCATGTATCCCAGGATACCGGCAAGACTGACCGCCGTTCCCCCTGTGAATAATATTGTAGATGTTTCTGTCCATTCGGGCAAGTAAGAAACATGCCTGCCACAATCTTTGGCCATTTCTTTATTGGGTCCGGGAATGGATCCCGGCTCGCTGAACGATCCTCTTTCATCAACATATCCGAGCCTGGATTCCAATTCCCTCTGCAATCTTCTGACCTGCCTGTTCATCATCGCCCCACTGCCAGCGACTCCACGGTACCTTTCCGCAAGTGCCTTGACTCTGTGAGTTCCCCACAGAAATTTTGTGAAGCCTTCAATCCCTGCGGCTCGCCCCGGTTTTCCAGTTCGCCCCCATGCCACCTCTGTACTGGTGCCACCGGGGTCCACAAGAACAATACCCCTGTCGTTGCCCGGATCATGTTTAAAACCACTATCCGAATCTTTGCCTGAACCATGCTCTACAAGCGAAGCCGCCCCGGCAAGACCCAGCGCGGCCTCTCCCCGGTGCGAAAGAACAGATACGGGCAGGTTGACCCTTTCTTCGAATCTCGAGACGATTTCACCGGCATTTCCGGCTGCCCTGATGACGTTGGTGCCGATAAGAACGGGTGTCTTACAACCGAGTCGGCTGGCTTCATTGACAAGTTCTTCGAGAGCATCCGCAGCGTCATTTACCCTGATATCCGGTATGAAGCCCAGGCTCAAAAGATCCTCACCCCACCCAAGATACCTTCTATCTTCATGGGATGATAAAATCTCTGTTGCCCCTCCGGAGAATACACCTTCGACCGTGAGAAGCCTGAAATAGCTGCTTCCCATATCTATACAGGCCCTGATCTCGTTATTTGTGCTGGACATTCTGAAATCTTCTCTTATCATTCCTACCTGTATAAGGAGGACGCTTTTGGAAAAACGAAATATCAAGAACCTCTCTATCGCTGAAATATCAGAGGCTATCACCGCGATCGGGGAAAAACGGCACCGCAGGACTCAGATCCTTCAATGGCTGTACCAGAAAGGCGTAACGGATTTTTCCGCGATGACCAACCTTTCCAAACCACTCAGACAGAAGCTGGACAACCTTTTCGAAATCAGAGACCTCAAGGTCAAGGGAAGTGTAGCGTCGAAAGAGGACAAGAGCCAGAAGTTTCTTTTTGAGACAAAAGACGGCCATCTTATTGAAACTGTCTTGATGGAGGCGAGAGGAAACTATACGATTTGCGTTTCCAGCCAGATCGGATGCCCGCTCGGTTGCGTTTTCTGCAGCACAGGTTCGGGTGGATTCGAACGGAATCTGCGATCAGACGAGATACTGAATCAGGTCCTCTTCTTTAAAAAAAACTACATACCTCCCAGGCGCAGATACAATATCGTTTTCATGGGGATGGGCGACCCGCTTCTCAATTTCGATAATGTGAGCAGGGCGCTGGAGATCATCAACAAGATCGATGGATTCGCGCTTGGAGAAAAAAGGATCACGGTCAGCACGGCAGGTTTTCCCGATCAAATCAGGTCGATCACGGACTCTCCTCTTAAATTCGGATTGGCTGTTTCGCTCAACGCGACATCGGAAACCTCAAGGAGACAGCTGATGCCCGCCGCGGGCGGGCTCCATAAAACACTTGATGCTGCTGAACATTTCGCAGCCGCAAGAAAAACGAGAACAACGATCGAATATGTTCTACTCGCTGATGTCAACGATACGCGTGAAGATGCCAGGCGTCTGTCTGCGCTGACAACAGGCAGGCCGTTCAAAATCAACCTGATTCCTTTCAATGAGTGGAAGGGTTGCGAATTCAGGAGACCATCGGAAAAAGCAGTAAATGACTTTATCCGGATCCTGCTTCCAAAAGCACCGGCAGTAACTGTGAGGCGAAGCCAGGGAAACGACATCAGCGCCGCATGCGGACAACTGCGTATGCGGCGAAAAGCCTGAATTTTTCTGACATTCACAATCCTCCAGTATCTCGCTGTCCCTGAGGCCGCTGTACGCGACCGGTCGTGGATTGGAAATGTACTCGAATGGATCTTTCGAAGCAGGCTTGTTCAGGAAAACATTTCCGTCCGGCGCCGGGAACAACGATCTCTTCGTTTTTCTTCGAATAAACGTGTTCCACATAACTGCAGATAATCAGAAATATCGTATTTTGGGATTGCTTTTGAGAAATATAATAGTATATTCTCGGCGAAACGGATGGATTCGGAATTGATTTGGTTCAGTTGACCGAAAAAGGCGATGGACGAAACCTATCTAGTTGATCTTCTCTATTAGGGGAATTGTAAGTATTCCGAAAAAATATCTGTTCGGTGTATTTTTTTTGATTTGAGGCCTACAGGAGGCTGTAATGAAGATTTATGTTGGGAACATGTCTTTTGACACGGAAGAAAGCGATCTCAGGAAAGCTTTCGAAGAGCACGGAACGGTTGATTCGATAACTATCATCACGGATAGGGACACCGGCCGCAAGAAGGGTTTCGGTTTCGTCGAGATGTCGAACGACACCGAGGCTCAGGCTGCTATCGACGGCCTGAACGACAAAGAGTTCATGGGTCGCACTCTCAAGGTCAACACAGCGCGTCCGCGCAACGACAACCGTGGCGGCGGTGGCGGCGGTGGCCGCGGCGGATTCGGTCGCGGATACTAGAGCTTAAGCTCGAGTATACCCGGGCGCTGCAGATAGGGTAACGCACCGGTTAAAATAAAGAGGGAAACCGGGTATCCGGTTTCCCTCGACCTTTTCCCGTCCTGCCAGAACAAGCCCGTGAAAAAAACCTTTGCATTTATCGATAACTGTAATAGTGTGGCCTGTGCAATGGGTTACCATTGCCGATCTACGAAAGGAGACTTGTCCATGAAGATAAGCAATGTGTTGAGATTTGTCGTTTTTGCTCTTGTTACCATCTTTATTCTTGTTTCGGGCCACGATCTGAATGCCCAGGAAAGGAAAGGAAAAGGCAAAAAAAGAACCGGAAAGGAGAAAAAAACCGAGGAAAGAATCAAGATAGAAAAGAAAGCAAATATTGAGAGTCGAGATTCCCTGACCAGGGATAATAAAAAAGACCATTACAAACCAAAGAAACTGAAGGAAAAAGCGAAAATGGAATGGGAAGGTGGCACTCCGCCTGGATGGTCAAGAGGCGAAAAATCCGGCTGGAGCGGAACCGGCGCACCTCCCGGCAAGATGAAGAAAAACGAGAATCACAACAAGGAAATCAAGAAACAATACCCCCCCGGATCGGAAAACTGGAAAGAAAATAAAAAGAAAAAATGGGATAAATCCCTCGATAAAGCAAAGGAACGTATTCGCAGTAAGGCGCGTCAGCGGAAAGAAACGACTGAAGAGTACGAGGAAAGCGCTGTCAGGTCGGTCGAAGGAGCCGCTAGAGAGGGCGTTCCCATTGAACGTGCCGAAACTATAGTCGAAAAAGCGATCGAACGCGATATGAAGGGCGAGGAGATCGAAAAACTGACTCGAGCTATATCGTACGGCGCGGACAAGAACGTCGATTACGAAAAACTCGATTCCTTTATAAGTAAAAAGGTCGATTCAGGAGAGCGCGGCGACGAACTGGCCATTTCGATTTACAAGAAAGTTGACAGTGGAAGCATGGAAAAAGTCAAGGAAGAAAAGGAGTCATGGTATAAAAGGATATTTAAAAGGAACTGACCATAAAGGGCTGAATTCAACGGCACTTTCTGCTTCCTGTATCTAAGATAATTGCCTCCATGCAAAAAGGGGCACGCATGTCAAGGCTGGTCTGAGAAATATGCAAGACGGTCCATGAAACCGATGAGAAGTATTGTCCTCAATGCGGACCGGGTTACAACCATACCTATAATTTCAACAGCGATGATTACCTCAACGTGCAGGTGCCACACGTACTATTTGACCAGCAGCATCTTTCCTGTTTTCATGTCATGTCCGGTCCTGATCGCATAGAAATATATTCCGCTACCGACACTTGTTCCACTATTGGACCTTCCATCCCAGAATACATTGAGCTGCCCGCCTGAAACATTGCCACTGTATAGATTTCTCACAAGCGTTCCATTGACATTGTAGATCTTGACATCGACATCATATTGATTGTCTGCAAGGCCAAACTCAGCACGGATCGTAGTAGAGGGATTGAACGGGTTCGGATAATTCACAGCAGATAGTATAATACCTGGAAGAATTACTTCATCCAGGGAAGCAACAGTCATAGAGACAAGGGAAATAAAATAGTCACTCAGCCCATATACTTCATCAGGCAATACAAGCTCAGGGTTTTCTATCGTCCCTGAATAATTTGCAGCCTCGCACCCGAAAAGGAATCTGAAATCCTCGGCAAATATCTCCTTGGGCCTGTTTGCATGCACCGATGTACAGGAATATTCAGAATCTCCCAGTATGCCCCGAAGAGCAAGAAAATCACCCCATCCTTCTTCATCCGAGTCGAGGAGAAAACGGTTATGGATACAATGTCCAATCTCGTGAGTAACAGTAAAAGCTGCTATTTCATAACTTATATCGAGAACGCCCGGTGAGAGGAATATAGTCATTCCATCAGCAGTGCTTCCTGGTACAAACCTTCTTGGCAGTGGAAGAACAAAAATATCGATTTCAATAAATACCCCACCTTCTCCCATGTCTATACCGGCAACAGCTGACAGAATATCATCCGTGTCCATTGGGTGAAACGATCCATCCCCCTTGTTCACTATAACCGGATCTGAAACATCTTCGACAAGAACGTAACCGACATGTTCTGGAGGATAGAATACAAGCCTGCCATCACTATCGCGGCTGATCATGGAATCTATGATCAGTTCAGGGGAATAGATATTCACCTTGACACCATTTTCCAGTGAATAAACCGCTGGGTAATACTCCGCAAAAACTGAAGCGGCATCAAACGGCAAAACAGCCAGCACAAGAATCGTAATTACCAGTAACTTATTGCATTTTATGGGGTTCAATGCAACACACTCTCCTGTCAGAGACACACTTATCCCTATTACCCTGTTCCTGTATTGCAACAGGTGTTCCCTTGAAGGGATATCCATAAATTAAGAAACCTGATATCTAAACCTGCTTCACAGAAAACAGGCAACAGGGACACTGACAACCCATTTTATCTTCCATGTTTTCTTTGACTTAGAGTGATTTGTACTGCGGGCTGGACTCGCTCCATCAATGCAGATAAAAATATTGTAACCCGGTTAAGAATCAGAATCTTTGAATAGCAATTGTTGGAAAATTGGGGGAAAACCCCCAGCCTGGAGAGCGCCACAGAAAGATTAATCTTTATATCTATCTGTCAATTCACACGTTACAATTCCCTATTAGCATTGTAAAAGATACCCACCGGATAAGCCTGAGGAATTCTGAACCCATCAGATTTTCAGAATTGTGTGTTGGAAGTTATATAGAATACGGGGTCGCTTTCCTCACTTACAGCACACTCAACACGGATAATATCCTGGAGCGGTGAAAGAAACTCAAAACCAAACCCTCCCGAGGTGTAGAACCTCGAGTCAACCAGATCATCGAAACAATCCATCAGGGCACCAATGCCTGTAAATACAACTCCATTGATCGCCAAATCGAATCTTCCGATAACAGGAACCCTGAAGACGACAGGGCCATATATCCGCTTTCTCCACTGAAGTGATCCTACAACTCTCGATCTTCCCCGGTAGTCACCAGTGAATCCTCTCAACTCGGTCTTCCCTCCAAGCCTCATACTATAGAAAGAAGGCAGGTCACCGTCGCGGTTATCAGCATCGATGGCAAAAATCAGCGTACCCTTGTCGCGTACCGGGATATAAAGGTTACTTATAAATCTGTAGAAAGCATACTGCTGTTTATGCCCGTGGACCGAACTATAACGATTTACACTGAAAGCGGTGAGATATCCCCGCATAGGAGCGATATAATTATCCCTGCTGTCATATGAAAGGGCCATTCCGAAGGAAATCAGTAACTGGCGCATCCATACACCGGCCGGTTCATTCACATTCCCTTCGATCGACAATCTCGACAGCCTTCCTTCCAAAGAAAAGCTGGGTGTCAACCAGACCTGCTTTACTCTGTTGCGCGTCAGAGGCAGGCCGACCGATACCCTGCCCCCGTTTCGATCCTTGATAAAATCATCGCCATCAGGTTCTTTAATCCTTACATAATTAAAGATACGTGTGCTAAGCCTCAGCCTGCAACCACCGACCCATGGTGCATACCATGTAACTGCTCCTCCCCGTTCCCTGGTCGGGCGTTCTTCAAACGTTATCAGAAGATCCTCGCCGACTCCCCTGAAGTTTTTGACCCTCCACCGGATTCCGAGACTCAATCCTTTGTCAATATCATAGTTAGCAATGGGAAGCGGATACTTCATAAACAAACTGGAACGTTCCTCGACATGAACCTCTACCCTGCACCTGCCCGGGCTGCATTGCTCTACCCGAATTTCCACGGCCGAAAAAAAACCAAGGCCCCTTAGATACGAGGTATCCCTGAATACAAGCTTGTCATCGAGTTTTTCTCCCTGCCTGCTCGCCATTTCACGAATAATAGTCTTCGGCCTGGTAGAACTGTTTCCTGTAACAATGATCGTATCTATGATACTTCCAAGATGAGGTTTAAGGGTTTTTTTTATCTCCTTCCGGCTTGGAAGCAAACCGGAATCCATACCAGAAACAACGCTGAAACCGAATCTCCCGGCAAGTGCCTGAAAAAATGAGCCGGAATGATCCCGGGCACTTTCTGATGAAGATCCAGTCCACCGCGACTTTTCCACAGGCTGTGCGGCCAGGGAATTCTCACTACCGGACATGCCGGAATTCGGCATCTCTTCCGCATCCAACCTGTGCGTATGGATGAGAATCAATGTGAATGAGAATAAGATAAGAAATGTCTTAAGATTCAAAAGCGCAGACTCCAGCTCCTCATTTCCAATGGATGCAACTTATAGCTAAAGATAATAAGGAACCAGCACGCTGTAAAGTATTAACCTTTTTTATTCCGGCTCAGGGAGCGAGGGCCTTTTGTTGAGCATCAGCATCCCGCCCTTGGAAAGGATGAAGGCTCCTGTCCCGGCAAACAGAGCAAGGAAATTCAAAAAAGCGCTCAAGCTCTTCAGGATTATCCTTGCTGGAATAAGATATGGAGCAAACCACATCATGCCGGAAAGAAGGCCAAATATCGTCAACGCAAACAACCCTATAATACCCTTCACGAACATGGAATCACCATTGATGTTGATCTTTTCCACAATGACGTGGCCAAGAGCAAAAGCACTTACGAAGTACCCGACCATTATCAACGCAACCAGCGAGAGGACAAGCAGAAT
>CBDUUV010000083.1:0-10926 GCA_965370495.1 uncultured bacterium
GGGAAAGGTGCTCTGTGCCGGGGAAATGATCTCGTTCTATGAGGACCTTGTCGATAGAGGCCCGATAATATCGAACGTGGACGGCCTGTATGAAAACGACTGGGATGGGTGGAAAGCCATGAACGACAGCCTCGGCAGGAAGATCCAGATCGTAGGCGACGACATTTTCGTTACGAATACCGAACGCCTTGCGCGAGGGATCGATGAAGGATGCGCGAATTCCATCCTTATCAAACTCAATCAGATCGGAACACTCACCGAAACTCTCGACACTATAGAGATGGCAAAAAGAGCGGGATTTACATCCGTTATCTCTCACAGGTCCGGTGAAAGCGAAGATGTAACTATCGCCCATGTCGCTGTTGCGACAAATGCCGGACAGATCAAAACAGGATCATTGTCGAGAACTGACAGGATTGCTAAATATAACGAGCTCATAAGGATCGAAGAAGAACTTGGAAACACAGGGATCTATCCCGGACGGGCAGCTCTCGAGGCAGCTCCAGGAGGAAAAAGATGAAGAGCCTCTGGGGGCAGGGAAACCAATACCTGAGGGTAAAACGCAGTAATATCGAGCTCAGCCCGCGGTTCGCAAAACTGATCATACTCGGTATCATCATCCTGGTTGTAATTACATTTGTCATCAGTGACGTCGGACTCTGGAATCTATGGAGAGCGCAGACAAGAATAGGGACTCTTGAAAGCGAGATCGAGAGGCTTCGGGCTGAAACAGCATACCTTAGAACCGCGGTCAAGGAACTGAAAACAAACCCGTTCATGATAGAAAAAATAGCCAGGGAACGTTACGGATATCTCAGGCCCGGCGACAGGGTCTACAGGATTATTGAACTGCCGTTAGATCAGAAAAATTCAAAAACCTCACCAAGTTCTCTTGACTTCAGAGGTGCAAGTCAATAATATAGCAGCATGAAATTGATGCGGGGTGGAGCAGTCTGGTAGCTCGTTGGGCTCATAACCCAAAGGTCGCTGGTTCGAATCCAGCCCCCGCTACCAAATACAGGAAAAGGCAAGCCGTCCGGTTGACGGTCTGCCTTTTTTTGCGCCTTACAAGTTTGACAGGGTTGCTTCTATTTAATCCAACAGGATTCCCCACTCATCGAAAATCTCAGTAGCTATACTATCGACAGCAGCATGGTCGAAAAACCATAGTGGAAGGCCGAAGTGAAAACTGTTCGCGGCCACTGGTACTCCACTATTGACCTGGGGTACTACATCTGCATATTTATTTATAACAAGAGCTACAACAGCATGATCGACAGCGGAAAACGTACTTCTCGTCCTCATCCTGTACAATGGATGAAAACAATGGAGAGGAGCTATCATACTGATTTTCATCCAGTACTCAACATTATACATCTCCACATATGTAAACCCCCTGATCTGAGGATTGAAGAAGCAGTTGGGACAATCAGTTATCTCATCCCACAACAGAACTTCTTCAGGGAATCCGGTAAATTTCCCGGCAAGCGTGTCGTCAGGCTCTTTATACATAAACCTCAAAGCATCCCTGTCGTAACCCCTGCCAGGCATTTCAGGGCCTATACGGAAGATACCGATTATCTTGTCCACCACAGAAACACAGTAATCCTGATATGGCATGGAAAACACACTGCTTGTATCATCCAGAACCGGCGTCATATCGAACTTGAACGATGCCGGGAATTCAGGTGAAGTCGGGAAAGCGAGGGAAAGTCCTCCTGACGCTCCGTCGGAACGTCCCAGTGTCCAGAGATGCCCACCCTTTTTCAGAAATATGGACAGATAATTGATCGTTATATCACCGCTCTGACCAATCAGGCTCTCCGGAGTAAACTGGATGACCTGTCCAAAAGAAGCATTGCTGGATGAATTGTACGTCCATACGATATTCTTGTATTTTCCTGTTACGGTTATCTCTGGCGGATTGAAATTGTAATCCTCACAGTCAAACTGGTCCCTTTCAGGTTCAAAGCCATCAACTTTGCTCAGTAGATCGGTCCAGAATACATCGTGCTCGGTTTCGGTAGGATTGGTTCTCTGCAGATTTGGCACATCTGAAAGCGGATAATCATCGACCCAAAGAATGGCCCTGTCCATCGAAAACGGGATAATTTCGACACTTATCCTGCCCATAGTCACTTTTCCACCGTTATCCAGGGTCTGGATATAAAATGTATGGTTTCCTGAATACAGGGTCCTTTCAGGCCCTATCAGATGAAATGGGCTGAAATCCACTTCCCAGTCGTCAGGATCGTTCAGATCCTGAACATCCCATCCATAACGATACCCGGTAATCTCACCCCCGTAAGCGCTTGCATCGGCTTTCCATGAAAAAGTCAGCGGTATTCCAGGAGGTAATTGATTCTCTATGGCATTCATATCAAGCCCGATAAACTTGGATGTGCCCAGATATTGCTCGGAAACCGTAAGCACTGGACCAGCCTTCCATGAAACCAGAAAGCGGCGGACATTCTGATCTTTCTGGAAAATCGAGGTTACCGCGCCGGCCTCATCCTTGGCTTGGACTGCAAAGATATGGCTCCTGTTGATTTCCAGTATCTCATCGTCCCCCACCACCATTATACGCCCTGAATCTCCCGGTGCGGTGTATGAGATCCACGGCCCCCATTTATCCTCATACCACTCCGGGTTCTCATTCATGTCATCAATAATCATAAATGTCGGGTCGTAAATGTTTTCATGGTTCAACACCTGGTAATACAGGCACCTGATGGAATCAGGATCCTGAAAATTCGTCGGGCTGTCTATCGGGTCCTTTCCTGTCCATCCAAATGTTATTACAGTACTGTATGTCCTTACACTGCCCTTAGGCCTGTCGATCTTGATGACTGGGGCGAGTGTCCATGCCGTAAAAGAAATATTAGCCGCTTTAGATCTTATTCCCTCCATATCCACGGCGCGAATGAAGAATGTGTGGGTCTGGTCATAAACGGTGTAAAGGGGATCATCGTCATACGGACGGGGAAAACTATCTGCCGACACCTTGAAGATACTGTCGAATGTGCATGTCCTTGTCCACTTGTCCACTCCCTGAGTATCGGCCATGGCAAACCCGACAGGATGTCCGTCGGTGATGACAAACTCGAAGAAATCGATCTCCCCGTCAGGATCCCAACCACTCCAGTAGAAATGAATCATATAACTGATAGTATCATTTTCGACCGGGCCGCTCGAAAGCCATATTTCAGGCGGCAGGTTTTTCGATTCTTCACCGGTAAACAGGCCATCGGAGCAACCCATACAAAGCGCAACAAAGATCACTAATACAAATATGACGATTTCAGGCGAATGCAGCAGCTTCATTCCATTATCTCCCTGGTGGGGATAAACCCGGATTTCCCCAGCAATTAATAATATATATCAAACCCCGCAATCATCAAATATTTTCTTTACCCCGCTTCCTTTCTGATCTTACCCAGAAGGCCTTTCACAGCATCCTTGTGCACTGTATAGGAAAGCATCTTGAGTTTGATATAATCTTCCCTGTAAAAGATATATCCGTGGAACTTCCCGTGTCTCGATGCCCTGGCCGAGTCCTTGATCAGGAACCAGTCCTTCCCACCTTTTCTCTTGTACCCTATCATGTGGATCCCATGGTCATCATCGGTTGACTTTTTGTAGATCCGGAATTCTCTCGAATCCTGATCTATGTAATTCCAGGGTATATCGAAGGAAGGGATAACACACGCGTCCTCAAAACCGTAATACCCGGGTTCGGAAACATCTCCACCTATACAGACCGTAAAACCCTTTTTCACGGATTCCTTGATGTTATTGTAGAAATCGTCCAGCGGAAGATTATAATAGGTACTTGTAGGACGCCAATTATCATATACATCAAACTTCACCATTGAATAAAAAGGTTCTGATAACGTAGAAATAAACTGAACGTAATCGGACGATTCGATCTTGAGAATATCTCTGTAAAATTCTCCGGGGGTCATCATGCAACCCTTATATTCGAAGCGGTCGGGAGGAGTCCCGAGATATCTGTCGAGTATATCCTGAATATGCCTGATATTGGCCTCTTCGTTCCAGTACCCCTTCTCCGCTACCATTTCGAGATAGTCTTTCATCTCACTGAGCATGACACCATGGTTATGCTTGTCATACTCCCTGAGACCCGAATAGGCTTCAGCCGGCACGATACCGTATTTATCCCAGATGATGAAGACACCATCCGACTCAGCGCCCTGTACAAATGGCTGATGCCCTCTCTTCTGCACGTAACCTCTTGCCTTTTCCATATACTCCCAATAAACGGTATACAGCTCGGAAAGTTTTATTTTCTGGCCTGTTAGCCTCTCGACCTCCGATTCCATGAATGATGTCGTACAGAAACACCAGCAGGTGCCTGTCAAATATTGTGGTACCGGTGAAAAATGGAAGGCGGGATTGAATTCTTCCGGTGATCCAGGTTTCTTGATATGCGAAAAATCGAACCTGATGACCTTTTTCTCCTCTTTCTTTTTTTTATCTATATCCTTGTATCTTGCGTCTATCTCTGCCGTAATACTGTCGGCAAAAGCCTTGAGACTGTCTGTTTCTTCCTTCATCTGTTTTAATACCGGGTCACGATACTTCTTATCGTAACGTACCCTGTCCCTTTTCCCGGCCCACGCAGTTCCGGCAGGAATCAGGGCCGGCAGGATAAATACTCCGGCCAACAGGATCATAATAATGCGTCTCATCTTTAATCTCCCTTTTTTCCACCTTTAAAACACCATCCAATTGACAATCCCATTCATAGCCATTCGAAAAACCGGCGGCCTGATCCAATATCACGCCAGCCGCCGGCAAGAATCCTACTGAACCTAATTGCTTCTATCCGGGTATGGCGGAGTTTTTACTTTCTTTCTCGGATTCTTTTCGAGTTCGTCAAGCAGATATTCAACTGCCTTTTCGATCATCGGCTCGCGTCCGGCCTGGATCATGGTCGGATCGTCCCAGACATATATATCAGGTTTGACGCCGACAGCTTCAACATCCCATTCGCCTTCGGGATTGACGAAGGAATAGCCCGGCACCGCAAACCTCCCTCTGTCAATAAACGCCGGAGAATAGCCGTATCCTATCAGTCCTCCCCATGTTGTCTCTCCGATCAACGGACCCAACCCCGCTTTGCGGAAATAGAACGGAAACGCGTCGCCGCCCGACGATGCCAGTCCGTTGATCAGCATGGCCTTGGGCCCATCATTGACCGGGAAAGGCGTAGAATTCATCTCGGAATGCCTTACTGCCCAGTAACTGAACACGGTATTACTCATCATCTGGACCATCTCGAAGGGTGAGTGGCCTCCACCGTTGTAACGCTCGTCGATGATAAGGGCTTCCTTATTCATCAGCGGCTGCCATGCTTTGAGGAACTCCCTGTAACCGTCGTAGTGCGTGTTGGGCACATGAATATACCCGATACGCCCGTCAGAGAGTTTGTCGACAAGTTTTCTGTTGGTTTCGACCCAGTCCATGTAGAAGAGGCTGAGTTCCGACTCGACAGGCCGTACAGTGATCTCCCTTGAGCCCTTTGATGAAGCTTTGTCATTGATCTTCAGAACGACGGGTATGCCGACCTTGTTCTCCAGATACCTGTAGGGGCTCTCGGAAGTTGTCACCCTGTTTCCGTCTATCTCGATAAGGTATGTGCCCTCCCGGACATTCATGCCCGGTTCAGTCAACGGTGAACGTTCCTTGTCATGCCAGTTGGCCCCTCCATATATCTTCGATATGCGGTAATATTGTCCATCGGGTTCAAATCGGCATCCCAGCAGGCCTACAGGCACACGGTCGACATGTGGCATATCCCCTTCGTTGACGTAACAATGTCCCGCGTTCAGTTCGCCAATCATTTCGCCGAGAAGGTAGTCCAGGTCCCCCCTGTGAGCGACGTAGGGAAGAAGCACAGCATAACGATCATGCATCTTCTTCCAGTCAACTCCGTGCATATGGGGATCGTAGAACCAGTCACGCATGATACGCCATGCATCATGATATATCTGCTTCCACTCCGTGACCGGGTCAATCCTCATCTCCATATTTCCGAAATCGAGTTTGCCGCTTGTCACCTTCTGCCCGGAGGCAAGATCTGCAATACCGTAGTCTTTGCCCCCCGGCGGAGAAAAGATGAATTTCTTCCCTCCCGCCGCGACCTGATAGGCACCGATACCGGTCATGATATCTTCGGACTTCCTTTCCGCGAGATCGAATTTCCTGAGAGTCCTCTCGCGAAGCTCGTCCATCTGGATAAATACTACCCCGCCTTCGACTGCCGTAAGGCTGAAGTATGTCCCAGGCTTTTTGGGAATGGCCAGGGCGCGTGAATCGAAATCCCTGGCATCGATTTTTACAATAATGTCGTCTTTGTCCTTTTTATCCTTTCCATTCTTTTTCCTGTCTTTTTTATCCCCGTCTTTGTCTTTCTTGCCATTATCCCCTTCAGGCTCTTCTTCATCGTTCAGGGGGGCCAGCGGATTTTCGATATCCGCTGTAAGAGTGGCGATGTATATCCTGTCGTTCCATTCACGCTCGTCGTAGATAAAATCCCTGCTCGAGATAAAATAGAGATACTTTCCATCAAGAGAAAAAACCGCATTACGGTCGTTCGTAAACCCGCTTGTAAGCCTGACCGTTTCCTTCTTCTCGAGTGAATAGACCCAGATCGAACTCATCCAGTTATCGTCAATTTTGTTATAGACAATCCATTTGCTGTCTGGCGAGAAAGAATATCCCCCGATACCCCTCATCCTGCAGATATCGGCCTGTTCTTTCCTGTCATTTTCGACATCGACCACCCATAGTCTGTTCTTCTTGTCGCCGTATGCTATCTTCCTGCTATCGGGTGACCATACAATCCCCATGATCCATGAATCCGTACTCCTGGTCAGTTGTTTTGCTTTTCCCTTCCCGTCCTGCGGGCGGATCCAGACTTCGTATTCACCGCTTACTTCCGACAGATATGCTATCCACTTTCCATCGGGTGACCATTCTACAGCTCTTTCCCTTACAGCGTCTGTACGCGTAATGTTGCGTATAACACCCTGCTTGGCCGGAATGGTAAAGATTTCTCCCCTGGCCGCAAATACTGCTCTTTTCCCTGAAGGCGATATGGAAAACTCACTGATATCTTTCTGTACATTCTTGAACACAGGCCTGACAAAAGGCTTGTCGCTTCCGAGTGTAACCTCGATTTTGTTCGGTTTTGCCTCCCCGGCTTCGAGCCAGTAGAGATAACCACCGTTCTCAAAGATCATCCTGTTACCGCCGCGGCTCGGCCAGAGAACATCATACTCTCTGAAATCCGTAACCCTGGTGATATCTTTCGCCGAATTATCGTATCGGTAGATGTTCAGTTTTCTGATATCATCACGGTCGGACGTAAAAAAGACCGAATTACCGATCCACATCGGGAAGTTATCGGTCCCATCGTACGTGGTTATCCTTTCCACGTCGTTCTTTCCAAGATCATATATGAAGACGTCCTGGGCTCTTCCCGCATCATACCTTTTCCAGGTCCTGAACTCACGGGATTTGATGTTGTAAGCGATTTTCTTGCCGTCGGAAGAAAACGACGCAGGGCCGCCTTCAGGAATCTGCAATTCATCCTCCAAGCCCGGTTTCGCCGGATCGACAAGAAAATACCTGCCAACCCTTCGCCCGAACGGTGTACGGTTGCTTCTTACCAGAATCCGTTTTCCGTCCGGAGTCCAGTCAAGAACCATGTAATCATACCCGCCGCGTGGAGGCATCTGCCCCACGTCCGGATAGAACGTCAACCTTTTCGGGATTCCACCTTCATAAGGCACAACATAGACTTGTCTCGACCCCGAGTATTCACCGGAGAAGGCAATCCACTTGCCGTCAGGCGATATCCTGGGAAAAACTTCGAGTCCTTCCGAAAACGAAGTAACCCGCCGGGCCTTGCCACCGCTTACCAGCACGGTCCAGATGTCCCCAGCATAAACAAAAACTGCCTTGTCACCCATGATATGCGGGTAACGAAGCAACCTCGCTTCTTCACACTTTGCCTGTCCGCCGGACCCAATCACCAACATGACCGGGATCAAAGCTGCCATTACTTTTGATACCAGGCTCATCTATCCTCCTTTTGGAAAATCCAAAATTCTGCAAAATCGGTGTTTTATGCTATCAAAATTACGCCTGAGATGTCGAGAAGTTCCGATATTTCAAATCCGATGATACATGAGTTATGGCTGAAACAGGATTCGAGTAAATCTATTCATTAATTTCTTCCCGAACCTGCCGAATATGACCGTTTTCGGTTCCTGGTTATATGAATAACCGGTTTTTTCGCTGTTTGTGTATTTGCTGAATGCAGAAAAACAGTCGATGGAAGAAATGATATCCCGGTTTCCCAGCCCGGTTCAAGGATCACAAGATCGAGGGTCTCCCCCCTGCCGATATTCCATGTACCACTGCCCGGGATCTCCAACTTATAATCACTGACATCGTTTGTACCTGCAGGCACAAACAGTTGCGCGATATAATAAGTCCCTTCTTCGTCGGTATTAAAAGAATACTTGAGGACCGGAGCAGGCTCGAGATTGCCGAACTCCCCGGAATACCAGCCTTGAAAAACCGGCTCTGTCTCACCCTTGATTACTGACCTCTCGACCGATTCCGGGGAAGACAGACATTTAACGATACATGATATGGAATCTCCGACCGACAGGAGAAACCCCTTGTCATAATCCGTCACATCAACAACCGGCAGCAGATGAAAAAGCTGTTCGAACCTGAACTTTTTTGTCGTCCTGATCCTGTCGACTATCAGGAAATATGCGGGTTTGACAAAAAGAATACCCCTTGCATGTTCAAAACCGGAACAGTACGAAAAATGCCCCTCGAGGTAATCATAATTTTTCTTTGAGATCCAGAAATCTACTACCGGGGTTTTCTTGCAATCCGGTTTGACCATTTGAAACAACAAATCATCCATATTCTTAGACAGAACAGGAGAAGACAGAACCGAATGGTTACGACCATCGGTTATTGATACTGGCTTATGCATCAAGGTGATTTCTCCGATTTCCATTTTTCTGCCGGACAAACTCCGACCATGTCCCCTCTCCAGGGGAACATCCGTAAAATCAATGTCTTCCATATCGATATCATGCAGAGACAGCATCTCTCTGGCTACATCATATGCCTCATTCTTCGGCCCTTTCGATATTATGCGCTCCAGGCACTCCCTGATTTTCCACTCCGTTCCCAGTTCGTCGTAGCAGAGAGCCATTACGAGAAGCACTCGGTTTTCGAACCTGCCGGCATTCCCATTCAGTATATCTTCACAGATAATAATCTTTATTTCGGGATCCAGGACCATATCCAGGTTCCTGATCTTATTCTCGAGCTGCGCCATATTTATGGGTTTTACCTTTTCAGTATTCGGGATCTTCCGCAAGACCGTCTTTGTATCAGTTTTTTTGTACGGAATAATTACATTATGAGCAGTACTGGAAATAATGTATTTCCTTATCGGATCACTGTTTTTGTAACTATACGGTCCAAGATCCGTAATCCATCGAAAACCTTTCGAGCACATCTCGAATGACATGAAATCATCATGGTTGTGGGCTTTTCCGCACGGACTGTAATCCGCGATCAGATAACTTTCATCACGGTAGGAACGTGTTTCACCCCATCCACTTCTCATGACAAATATCCGGGCCTGTTCGAAAACAATCGATTCCTTTTTCGGAGGCCGCCCCTTCTTGCCACCAGTCGCCACAAACTTCAGGTGCGGATTCCTGACTGGAAAAGATTCCAGCCATTCTTTCGCCGTCGATTCGCTGGAATCACCAATAAGAGCAAGCCCTCCATCAGGGTGAAAGAGGTAGGGAATAATATCGATGATCTTATCGAGAACAACCTTGAACTTCATCGAAAGCATGGCTCTTCTGTCACTCCGGCAGTCTTTCCTGAACCGGATCAACAGCTTTGACGTGAGAATGTGATATGAAGGAGAATATTCCTTATGTATTCCTTCCCGGGTAAAGTTATCCCTGACCTGGTCCTCCATTCGCCTGATAGCCAGTTCCCTCCATTTTTTCGCATCGCGAAACTCCGGAAAAGCCAGGGCTATCCGCAAAAGAGCAATATTGGCAAACATCCCATGATTCGTTGTTTTCGAATAATTACTATTATTGACCAGGTAATTCGCGTGACGCCATGTTAATTCAAGCATCACCGGTACGAAATTCCTGTTCCTTTTCTCCTGCTTCAGCCAGTTGGGCCAGAAATCTATGGAGTGGATCGTTCTGTACGCTACGGCGTGGTCGTACCATGAATACCTGCTGGGAAGAGCTCCCGCGTTAAAGTTGTTCCTGACAAAATCCCGTATCAGCTTTTCCCCTTTGACCAGATAACGTTCATCCCCGGTCTGGGCGTAAGCTTCGCTTACACTCCGCAGAATATCCAGCGCAAGAAAATTGAATTCCCAGTTCAACGAACCGGATGGGTTCTCTTTCCATAATAATTTCGCGGGCAGTTTGTACCCCTTGTGAATTCCCAGGATATATATATCGCTGAGGAAATTGTTCGCCCTGTATAACGCATCATCATACGATGGCCATTTTTCAAATAAATATCCGGGGCTTTTATTCAAAAAATAATCAATTATGCTGTTATGACATTTATTGATCTCCCCCTTTTTCAGAAATCTGAAAGCTTTACCAAAGCCTTTTTTTCCAAGATCGATCTCTGAATGGATGGAGAAATCCTTGCCAAGAACACCTTGATACCGCAAACCGGCAGGAGCAGGAGAAAAAGAGGACATCCCCAGAATCAGGATGCCGAAAAGATGGAAAAGAATAATCTTGTTTGCCCCCGGTTTCATAACCGGTGAATTGTACTACAGATATACAGGCAAGTCAAGACAGACATCAGAGA
>CBDUUV010000084.1:0-10846 GCA_965370495.1 uncultured bacterium
TAAACCAATAAGGAGTTTTGGGCTACTTTTTTATGCAGTTAAACCGGACACTAGTGACAACAACTTTGTAATTTGGAGAATGCTTCTTTATGGTTTCCAGGCAAAGATCAAGATATGCCGGCTTGTGTATGCTTTTTTTATTCTCCCAGTATAACCATATAGTTTTATTCACAAAATCAGCCCTTATAAACGATAGCTCAACTATATATTTCTCTTCCTGTAACCTTCAGCATAGGAAATTCGATATTTTTGTCAACGACAAATTATGGTTGTTTCGAATTGGCTTCACACCCCTGGTTTGTTCCGTTAGATTTTTACCAATGGCAGGTCTTAGCCTGGGATATAGCTTCTAACCTTAATCCGACAATAATTTCAGCCTCGATTCCCTGGCCGGGCACGCAGGGACGGAGGTTGACGGCGAGTTCCGCAGCGGGCCGACACGCCATTATCTGTGGTTGATAAAAATACCGTTTCAGGTCGGCGCGCGAGGACTGTCTGAGCCGGAACACCCCCGCCCCGGTGTCTGGCCAGTGTTTTCGTCACAATGTTTTTTGACGGATTAAAGCTTCTAATTATTATCATTGGATGTTTTGTCAAAGCCGCTTGTATCCTGACGCGTTTTCCAGGCTGAGAAGCTGGTCTTTGATATCGAGTCCGCCTCCGAAACCTGTCAGCTTGCCGCCGCTCCCTATCACCCGGTGACACGGAACGATGATCGCGATCGGGTTCGCCCTGTTCGCTCCACCTACCGCGCGGCATGCCCTGGGATTTTTCATTCGTCTCGCCTGCTCCCCGTAGGATATCGTTTGTCCATAAGGTATCTTCAGCAGTTGTTTCCAGGCGGCCTTTTGGAAATCAGTTCCTTCCAGAAGAAGGGGCAGGTCGAATTTCTTCAGGTCCCCTTTGAAGTACGCAACCAGCTGCCTGATCACTTCTTTGAACGGGGCCTCGGACTTCTTCCAGCCGTCACATAACTCCGGTTCTCTACCATGTCCCGCAAAATTCAGATGCGCAAGCTTCTCTCCCGCAGAAACAAGAAGCAGCCTTCCAACCGGGCTTTTAATATATGTGAAAAATCTTTTATCCATATTTTATCCTGCCTTTGCTGTTCAATTTTATCCTGTATTTGAAAATCGTCGATTCTACATGCCAGACGCACCTGACATCAGGCAGTCTACCACAAAAGACAGGGATAATAAATACTCATTTGAAATGCTTCCAGGCAATCTGCCTCGTAAAACCGTTTCCTCAGGATAATGAACATAAGAACCTTGAATTTGGATGTATCGGTTTTTACAGTACTTATGATATTATTCATGACACGCTCTCACCGTAGACGTTATTTTGAAAAGTCCGGGCTGATAGATCTGTCATTAAAAAGGAGCTATGCAAATTGGACGAGAAAAGACCTGAAGGTAATGGATCAAAGGATAACGCATCAAAAGACAGAGTATCCGGGGATAACAGATCGAAAGATATTGGATCCAAGGATAACAGATCCAAAACTATTGCAACGAATGATGAGGCCAAAGCAGATTCCCCTGCTCCCTCTGTTGATTTTATAAGAACGATCATCGAAAAAGACAGAGCTAACAACAAGAATGAGGGCAGGGTCCATACGAGGTTCCCGCCGGAACCTAACGGATACCTTCATATAGGTCACGCGAAATCGATATGCCTCAATTTCAGCATAGCCGCCCAGTACAATGGCCTATGCAACCTGAGGTTCGATGATACGAACCCAAGCAGGGAAGATGTCGAATACATCGATTCCATAATGGAGGATGTGCGCTGGCTGGGTTTCGACTGGGATGACAGGCTATTCTATGCGTCCGATTACTTCGGGCAGCTCTATGAATACGCTCTGCAGCTTATCAAGTCGGGCAAAGCCTTTGTCTGCGATCTCACAGCTGAGGAGGTCAGAAAATACCGCGGAACATTGACCTCGCCGGGCAGGAACAGTCCGTACAGAGACAGGCCTGTTGATGAAAACCTCGAACTTTTTGAGAAGATGAAAGCCGGTGGATTCGAGGACGGATCCCGTACATTGAGGGCAAAGATCGATATGTCCTCCGGAAACATCAATATGCGCGACCCCGTTATTTACCGTATTCAGAGAAGCTCGCATCACAGAACCGGTGACAACTGGTGTATCTACCCGATGTATGATTTTGCCCATTGCTGCTCAGATTCACTCGAAGGTATCACACACTCTATATGCACACTCGAGTTCGAAGACCATCGCCCATTATACGACTGGTACCTCGAGCAGCTCGGCATATTCCATTCCCAGCAGATCGAGTTCGCGAGGCTCAACCTTACATATACGATTATGAGCAAACGCAAGCTCCTTCAACTCGTGGAGGAAAACTACGTGAGCGGGTGGGACGATCCGCTTATGCCGACAATATCGGGTTTGCGCAGGCGAGGTTATACGCCAGAATCGATCAGGGTCTTCTGCGATCGAATCGGTATGGCAAAAAGAGACAGCATGGTATCGATAGATCTTCTCAATTATTGCCTGCGCGAGGACATGAACAAGAAGGCTCCCCGTGTCATGGCTGTGCTTCGCCCGCTGAAGGTAATAATCGATAACTTTCCCGAGGGGCAGATCGACGAAATGGACGCTGAGAACAACCCCGAGGACGAGAACATGGGCACGAGAAAACTCCCTTTCACAAGGGAGATATTCATAGAAAAAACGGATTTCATGGAAGATCCGCCGAGGAAATTCTTCCGCCTCGCCCCCGGACGCGAAGTACGCCTCAAACACGGTTACTTCATCAAATGTGAATCCGTTATAAAAGACGAAAAAACCGGTGAGGTAATCGAGCTTCATTGCACGTACGATCCGGATACAGTTGGTGGCGCGGCCCCGGACGGCCGTAAAGTCAAGGGGACCCTCCACTGGGTATCAGCGGAAAAGGGTGTTGAAGCAAAGATCCACCTCTACGAGCATCTGTTTGTCGAGGAAGATCCCTCAACAGCCGCTGAAGGCAAAAGCTTCTTCGACCACATTAACCCGAACGCGCTTGAAGAACTGACCGGGTGCATCGTCGAACCCGGCCTTGCCGATTCAAACCCCGGAGATCGTTTTCAGTTTCTGAGACTCGGTTATTTCTGCGTCGATAAGGATTCCAGGCCGGGAGCTCTTGTTTTCAATCGAACTGTCGGCCTGCGCGACAGCTGGGCCAAAATACAGAAGAAAAAACAGCCCTGAAATATGTAGAAGTTATAGGCCAGCCCTGCAGCATGGTGACCAGTTCGGAAAACCGGCCCCCCCCCTTTTTTTCAAAAACCCGGCAAAAGTAAAATATGCCTTGAAAAATGTGGTAATTTGCGCAAGGATACGCAATCTATGATGTCGCAATAACGATAATTCTCTGGCTTTCGGGCCGGCATAACCATTAAGGAGGAGTCATGCAACGGTCAGAAACAGCAGCATTTCTTAATCAAAAAGGCGGCGTTGGCAAAACCACTTCGGTTGTAAACATCGGCGCGGGACTGGCCATCCTGGGAAAACGGGTTCTTATTATCGACCTCGATCCTCAAGGCCACCTGACGAGTTTCCTGGGCATCGAATCAAACGAAATTAACAAGACCATAAGCGACGTTCTTCGCGGGGAAATCCATCCGAGGGAGGCAATTGTCAGGAACAACCTGAGTGCGCGTCTATGCATAAATGGCCAGGAGTCCCACCTGACGCTGTCTGTGATTCCATCCACTCTCGATTTAGCTGATACGGAAAGGGTTATATCGAATACCACCGGCCGGGATTTCCTGCTGAAAAAAGCCATCGACAGTATCAGCAACGATTATGACTATATCCTGCTTGATTGTTCTCCAAGTCTCGGACTGATCTCGACCAACGCTCTTGTTGCGGCCCAAAAAGTATTTATCCCGGTCCAAACAGAGTATCTTGCTCTCAGGAGCCTGGAAAATCTTCTGAAAAAAATAGAATTTGTGATGGACGAACTGAACCTGGACCTGGTTATAGGCGGCCTGATCGCCACGCGTTTTGACGGCAGGAAAGTGTTGAGCAGAACCGTAGTTCAAACCTTGAAGGAACGTTTTGGCGTTTTGCTGCTGGAAACGATCATTCGGGAAAATATAGCCCTGGCCGAGTCACCGGGTTTCGGGAAAGACATCTTCAGTTACCGCCCGAGAAGTTACGGTGCGAAAGATTATTTGAATCTTTCTCTCGAGATTATGGGCATGACTGCCGCATCTGACAAACTTTTCTCCGTGGAGCGTGGTGTGATCACGAGCAACACCGATAACATCACCGTGGTGAGATAGAAGCAGCACACCAGGAGCATGAAGCCGGGCAGAAGGCTTCGCCGGGGAATGGATGCCGGGATTAAGTAAACACCGCAGGCCGGGAGTAATCCCGGCCTGCGGTGTTCTATACGGTGTCTCAATTAGACAACCCCGTTGGCGCTAACGCATAGCGATACGGCGCCTGCCAGGCCGACGGTCCCCATAAAGGAACCGATTCCAGCTCCGCTGATTCATCGCGGCACGGATTACCGGCCTGCGCACACGCAGCCAGCGCCCTATTTCAAACCACTGATATCCAAGGCGCTTGAGCCGAATCACGTCGCGCAACGGCACACCGGTATACCAGGCAAGGCGACGTGCAATCTCACGATCCCGTCTGCCAACCTTGTAATGCCGGTGCCTTCGAATCTGGAGATGTCCCGTTCTGTAGCTCCGGTATTGGCCTGACGGCTTATTACCTATAGATATATGCATGTCGGGTGTAAACAAGGTCGCGTTGAAGCGAATCCCCGCTTCCGCGATACCGGGCACGACCAGAAGGATCAAGGCTACCACGCTCAATAAACTCATTTGCATCCTTCTCATAAGACACCTCCTGTTTTAGCCACCCTTAACAGCGGCTCCACCTTACTGATAAAGCATACGGCGTACCTTTCAGGACAAACCCAGTGTATGTCTTTATATATTCACGAGTTAGCAACACACAACAGAATTCATTCAAACAACAGATTGGCCGCTCCAGGGGGAATTCTGTCCTGATTAGTGGACATTGATCCAGAAACCCGGGGAATAGTCGGTGTAATCATACTCTAGAACACCAGATTGTACTTGTAGACCGCAGCTGTTGAAGCTAAGGTCGTGTAAGATGATATCTCGTTTGAAACAGTTGCAGATTGAGGAGTACTCGGATGCTGAAATTCGCAAAACAAACAGTCAAAAACCTGCTCAATCTCTACCCGAAATGGATATGCAGACGAGAATTCGAGTCCCAGGCCTTTACACGATTTAACGAAAGACCAATTGAATTCAGCTTTGTCTTCAGAAAACTGGGGGAACTCTATCCACTTACGATTCTTGATGTGGGTACGGGCAAAACAGCACTGCCGCACTTGATGCGTAATTGCGGATACCTGGTAACAGCAACGGACAATGTTCACGATTACTGGCCTTCTGGAATGCTAAACAGACATTATCATGTCATCGATGATGACATTACCAGGACACGCCTGTCGGACACATTTGACCTTATCACATGCATAAGCGCCCTTGAACACATTCAAAAACCCGATGATGCTTTCCGAGACATGTTCTCTCTGTTGAAACCAAATGGCCACCTGATATTGACGTTCCCGTACAACGAAAACAGCTATGTGAGAAACGTGTATGAATTGCCGGGGTCAAGCTACGGCAAAGGAGCATCATATATCACGCAATCATACTCACGAAGCGAGCTGCAGCGATGGCTCAGGGAAAACCATGGCACTATTATTGACCAGGAGTACTGGCAATTCTGGGAAGGCGATCATTGGACTGTGGGCAAGCAACTCATACCTCCAGTGAGCGTTACCGCTGATGACAAGCATCAGCTTACTTGCATTTTAATACACAAGGGCTGACAAAACGCTGTGCCGGGAAGTGTCAGAAAATCCCCCTTAGGAAACTGTTTCCATTGCGGATACTTCGGATGAAATAGATAGGAGCAGCAGCAATAGCATAATCCAAAAACACAAGCATGACATACACCGAGGTTATTGTTGGTGCAACATACAGCATCGGCCGGTGCCTTACACTTTTTCGTTGCCCGTCGTTTGTATGGAGATCATCATCGACGGATTATACCCACCAAGCTACAATCCCTCCTACGGAGTCCGGGGCCTTCCCGTATGAGGCGAACCTCACACCCCGAACATCCCTGGATGATGCCCATGAAAACGCCGTGACCGGCTGTGCCAACTACCACACCAACGTAATCCTCGGCATATTCATCATTATAGATTACAAGAATTAGACCAGGCTTGCGTATAAACCGCAATTTGATTAAAATAACTTTTCCGGGGCTTGTGGCACGTTTATCTTATTGTTATTATGCGCCTTACAATATATGTCGTTTATTCAGACAGTTAATATAATGTCGAAGTATGGAAAAGATACACCTGCTCCGAATATCAATAAAACAACACGCCGGATACATATAGAAGAAACAACACGATATAACCGGTTAAATATATTGCCGATAAGTGTCTGACACATAAAAACACATAATGATACATCGCTATACGCTTTACCGCTAAAAGCAATTGGAAAGTAGATACAGGGAAACTCCACCCTACCCTTCTGCTTGACAATATTGAAATTTCGTGTACAATTCAGAAATCGAGAAATCAGAATGGAGGGTCTCGTGCGAATCTCATCTAATACATTCACGCGCTTGTGCATCATTACGGCATTGTTCCTGTTTTTCCTTCAATTGCCGACAGTAACTGTTGCCCGTAATTACGATTTGGTGAAAAACGAGGTGCAGCCCTTTTGCTATGGGTGGTGCTTCGGCGAGCCCGGACACGACCCGTTTTCCCGTGGAGGCGAACCCGGCGGAAACGAAGAACAGAATCGGAACCATGGATTCGAAACGATCCTGATTCCCGGACCAGATAATGGCAACTGCCAGAATTCAGCCACCGGGACCAGTAACAAGATCATCGAAATCCTCGATTTTTATGGAAAAGAATTTATACGGCTTATCGAGTCGTTGATCTGATAAACAGGTTGCTCTGTCAGGTGCTGTCGCAACCGAATGCCAGTACTTCCCGAATGGTAGAACATGACGTATGTCGAGAAACTGATTGAAAGAATCGAATCACTTATAAAACAGGAAGACTACCACATGGCACTCCTGGCGGTCGAGGATTCGGGGCCGTTGGATAGATTGTTGCCGGTCCCTTCCCCCGAACACAGGAGAATGTCGCTGCTGTTTTCCAGAGTGCACTATTTCAATCACAATTACAGAAAGGCAAACGATTACCTTTCCGGGCTCCTTCCGCTCTACGAAGATATCCGGGTTGACACCGATTACGTGTTCATCAGATCACAGTTACTGCTGATGGAAGGGCACACGGAGGAAGCACTCAAGATACTTGGAAGCTCGTTATCGGACACCCGTTCCCGCGAGGATAAGTTCTTCCTCAGATTCTGCCTCGGCAAGGCTCACTTCTGGAACGGAGACTACCTCAACGCGAACCTTCTTTTTCAGACGACCGAACAACATTACTCGATGACCGGCAACCCGCTCATGCTCGGTAACATCCGCTACATGCTCGGATACACCGCGTTTCAGCGATGTTTCTTCGACCAGGCAGGCTCATTCTACAGAAAAGCCGTGGAGAATTTCAGGGACGCGGGGAGTTCGAGGCAACTCGCTGCCGTCTTCCACATGATAGGCATCCTTTCCTACAGGACCGGTCATTACGAAGAATCCGAGAATTACCTGTCTCAATCCAGCAGGTTCTTCAAGAATGTCAAGAACACAGCAGGCATCACCGAAACAACCATAGCTCTCGGACGTGTAAAGATGTTTCTTGGAGATCATCAATCGGCCCGGGAATATATGAATAAAGCCCGCGAGCTCGCGGAAAAAACCGGGTACAAACGCGGTCATGCCCTGGCACTGGAATTTCTCGGGGAAATAGCCTTTCTTGAGGAGCATTACGATCTTTCCATGTCTTATCTCCTCAGGGCGGAGGAACTGGCCCTGGAAATAGCACCAAAAGGAGATATAACGGTAGAGGTATACCGGCGGCTCGGTGATCTTTATACACGCGTTGAAAGGCTGGAAGAAGCTGAATCCATTCTCACGAAGGCCCTCGAACTATCAAAATCCCTGCACGATGATCACGAGTTGGGATGCGTCCTGCGAGCTCTCGGTATCCTCGAAGCAAAGAAAAGCAATATCGAATTATCCCATTCGTATTTCGGCGAATCTATATCCACTATGAAGACCATCAAGGAACCGTTTGAACTTGCAAGGACGTACCTGTCCGCAGCCGAGATATTTACCGGCCTGGTCATCGATCCCGAACCGGGCAGGGACAGGAAAAGCGAACTCCTCGATTCGGCAAGAACCTCCGCCACCGAAGCAGCTCACCTGTACGATTCTCTCGGCCTTCCTGACAAAGCTGAAAAATGCGAGAATCTGGCCAACAGGATCCTCAGTGATTTCTATGAGGAAAAGAATTTCTCCAGAAAAGTACGGGTAGTATTCAAGGACAGCTGGCTTTATGAGGGTTTTGTTGTCGCCAGGTCCGATCACATGAAAAAAGTAGTATCGAAGATCGCTTCACTGTCCCCGAGCAATATCCCTATCCTTATCTCCGGTGATACGGGGACTGGCAAGGAAGTAATCGCCAAACTGATTCACAAATTGAGCATGAGGCCTGATGGCAAGTTCGTGGCATTTAATTGCGCGTCAATACCGGACTCCGTTTTTGAGAGTGAGCTCTTCGGCCACCGGAAGGGCGCGTTCACTGGAGCTGACAGGAACCATGTTGGACTGATCGAGAGAGCTTCGGGCGGTACGCTCTTCCTCGACGAAATATCAGATCTTACCGTATCACAGCAGGCAAAGCTCCTCAGGGTCTTCCAGGAACAGAAGATCAGGAGAATCGGCGAATCCGGAGAACGTCATATAGATATTCGCATTATCTCCGCATCCAACCAGAACATCGATGCTCTGCTCCGATCCGGCAAGCTGAGGAAGGATTTTTACTACCGCATCCTCACCGATTCAATCAAACTCGAACCGCTCAGACGCAGGCGGAAGGATATCCTTGCGCTATTTGCCTGGTATATAAAACAATCCGGCTTCGATCCTGCCATCGAGGAAGGCGTACTCGAATTCCTCAACGGGTATCACTGGCCAGGAAACGTCCGCCAGCTAATCAGCGTTGTCAGGGTTCTCTCCCTCATCGGAAGGGAAAAGGGAACAATCAGCAAGGGGGATCTGCCTCTCAAGATCCGAAATCACCACATCCTCGGACTCCAGCACGATCCGTTAACCTCTGCAAATATCCTCAAGACCCGCGAGATCCGTTCTATCGGGCTCATCAGGGACAGGGATGAGATACGCGATCTTATAGTATCAAGCCTGATAAGAACGAATGGAAACAAATCCAGCGCAGCCCGCGAGCTGGGAATCTCGAGAAGCACTATGTACAGGATGCTCAAGAACCTCGCCATTAAATAACGGGAACATAATCCGGTTTTTCCGTCAAACATTCATGCCACCCGTAAAAATCTGTTTACAGTTATTGTTTATAAGATATTGTTATAAATTGTCTTGACAGCATGATCCGCGTTCACATACACTCATCGCACTTCTCGTATTGGAAATCCATTCCCCACCAAAGTACAAGGAGGGCTTGATGAAGCTTTTCTCCCATTCGCATGTGAAATGGGCGGGAGTATTCGTTATGTTCTTGGCATTCGGCTTCATGACCGGATGTTCGGAAACGAGCGATATCCTCACTGCTCCGGAAGGCACAAGCCAGGGTCCGGTCACGCTTAGCGCTTCCGATACCAGAATTCAAGCTGTAATGGCGGTTCAGAATCAGCACACCGGGAACCTGATGTCCGACCCACTGGTCGTGGGGACAGCGACCGGAATCAACGATGACGGAAAACCCGCGATATTCGTTTACCTCGAAAACAGCAGGGGCGGCAAAGACATCCCCTCGCATATCGAGGGCATCCCCGTGAAGAAGATCATTTCCGGCAGGATGAGGATGTTACGCGGCGGTGGTGGCGGCGGCTCGACTACCGGACATACCGCCCGTTACCCGCGCCCCATCTCTCTCGGTGTCTCCGGTGGTAACAGCAAGGATCTCGCCAATGGTTACTGCTGCAGCGGAACGCTCGGCGCCCTGGTGCAGAACGGTTCGGGAACCAAGTTCATCCTGAGCAACAAACACGTCTTTGCCGGCGACCAGGCGGCCAGCGTAGCCGATCCTGACGTGGCCGAAGTCGGCCAGGGGATCAACCAGCCGGGCCTCATCGAAGTGGGCTGTCAGGATATCCCTGCAGATTACGTCGCCAATCTCTCCGAATGGTGCGTAGACGGTATCAACATCGACTGCGCCCTGGCCGAGATTATCTCCGGCATGGTCGATCCGGCGGGATCGATCCTCGAGATCGGTGTTCTCTCGTCAACCACGCTCGACGCGTATGTCGGCCTGACGGTCAAAAAGAGCGGAAGAACCTCCGGTCTTACAAGGGGAACCGTCAGCGCTCTCAATGGCGCTTTTAACATCATCGGTTCGGATGAGTGCGCTGGAGAAGAGACCATTGAATACTTCACCGGGCAGATAGTAGTCTCTGGAAGGAGATTCCTTCTCGGTGGTGATTCGGGATCACTCCTCGTCGAGGATGTCTCAGTGAATCCTCGCGCGGTCGGACTGCTTTTCGCTGGCAGTACGCAGACCGCTATCGCAAATCCAATCGACAATGTACTCAGTTATTTCGGTGTGTACATGGTTGGAAACTAGGATCATTACGGCGCCTTCAGGCCAAAATATCC
>CBDUUV010000085.1:0-10557 GCA_965370495.1 uncultured bacterium
GATCATTCTTCAAGAATGAGAAAGGAGAGATGTTTTTCGGAGGCATTCATGGCTTCAATTCCTTCATTCCGGAAGAGATCAAGAACAATTCATTCGTTCCACCAATCGTGATCACATCCCTGTTGAAACTCAACAAGGAAGTCAGACTGGACAAGCCTATATCGGAAATAAAGAAGCTTGAGATTTCGTATAAGGATTACGTTTTTTCTTTTGAGTTCGCTGCACTGGATTATACGGCGCCGATCAAGAACAGATATGCCTACAAGATGGTGGGACTGCATAACGATTGGATTTTCACGGATTCGAAACGAAGACTTGCTACATTCACGACCCTGTCCCCCGGCACCTACACCTTCTGGGTAAAGGGTTCCAACAGCGACGGTATATGGAATGAAGGGGGAAGCTCGATTGAGATTGTGATTACTCCTCCTTTCTGGAAAACTATCTGGTTCAGATTGCTTGCGGCTATATTGATTCTGACTATAGTGTTCTTTTTCTACAGGAGAAGATTGAAGAATGTCCGCATGGCCGGTGAGCTTGAAGCGGCTCACCTGGCGCAGATGTCGATCATGCCCCATTACGACCCCGAAATAGAAGGGTTCCAGGTATCGGGCATTTGCATACCCGCGAACGAAGTTGGGGGAGATTTCTATGATTATATCTGGCTGGACAATGAAAAAACAAGGTTCGGAATTGCTGTTGGGGATGTTTGTGGTAAGGCCATGAAAGCGGCTATGATAGCCGTAATGTCAAATGGAATGTTGTATTCAAAAGCCAGTGAGTACAGTTCGACTGCCGAAGTGATGACCAAATTGAATCAACCGATTTTTTACAAAACCGACGAGATGATGTTCACAACACTTTGCTTTGCATCGATAGAACTCGCTACCAGGGAGCTTACTTTTACAAACGCAGGATTCAACAATCCGCTGATAAAAACCGGTGGAGAGATCATTTCGATTGAATGCGAGAATCCGAGGCTTCCATTGGGGGTTTTCAAGGATACCGTTTACAAGGAGAAGAAGGTCGCCTTGAAGACCGGAGATGTTGTGGTCATCTATTCAGATGGTGTGACAGAGGCGCGTAACAGCTCCGGAGAATTCTACGAGGAAGACAAGATAGTAGCTCTTCTGGGCGAACTTCAAACATCCTCCCTGTCGGCGCTCGAGATCAAGCAGAGAATTATCGGCGATGTCATGAAGTTTTCCGGACGCGCAACTCAGAATGACGATATAACCGTTGTCGTATTGAAAGTTGTTTAACCATAAAAGAATGGAACCGGCTATTACAACACGTGTATATTGAATGGAGAGATTGTTTTGGAAGCGGCCGGGAGTATTCGGTGCGCATAATTTATGGGGATGAACCGGTGAGGGATTTGTGAGATATGAAAGAGATGTTTTATAAAGTATTTTTCGTTTTTCTTTTCTTTTCCTTGCTTGGCAGTTGGTTTATCTGGGGGCTATTTTGTCCATTCTGTATTGAAACAGATGCTGACAAAGGTTCCTGCGATGAATTTTGCGAAACGCATAGTTTCCATGAACATTCTAACTTACACTCCGGATGCGAATCTCATCACCAGGATGAATGCCACCATTGCAGCCGGGAATCCGTAAAATTCCACACCCACCAGAAGTATATTTTTACTTTGCCCGACAGATCCAGGGTGGGAGAAAATTTCTTGACCGCCACAGTGCTTACCGGGAAGGCTGCTGCTGTTTTTCAGTTCACTGAAATTGGGACAGCTGTAGTATCGGCAGGCGCTGTCAACCTGTCCCTGGAATTCTTGAACTTTGTTATCATGATAGCATGATATCCTGATCCTCTGCATTTTTCTTCTTTGACCCAGTCAAATAATTATCAATTTGAGTCGACAAGCCGTGTCTTTGCATACGGTATCGATTCGGGAACTTAACGGTTTAGGATTGTTGTTATGCGTATGAAATTAATTACGGTATTTCTTGCTTTCTTTGTCTTATCCATCTCAGGGTGCAAGAGGCAGGGGGGTAAGATTGTACTACCTGAGCCCAGGCTTCTCGGAAGTGAGTTTGATCTTTTCCAGCCGGCTATAGGGTCTGAGGAGGCTTCTGACGATACTGAGATTATCGAAATTTCCGGAGTCTTTACGTTACGGCAGGCGTTGGCTCTGGCACTGATGCATAATCCCCGGCTGAAGGCCTGTTCCTGGAAGATTCGAGAGGCCGAGGCTATGCAGTTGGAAGCGTCTATGTGGCCGAATCCGCAGCTCGAAATCGAAGTAGAGGATGTTGGAGGTCCAGGCGAAAGAAGAGAGTTTGATAGTGCTCTCTTTACTATACAACTGAGCAGGTTAATCGAGCTTGGGGGCAAGCGGGGTAAACGCGAAAGGCTTGCCTCGCTGGATAACATCCTCGCGGGATGGGATTACGAGACTGAAAGGCTTGATCTTCTTGCCGAGGTAACGAAATCGTTCGTTGATGTGCTGGCTGCGCAGCAAAAGCTTGATTTTACCGAAGAACTGTTACGGTTATCGGAGGAATTGGTGGGTGTCGTATCAAAAAGGGTTGATGCCGGTAAGGATTCCCTCCTGGAAAAAACCAAGGCTTCCGTCGCTCATTCGACAATAAAGATAGAGTATCAGCGTGCCCTCATGGAACTCGAGTTAAACCGCAGGAAACTGAGTTCCGCATGGTGCGCGGATGAGCCGTTTTTTGCGAGCGTTGCGGGGCAGCTCGATATGTTCTACCCCGTGCCACCTATGGACGATCTGGCTGGTTTGATCGATGAAAATCCCGAGATTGCCAGGTGGCCCCTGGAGATAGATAAACGAAGAGCGGCACTGAGCCTGGAAAAGGCCAGAGTTTTTCCAGATGTAACCTTGAGTGGGGGAGTGCAGAGATTTAATGATACCCGCGAGAACCTGTTCGTTTTCGGGATATCTATCCCCCTGCAGCTGTCGAACAGAAATAAGGCGGGGAAACTACTTGCCGCTTATGAACTCGCCGGGGCTGGCGAAGGCCGAAAGGCCGAAGAAACGAGAATACGCATGGAATTGGTCAGTGCATACAACGACCTTTCCAGCGCTTACATGGAGGCAGCGGAACTTAGAGACAACGTATTGTACGGGGCTCAGAGCGTTTTCGATGCGTCGATGCTTGGTTACAAAGAGGGCAAACTGGATTATCTGCATGTTCTGGATGCCCAAAGGACCCTTTTTGAGGTCAAAACGCAGTATATCGAGGTTCTGGCCGAATATCATAAAGCCAAAACGGATGTTGAGCGGCTTATCGGGCGTTCGATCGATAATGGCGTGTATTTAAAAAGTGAGGATTACAAATGAAGTTCTGGAAACTGGGCCTGATAGCATTCGCTTTGTTCATACTGATAATAATGAGCTCCAGGATAATTCCGAAATCAGATCCGGACCATACGCACACGCATAGCAAAGGCGAAACGCATCAGGCGGCGGCCGGAGATATTGAAAGGGATAGACATGATCATGAGGATAATCATGTCCATGAACATGGCCATGAGGGGCTCGAAGGAAACTATACGCAGGAAGAACATAATGAAGAGTCGATCATACATCTTTCCGAAGAAAACATTGTCAAGTTCGGTATTGAAATCGAAAGGGTCAGCTCGGGAGAATTTGAAATACGCAGGACGGTTCCCGGTGAGATTGTGATCAATGCAGACCGTCTTGCTCACATCATTCCTCGCGTATCTGGTGTAGTAGCCGATGTAAATTGCAGGTTGGGCGATCGTGTGAAGAAGGGGCAAGTCATGGCTTCCATCGAAAGTCGCGAACTGGCCGATGCCAAAGCATCCTACCTTGCTTCCATCGAACGCTTCGAACTGGCAGAAGCGATTTATCTTCGTGAAGAAAAACTCCGGAGCGAGAAAATTTCTTCCGAGCAGGAATATCTCGATGCGAACAAAAATCTGGCCGAAGCCAGAATAGAGATGCGAAACACCGAGCAGAAACTTCGCGCTCTCGGATTCAGTCGCGGGTATCTCGATCGGCTACCCTCGGAATCATACGATATGTTCACAGTTTTTGATATTTGCGCCCCATTCGATGGCACAATTATAGAAAAACATATTGTCATGGGAGAGGCGATCACGGTCGAAGAGAATGTATTCGTTGTTGCGGATCTTGGAACGGTCTGGGCCGATCTCCATATCCAGCAGTCTGATATCGGATTAATAGAAAAGAGCCAAATGGTGACGATTACCTCCAAATCAGGTATGGGTGCGGTTTTGGGCGCGATAAGTTACATCGACCCGGTCATCGACAAGAGGTCTCGGACGGTGCTTGTGAGAGTTGTCCTGGACAATGTTTCCGGAAAACTGCGACCGGGAACATTTGTTACCGGGGACATTCTTGTTGCTAAGCATTTCGCAAAAGTGATGGTGGCAAAAAGCATCCTGCAGAGCGTAAATGACAAGCTTTGCGTCTTTGTAAGGGATGAGCATGGTTTTGAGATGCGACCTGTTGCCATCGGATATTCAAACGACAAATTTGTCGAAATCCTTGCGGGCCTGAGCCCGGGGGAAGAGGTTGTAACAAAAAATAACTTCCGCCTGAAAGCTGAACTCGAAAAAGGTGAAGGCGACGGCCAGGTATGCCAGGACCACGCTCATTAAACATATGGAGTTGAAACGAAATGATTACGAAAGTTATTCAGATCTCACTTAAGCATAAATGGCTGGTAGTATTGGGATTTATTGGGATCTGCGTGGCTGGTGCTTTATCCCTGTCCCGGATGCCTGTCGATGCGTTTCCGGATATCAGCCCCAACCTTGTGCAGGTCTTTGCCGAGCTTGAAGGGATGGCTGCCGAAGAGGTAGAGCAATTCGTGACGCGCCCGGTGGAAGTGGCAATGAGAGGCATCCCTGGCGTGGCGAAGATACGTTCGATATCGTCTCTGGGGTTTTCAACAGTGAATATCTACTTTGACGACGACATTGATATATATCTGGCCCGTCAGCTTGTATCGGAGAGGATCAAAGAAGCGGAAGAAGGCATACTCGAAGGGGTCAATATGCCGCACGGCCTGGAAATGGGTGCTGTGGCCAGCGGAATGGGGAATATACTGACCTACTATCTGGAAGCAGATGATTTCAGTACGACAGAGCAACGCACGTTGCAGGATTGGGTAATAAAGCGCGACCTGCAAACGGTTCCAGGTGTTGCCAGGGTAATAAGCCAGGGGGGACATGTCCGGCAATACCAGATCAAGGTTTTCCCGAACATGCTTCTCGAATACGACCTGACGCTGGATGATATTATCGAAGCGGTCAGAAAAAACAATCTGAACCTGGGAGCCGGGATAATCGAAAGAGGATCAGAGGAGTTGATTGTCCGTACACTCGGTTTGATAGACACGGTCGAGGACATCGAAAACACCGTGATTTGTGCCCGCGAGGGGGGACCGATTTATGTGAAGAATGTTGCTGAAGTTGAATTCGGCGATGCGTTCAGGAGGGGGGTCGGAATCCTGAACGGTGGAAAAGAAGTAATCGTGGGAAGCGTATACAAAATTCACGGAGCTAACTCGTTCGAAGTGATAGGGCGTTTAAAACAGAGGATCAAGCAGATTAACGAGACATTACCCGAAGGCGTGAAAATGGTCGTCTTTTACGACCAATCAGCACTCGTGAGGAACAGCATTAATACCGTCAGGAATTCTCTTGCGCTGGGGCTGATTCTCGTTTGCATCGTGTCATTTTTTTTCCTGGGAGATTTTAGAAATGCTCTTATAGTGCTGTGTTCTCTTCCCTTTTCCACCTTGTTTGCTTTCATTGTGATGTATCGCAACGGGATGTCGGGTGATTTGATCTCTTTTGGCGGCGTGGCGATAGCATTGGGTATGATCGTCGATGCCACGATTATAATGGTGGAAAAGATTTTTTCAGCCTTTGATCGCACGGCAAAAGGATCGTCTATAAACGATAGTATCCTGGCCGCGGCCGGCGAGGTCGGACGGCCGATATTTTTTGCGACTCTTATCATTGTCATTGTATTTCTTCCAATTTTTACGCTGGGAGAGGTAGAAGGAAAGATGTTCAGGCCCCTGGCCTTCGCTGTATCAACTACGATGATCGGCTCGCTCATATACGCACTGATCATAGCCCCGGTCTTCTACCGACTGCTGCACAGGGAGAGACACGGCACTAAAAAGGGGAGGGCGGTCCACCCTGTGATCCTGGGGCATTATAAATCGCTGTTGCTTTATTGCCTTCGTCGCCGAAAGGCCGTCGTTATCACGATAAGCGTTTTTGTGGTAATCGGTGTTGTCATATCCAACCTGCTGGGAAGGGAATTCGTGCCCACCCTGCAGGAGGGGTCGGTGCAGGTGCTGGCCTATATGAATCCGAATATATCCCTGAAAGAGATCAACGCGACTACCAGGGAGATTTCTAAAGATATCCTGAGTTTTCCAGAGGTGGATAACGTAATAGCCGATATTGGCTATGGAGAAATGGGCCCTCATATGCATCACACCAATTATGCGTGTATAACGGTGACCCTGAAACCGAATAATGAGTGGAATGATATAAACACGCAGGAAGAGCTTATAGAGAAGATCGACGAACGCCTCGGTGAATATCCCGGGGTTTCAATCAGTTATTCTCAGCCTATCAAGCATGAGATAGACGGTCTCGTGGGTGGAGTAGGCGCCACCGTCGTGGCGAAGTTGTTTGGTCACAACATGGCGGTGCTCAAGGCCAAAGCCGAGGAAATCCAGGCGGTTCTTTCCCATGTAGACGGTGTCGCCGACTTGAGAACGGAGCAGGTGGACGGGCAAACCCAGCTCCTTATAGAAATGGACAGCCAGCAGATCGCCCGCCATGGCCTTAGTAATTACCAGGTTCAGCATACGGTACAGAGCGCGGTGGCGGGGGAGGAGGTCGGGAAGGTTTTCGAGGATGAAAAGATATTCTCAATCACAGTCAGATTCGAAAAAAACTACCGCCAGAATATCAGGGCCATAGAGGAACTTCTCATCCGTACGCCCGAAGGCTACAATATGCCCTTGAAGGAACTTGCGCATATCGAAACCGTTACTGGACTCAGGCAGATAAGCAGGGAAGACACCCGGCGATATATTTCGATACAGTGCAACGTCAGGGGCCGGGATGCCGGTGGGTTTGTCCACGACGCTCAAAAAATGGTCGCAGCGAGCGTCGACATTCCAGCCGGATACAGGCTTGTGTGGGGTGGACAGTTCGAATTGCACGAAGCAGCGAACAGGAGGCTTGCGATCATCATTCCGATTACCCTGCTCCTCGTCCTCATGATGTTGTATGGTCTCTTTAACTCGCTGAGGGATGTGCTGCTTATCATGCTCAACATTCCGCTCGCGATGGTTGGAGGCTTTTTCGCTCTGCTTCTTTTCAGGGAAAATGTAAGTATTCCTTCTTCGATCGGGTTTATCGCCCTGTTCGGAATAGCGTTGACGGACGGCCTTGTACTGGTATCGCGTTTCGATCATCTTAGAAAAATGGGTATGGAGCTGAGAGAAGCAGTAATCGCCGGCTGTTCGTCAAAACTCAGACCCGTCCTTATGACAACGATTACGACGGCCCTGGGGTTGTTGCCGCTTGTTATTACTTCGAACACCGGTTCGGAAATACAGAAACCTCTGGCGATTGTCGTTATTGGAGGGCTTGTATCCTCGACGCTCCTGACGTTGATCGTATTGCCGACCCTTTATGAGTGGATTGTTGCCAGGACGGAAAGCCTGGCCGCCGGCCCTTGCGTTCGGCCAGGTTCCGAAAAATGGAGCGAACATCATCCATCAGAAGGTGTTGCTTACCCGGGCCGGGTCCAGTGAATGGCTGTTTTCTGGTATCTATTTTGCGGAAATAGACAGTGAATTTACTCAAAGAATGAAATATTTAATTCATTTCTCTTGCAATATCCAGAAAAAGCTGATTATTGTAATACAGTGTAAAAAATATTGTTTACCGAGTTTGTTAAAAAAGTTTGTCAATTCCAAACCTTTGTCGAGGATGACAATCTGCCGCCTGACGAATTATCCCCATCTGGAAGCAGGTGCCCGTGGAGGCCGGGCAGAAAAAGTTAAATGAGCCGTATTTTTTTCATTAGAGGATTTTTTGAGCATAGATGATTCTAACAAAGGAATCTCATGAGCCAGAACCAGATGCCCAGCCTGCGGATCGGAAAATTCGAAGCCAGGATCCCCATAATCCAGGGCGGAATGGGTGTCCAGATCTCTTTATCCGGCCTGGCAGCCGCGGTGGCTAATGAAGGTGGAATCGGTATTATTGCCTCTGTCGGGATCGGTGAGAGTGGAGATAATATAATAACCGATTATGTCGGTGTGCATAAAAGCGCAATTATCGAGGAAATTAAAAAGGCCCGGGAAAAAACGAACGGTATTATCGGCGTGAATATCATGGTAGCGCTCACTGATTTTGAAAAACATGTTGAAGGCGCTGTTGAAGGTGAAGCTGATATCATTTTCATGGGCGCAGGCCTTCCCCGGAGAATGCCGGAATCCATTGGTGATATGAATAAACTGCACACAGAATTTGTGCCGATTATTTCTTCAGGCAAAGCCATTAAAATTATTCTCAAATACTGGACAAGAAAATATAATTATACTCCTTCGGCAGTAGTGGTCGAAGGTCCCATGGCCGGTGGGCATCTGGGATTCAAACCTGAGCAGATTGATGATCCTGATTATCAGCTTGAAAAACTGGTCCCGCAGGTAATCGAAGCAATTGAACCTTTCAAGCAGTCATCCGGACGGGATATTGCCGTAATCGCCGCCGGTGGGGTTTTTTCAGGCGCTGACATTCGTAAATACCTTGAAATGGGAGTCCAGGGCGTACAGATGGCTACCCGTTTTATTGCCACACATGAATGTGATGCTAATATCAGATTCAAAGAAGCTCATGTCAACTGTACCAAAGATGATCTGATAATTATCAAAAGCCCGGTCGGCATCCCCGGCCGCGCAATCCGCAGCCCCTTCCTCGATGAAGTGGAAGCTGGTAATAAGGTGCCCTATAAATGTCCGTACAAATGCCTGAAGACCTGTGATGTAGTGAATGCGCCGTACTGCATTGCAATAGCTCTGCTGCAGGCCAAGAATGGCAATGTGGACAAGGGGTATGCTTTTGGCGGAGCCAATGCCTGGCGTACCACGGAAATCATATCAGTCAAGGAACTGATAGATTCCCTGAAACAGGAATACAGCGAAGCAGTCGACGCGGCCGGTCATGGATCATAGATAGATGATGCGATCGCCTCTTCTTTTCAGCCACATTCCCTTCTGTATCTTCCATCAGGCGATCGAGAGCAGGGGAGAGCCTTCAGATTCATGGAAATCCCTGCCGAAGGTTCCGAAAAGATTACACTCTCCGATGCGGAGCATTACGACGCTTCTGATTCCACCGGTGGGACGCAAATTAGCGAACTGGCCTTGTCGGTCGCGATATTTACTTCATGCCACGTAAATTTACAACCTGTACAAATAGGGGCGCAGTAGCCGGGAACTGGTTGGTCGTCGTCACACCTCATTTTCCGTCCAGGCAATGATGAAGGCCGGGAGGGAGTGAGCCAGATAGAGCAGACTGATAAAAATCAGTATCAGCATTGAGCCCGGGCGCACACCGTATACCGCAATGTACAAAAGCAACGCCAGGCTGATCACAGTGAAAATCGCGTACGAACGGCGCAATGATCCGAATCTCACCTGCACTTGCCGCTCATCAAGATCGTCTATCCTTATGTGAACGAACTTCCACAAGCGTGTTTTGACCTGAGAGATAATAAATGTTCCAATCACTGCGCACAGCGCCAGCAAGGTTCCAGCAACGATGCCAGGGCTCCAACCGGCCGACTGACCAATATTGAAGAAAACGAGAAACAATACTATACACAAGCAATTGATTGTAACAGCCAATCTTCTGGCCGGTTTTGATATTTGAGCGTTCATTTAGAACCTTCCTTTCGTTTTCGAGATTCGAGTAGTTCCTGACTGAGCGGCTTAAGCGGTTCCGTGGCGAAAATCAATTCAATCGGAAGACCGAAATATTCACCGATTCGAAAAGCCAGATCCAGACTGGGATTGTATTCTTCGCGCTCGAGATAGCCGACAGTCTGGTAATTTACCCCTATCTTTTCCGCCAATTCTTTCCGGGATATCCCGTGTTCTTCCCTGAGAACTGAGATTCTGTTATAAAGCTTTCGTGATTTCATACTGTTAATATAACATACTGTTGTAAATATACAACATATTTATTTGGTAATGACGAACTATTTGAGAAATTATCTGGTTCAAAAGGACCTGTTCTGTGACTTACTGTGCCCGCCGTTTCGGCGACAACCTCGCCGGTAATACTGAGACCCTCGTCTGGCAATTTATTAAATTGAAATTTTCGCTTGTTTATATTAAAAATGCTGATAGCAGTGATGCTGATAGCAGTGGGAGTTTCAGTAACAGGGGCTTTTTTAAAGAAAGCAAAACAGAGATAGATATTTTCTAACGATTCCTGAGCATTATGGAGGTTCAATGCGTTTTCTGCAAACCATCAAGAACC
>CBDUUV010000086.1:0-10430 GCA_965370495.1 uncultured bacterium
CCGGGTCACTGCGATTAAGATGAAAGAAGTCTATCAGGATTTCAATATGGGCCCTGTGCTCGCCAGGCTCGACGGAATTATCCTTAATATCACAAAGATAGTACAGAACCCCGATCTTCGCCCAAAATATGATCCCGGCCAGGACAGCCTGATGCTTGACCAAACGCATGTGAAAATCAGATCCGATCTTGAAGTGATGCGTGTTGGCGGTAAGAGTTCTGTTTTATATCAGAGGTCTGACCGGGCGCTTCGTTACTGGGATCTTTTTACAGCGTTGATCAAAAGCCCGAGGGATACTGTGCTTTTCGACAAAATCGATGATCAGGTCGCCTTCAACGAGAAAAACGCGCAAAACTATACAAGTTTCGAGAAAAAGCTTGGTAGTGCTCTTTTAGACTGTATCAGTGTATCATCTCCAAAACCTGTGCGCAGCGTTAGATCAACAAGATCGGCCCTTGGAGAATTTGACAAGCTCAAGGAGCGCATAAACAATTCTACCGACCCGAAATATTTGTTTGGAGAAGCGGCGAGGAAACTCAAATCGATAAAAGTAAATCTCAGGAAGGGGACGCACGACAGCCAGCTATCATCGATAAACTCCTTTTTGAAAAGTGTTGAAAGATTTAAAAAGAAACGGAAATATACATGTCTTATTAAAACGGTTCCTGATGAAGGGCATCTTCATATCGAAGTCACAGGTTCAGGAGGGGATCCCACATGGTCGAATGCTGAAGATGTGGGCCAGCTTTGGGATAATACCAGGATGTCTTTCACGTGGAAAGCGGGAGATGATATTCATATAGCCTTTGATGAACTGGGTCATTGCAACTGGGGACACGATCCGAGTGACAAAGTTACATTGGATACCGAATATGCAATATTCGAAATGCAGGGAAGCATTACATTTCATAGTATCGGAAAAACGGTGAAAATAGGTTTCAAACCGGAACTTGAACTTCCAAGACTGAAGTAGGGTACCAGAAAAAAGGCAGGTTAAGATATGCGTTCAGCCAAATTGCTGATAGCCGTGGTTCTTGTCGTTATATTTCTTTCTGCGGCGGCCGATGCGGGCAAAGTCCGTATTCCCGAGGGAACAGAATTGAAGATAAGATTTGATTCGGTGATACAGGTCAATTCGGGAAAGTTGCAGCCCGGGATAATACTTTCCATCTATCTTGCCGATGACATCAAGGTTGGTGGCAAGACTATAATCGAAGCCGGGGCTGAGGGGACGGCAAAGGTAGAAGAGATCACGGAGGCTTCGAGGCCGGGAAAACCGGGATTTATCAAGGTGTCGTTTGTCGATCTTGGAACAAAGGGCAAGTACAGAATCACCGGCAATGGATCGATAAAACTTTCCGGCTCCACCGAGGCTGAGGGGAAGAGCAGAAAGCTCCTTTCCTGGCTCTTCATACTCGGCGTGTTTATCAGTGGAACGGATGGAGAGGTCGATAGTGCCCTGGACTATCCCGCGACAACAGCCGAAACAATTGTTCTTGAGAGCAATTAACAGTCGAGATTTTCGATCAATTATCACAGCAAAAAGAACAGGCCGGTTTTTCGCCGGCCTGTGTTATCACCAGGCGTAAAGTCTCTGTATTATCCACATATCGAATGCCGCGTCGAATAATTCGATATCGTCGATCCCGCCGCTATAATATCGGGCGACCTCCCTGGCATTATCTTTTCCGATCAGCAGCGGTCCGTCTGTAAGAGGCGTGGTTTCGCGCCCGTCGCCGGTAATCCACGAGCCCGGCATCTGCTGCATCCCTTCTGGAAAGGTTACAAGAAGAGCCGATGACGGATCTCCGAACTGACAGGAAAATACATAATGGTTCCATCTGCCGAGCATGTAATCGGGTATCTCAGCTCTATATGTATGCATTGTCGAGTTTCCATACCTGAAGTCCATTGTAAAGTGGTAATCGGTACTTGAAAGATCCTCGACAATGATTTCATAGTTTGCGGGGCCGTTTTCCGATCCTTTGCTGAGGATTGTCATGGCTGGAAAAGAGGCCGGTTGTTTCGCGTCCTGAGGCTCTGCCCCATAGACGTTCAACCAGAAGGAAACGGTTATCCCTTCATCGAGATCGAGAAGATCGTTATCGGGGACCTCGATGAAATCATCGTAACCGTCGAAGTACCTGGCATTGCCATAAGCCCCTTCCCCGATAATTGTTCCTGTGGCTGTTCCGTGAAGGGCGTTTGGCGAAGTATCCTCTATCCAGGACGGGTCCTCACTGCCAGTACCCCACCCCATTTTCCATTCTGCTATGATCGAAGATTCGTAGTAGTAGAGGGCAATATCGGCATCTTCGCGATAGATATCCTCGCGCGGGATATCATTTCCCTCGTTGTCTTTTATCGAATTGATTATCGTATAGAAATGGATTGATTCCTCTGGCCAGTCATTGAAATGTGTCTGGATATATATCGTCAGAAGGTCGATGTTTCCGTTGATATCGACAAAACTGCCGCCAGGATCTACGTGAACTATCCTAAACTGTACTGAACCATCTTTCCTTCTGATATATGAAAGAGTGGCGATTTTTTTGAGCAGGGGGTTGAGCGCAACGTCATAGGTATAATAGGTATCTCCCATGATCGATCCGTAGTTAAACAACACACCATCAAATGTGTGCAGGTTCTCTATATTGAATATTTTGATATGCATCGGCAGTAGCGTTCCCATGGGTTTTACAGCATACATCGGCGAGATTTTCACCATAGGGACGCGTGGATAAAGATCGATACCAAGATGGACTTCGGCGCCAGATGCGACATCGGCGACCGTTTCACCGGAGTATATCAATAATCCGCTATCGTCTAACGCATCGATTCTGAATCTGCGCTTGGGCCCGGCTGGAACTTTAACAGTGCCGGTCAGAAAACCGTTCGAATATACCAGCGTTTCTTTTATCGGATCAGCAATCCCCGGGCCGGTGATTGTAAGGATGAAGGTTGTAGCTATTGCCGAATCAAGATTGCCGTTAGAGAAGTCGATTCGCAGGTCGATCTCCTGCTCGCCGGCACTGGTGATCTTCTCCGAGCAGGAAAAAAATGCCAGAGATGTAAAAAGGAGCAGGATTATTGTAAGAGAAAGGGGCTTGTTGCGTCTAATCATCATCGACTCCTTATTAATAGGCGATTCTCAACCCGCTGGCGATCTGGATTCCCTTGATATCGAGATTGTCCCGGTCGCTGGATCCTGTATGATAGATTATGCCCAGATCGAAACTGAATCTGTCAGAAAAACTCTTGTTGAAGTCGGCTCCGAAATGATAGATCGACGATCTTCCAAGATATTCTTCGCTTGTAAGTATCTGCCGCATACCGATAAGGCCGGCCAGATGGCTGCCTTTTCCCACATTATAAGCGATGCGGAAAAAGGAATCGAATTCATCACCGTATTTTTTTAACTGGCTGTCTATAATACCGTCGGTAAGGCTGTATCGTTTGTTTCTTCCCCGAATGATTATTCTGAAACCGAGAGTAGCTGTGTACTTTTCAGCCGGATAAGCAGCCATTAGCCTCGTGTTGAACTGCGGCGCCTGTTTGTAGATCTTATCATCATCAAGTTGGTCTGTTCCGAAGATGGAAAATCCAAAATTACCGGAATAGTTGATCTTTCCGATGGCGGTAGTTGTTGTTGCGTTGAGTGAGATTGCATCTCCGGGATCATAATCACCGCGTTTTGAATAGGGTTCATACGTTCCGCAGTAATTATATACGGCGGAGAGGCCACATTTGAAGCGCCCGGCTTCTTTCGCACCTCCGGCCTGAAGATTGAAGCCGAAACCTTCACCATATCTTCTCAAAGGCAGGGAGAGGAAATCATGAGAAAGAAACTCGATGATCGCCCTGTCGTTTCCCGGGTCGAGCTCCCTCTTTCCGGTGGGGAGGTTAACTCCCGCGGAGAGCAGGATCTGATCCTTAACGAACGAGTGCGACATCTGTATCCTCAAATCGCTCAGGCCGGAAATATCCACTTCGCCGCTTTTCGTATCGAGGTTATTGTAACCTGACGCGATATAATATCTCGCTTCAAAATTATCCCTGAGAGGAAGAAACCCCGAAAGGGTAAGAGTTCTCTGAGATATCACATCTTCTCTGCCGGCAGGGCCATCAAGCGACCAGCTGTTGTAATGGAATTTCAGGATCGACGAACCCGGCTGCCTGTAGACTATCTGGCTCTCTGCGGCAGAAGTCAGGACAGCAAGCATAATGACTACCGGCAGTATGATCTTTTTAGTCTGCATCCAAATCACCTCTGATTATGATCGTCCCGAAACCGATTCCGATAGGGCCTCCCCATGGAGGAGCGATAGCGTATGAACCATAGGACAAGTAGAGTTCTGTATTCAGGATGAAATTGTTGTTCGCGAGATTAGCCGCCTGGATATTATCGAGGCCAACTTCCTGAAACCCCTTCATCATCGATGAGGATATCTTTTTCTCAAAGTTACCCTGTCCCCTTTCCGGTTTTCCCTGCCTGTTGTAATCCGCGGTGTTGCTCATTCTTCCAGCCATGTCAGTGGCCTGTGAAAAGCCAGGATCCTGGCGATTGGCATTATTGAACGATCTCATCGCGTCGCCATGCATGCCGCGCCTCTGATAAAACAAGCCTTTGCTGTATGACATGAAGGCCAGAAAAGACTCGGTTGGCACTTCTTCTATCGCGTCACGTTCTTTTTTGCTCAGAGCTATTCCAAGAGTGTCGAGAAGAGAAAAAACAAATTCTTTCTGCACGCTGAAAAACCTGTCCAGCTCTCCCTGCAGAGGTTCGGTGCTGCCCACAGATCCCTTTTCGGTATCGACTATCCTGCTGTCAATTCGAAATCCGTTCTTTCCGGCGCTGGTAACACTCCCCAGGACGACATTTCGGCTCCCAAGGAGTCTTCCGACACGGGGACCCAGATTGGGATCGGCATATTCGGACTGGCTGATCTCGAGTTCGTCGAGGATAACATTGATCTTCAGCCTCTCCAGGACCTTGAGGCTGGAGATTTTTGCAAGGTCCATCGCGGTAAATTCGGCCAGGCCGAGTGCCAGCGGCTCGAGATCGGGGGGAAGGTTCGAACCATCGAAATTAATAACAGCAATACTGTTAGCAGGGGTTGCGATGACAGAGAGAGAGTCTTCGTCCCTGACCGCCATCTGTGCTTCCTCAATTAACTTTTTGTCGATAAGGACGTCGAGGCGCCCTTCGATTGTCTTTCTGGTCTCACGGTCTCCATGCAGCTTGATGGCGGCGCTGTAGACCCGGATTGCCTTGTCGATCTCACCGGTTTGCTCAAAGATCAGACCAAGATAGAAATTGGAAAGCGCGTTAGGCCTGATTCTGTTTGAAGACGCAAAGGCTTCTTCTGCTTTTCCCGTGATACCCTGTTTGTAATATACGGCGCCGATCTCGTACCAGGCCCTGAAATCATCAGGCGCCTCGCCGATTGCTTCATAAAGCCTGTCGAGTGCGGCGGCGTAATCGCCGCTCTCTGAAGCTATCCTTCCCTGCGTGTAAAGGCTCTGGGCGCATCCTGTGAAGAGCAGAGCCACGACCAGTAGCAACAGTACCCGAACATATCTGCTCATTACCCTCTCCTTATCGTGCTGTGCGGATCAACCGATCAAAGGTTTGTAGATCTCCATTTTTTTCTTTGCTTCGGAGAAACCGTTATCCTTTTCATAAGCCTTCCTGAAACATTCATAGGCCTTTTTATATTCATACTTATCCATATACTTCAGCCCGAGAGAATACAGTCTGACCGCGCTCATATCCTCTGTAGCAGATTCGTTTATCGCTGTTTCAATCTCTTCTGTTATCATGATATTAAGCTGTGTCGCCACCTCTTTCACAAGTTCCTTTTCCATCTCGACGAAATTAGGTTTTCCTTCCCTGTCAGCCGTGCTGATTATCTCGGAAGTCTCCACATCGACGACCCGCACGACCATCCGCGCGCTCTTCTTGTCGATCTGCGAGATCGAACCGAAGACCATAAGCTGGGCACCGAGCATCTTTCCGACTCTGACAGCGGAGGCCTGGTCTATCTTCCCCTCTTCGACGAGTTTGAGTTCCTGCAGGATATATTCAAGTTTGTCCCTCTCTACGACCTTGATATCGGAAAACCTCGAGAAGTCGTACTCGAAGAAATCGGCCAGGCCTTTACTCAGGTCCCCGAGTTCCTCTTTGTATTTGCCGATCGAAAAGTTATCGAATTCCATCACTGCTATCGTCTTGACTTTCGGTTTTTGATCATCGGGGCAGACCAGCAGGTCCTTTTCATTGCAGAGCTTATACCATTGATCTCTCAATTCGGTCGGCCAGATTTCGCGCGGCAGGTTGATCAGGCAGTGGCCTATTCCGGATATATCTTTGAGATATTTAAAGGATTCGATTTTGTATTTGTATCCCTTAGCATAGGTTATGATACTTTTTACTTCGAAGATCGCGATACTGTCGTTGGCGGTAAGGCCGGTTTTGGAGAGCAGGTCGTCCGCGATTTTCAAACCCTCGTCGAATTCGCCGTCAAGATAAAGGTCTACCGCTTTGGCGATTTCTTCGGAAAGCTCTATCCCGGTTGCAGGCGATAACGAATACGATTGTGAAAAAACGATCGAAATGACAGATAAAACTACAAGCGACACAGAAAGAAGGTGTTTCCGGTTCATCAAGGCTACCCCCTGGTTTTAAGTGATGGTGTTACAAAACGAGTTTAGTCTAATTTTGTTCTTCAGGCCATCTTTTATTTACTTTTTTCGTCTTGTCCCGTGTGATTATAACAGTTTCGGTGTATTCGTGCTTAATGCCATCTATCACCTTTACAATCTTTATAACGTGACGGCCCGGGGAGAGTGAAAATGTATGAGGGGTCTGTTCTTTTTGAAGTACACCGTCGATATATATATCTGAATAACCCGGTCTTGACAGGATTTTTAACTCGCCGGTGCCGGCGACAGGTTCTGCAGCCGGTTTGGTGGAAGGAGGGGGGACTGTTGCTGTTTTTTCTATGGGTTTTTCGATCTCCGCCGGCTCTTCTTTGGCGTTGAGGTCAAGATCCCCGGCAGGGATATTTTCCTGGCCCGAATCGTTTTCCCCGTCCTGCTTGCCGGCGGGGAATATCAACCCAAAGTTATTTCCAACAGGAGTGAATTTAAGAACTACAAAAACTGCCGCGATTATAACAACGATTCCCGCCAGAAGAGGTTTGAGCTTCGATCTTTTTCCGGATTTTCGAATCCTGGCAGGTTTTTTTATCCTGGCGGTCTTCGGTTTGGCCGGGGCATCACTGTAATGCGCGTATACCATCTCCAGCTGCGCCTTCATCTCGGCTATCGAATCGAACCGTTTTTCCGCGTTACACTGTATGGATCTCGTGATGATTTTGTCGAGATCCCTGTTTATTTCCTTGTTCAGTTTCGATGGCGCCGCAGGAGTAGTAAAGAGTTTGGAATCTCTAAGGATGAACTCGTTGTCGCCTTTATAGGGGAGGTCTCCTGTAACCATCCTGTAGAGCATCGTGCCGACAGCATAGATGTCGCACTTCGAATAATCGAGGTCTTCGCCTCCTTCAAACTGTTCGGGAGCCATATATTCCGGGGTCCCCGCCGCTGTTCCGAGGATCGTGAGTTTAGGGTCGGTTTTGCCCTTGGCTATACCGAAGTCGATGATCTTAACCTGTCCGTTTTTAGCGAACATGATATTGCTCGGTTTTATATCACGATGATAGATCCCCTGGCTATGTGCAGGTTCAAGAGCCGATATAATATCGGCCACCATCTTTAATGCTTCGCCGATCGGCAAGCTTGTTTTTTCTTTAAGAATCTCCTCGAGAGAAGGACCCTCGATATACTCCATCGCGATAACGAATTCATCGCCATGGTTGAAAAAATGCCTGATCTTGCAGATATTGGGGTTTTTGTCGAGAAGAGCGAGTTTATCCGCTTCCTGCTTGAAACGTTCCGCCAGCCTGGAATCGGATAGAACCTTGAGGACGACTTTCAGGTTCGGTACATCTTTATGAACGGCAAGATATACCTTCGCCATCGCTCCAGAGCCAATATAGTCCAGTACCCTATAGTCGCCAAACTGTTTGTCCTGCATACCGACCGGTCCCTGCCGCGGAAGATTTCCCGGGAAGATACTGTCCCGGCCCACCTCCCGGATTCATTGAGGAGAGCCGAAAAAGCCCACATTTCCTTACGCAAAAGGTACTTGAAGGCTATGATTAAGTCAACCCGTAATGTCTGAATATACAACCACGTGGTTTGACCCCGATTTTCCTCCCTCTGCCATCAGGCTGACCAGCGGATGGGAATATCTCTGCGAGCCGATCGGGGAGGATACTTTGAAAAATATGGACTCTTTACCTGAATTTCCTCCTGGCGGTGGTGCCAGCTGGCGGCCGTTAAATCAAAGGGATCCGTTCGGATGGACCGACCGGGTGGAATACTGGGTCAGGGTGCGGCTCCCCGACCGGATACCCGATCCTGGTTCGTTGTATATCAATGGCTATTTCACTGCTTTCTCCCTGTTTCTGTCAAATTCCCGGCTGGTTGCATACGAAGACCCGGGAACCGAACCAGCCAATATTCCGCACATTCCCCAATGGTATATTATTGACCTGCCGGCCGAATCGGGGGGAAAAATTTTATATATCTGGCGGCCGCTGCAGGAAACCCGTCTGAAAATCAATTATTCTGTGATTGCTCCCAGCCTGGAGAATGAGAAACATAACTGGATTCTCCCCCTGGAAAATTTCATCCGGCGATCGATTCAACGGGGAGATCTGGGATACCTGGCTCTGAGTATGATATTCCTTACTATTGGCCTGATAACCTTTTTCATGGCGATAATGCGACGAGAAAACAGGGACATAGCTATGTTTTTCTTCAGCGCCATGTCGGTATTCTTCGGTTTCAGGTATATGTTCAATACCAGTTCCTTCAGGTTTTGGATGGGTGGAACAGAACTATTCTGGAACAAAGCGGTTACTACCTTCGGTTACCTTAGCGGTGTGGCCGCATTTTCCTTTTTCCGTGTCTACCTGGGCAGGGGCTGGAAATCTTCGATTCACATCGCCGCCTGGACCTATATTCTCTATTCCTGCGTGGCTATACCACTGAGGATTATTTATACCGATCAGCTCCTGGTTTCTGAAATCAGTAATATTCTGGTAATAGGTTGTCTTATTGTACTGGTTGCCAATATTCTGAACCCACGGATACGCCGGAAAAATGATCTGCGCGGCCTGCTGATCGGTAGTCTTTTCTGTGGCATTTTTGTGATTCTGGATAACCTGCGTGGCCTGGGATTGGAATTGCTTCCTTTCAGTGTTGAATGGCTGGGAATGGTGATTATCTATTTTACTGTCGGGTTGATGGCCCTGCGCCGTTATATCCGCCGGGAACAAAACCTGATTGCCATCCGGCAGGAACTCGATACTGCCCGGCAGATTCAGCTATCGATCCTTCCCAGGCAGTCACCGGTAACTGAAAAACTGGCAATCGCTTCCCGTTATGTGCCGATGGAGGCGATAGCCGGCGATTTTTTTGATTATATCGCAGTCAACGAAACCAGCCTGGGGATACTGGTAGCCGATGTATCCGGTCATGGTATACCCGCCGCCCTGATTGCCTCGATGGTGAAAGTGGCCTTTCAGGCCCAGATTGAGTATGCCGATGATCCGGCCCGGGTATTGTCCTGGATGAACCAGATTCTGAGCGATCAGCTGGGCGACCGTTTCGTAACCGCCGGATACTCATTTATTGATACCGGGAACGGCGAACTTCGTTATTCCGGCGCTGCCCATCCTCCCCTGCTGATCAGGCAAGCTGTTGAGGGAAAAGTGCTGAGTATCGAAAATAATGGCCTGATGATTGGTCCCTTCCCGGAGGCGAACTATTCGACGGTGACCCAACGCCTGGGACCAGGTGATCGAATTATGATGTATACCGATGGTATCCCCGAAACGATGAACATGGCGGAAGTGGATTACGGCGACCAGCGGCTGCGACAGTTTCTGTTGGATAATTCCAGCCTTTCAGCTGAAGAATTCATCGATCGCCTGTTGGTGGAAATAAATATATGGTCTGGATTAAAGCGTGATGAACCGGCCACCGACGACCTGACCGTGGTGATTATCGATCTTTCCACAGGCGATTGAAAGTTGCTGTAACCTGGAGCATGCCGGCGAGGCTGAAATAATAAGCCTGTTCGACAGGTCAGTTTGTCGACCTGGCTATCCTGAACCCGCCCCAAACGATAAGATCAATTTTCATAGGGTGGGGCTCCACCTTTGAATAGAATGGACAATCCGGCACTTGAAAGAGACACGTGTTATCTCAAAAGAACCATCTTCATGTTCTTCTCGAATCCCTCCGTCTTCATCCTGTAGAAATACACTCCGCTCGCCACAGTCGAGCCGGGCTCGTGG
>CBDUUV010000087.1:0-10395 GCA_965370495.1 uncultured bacterium
AGGGTGCTTTTAGTATGAAAAGATGGATCTGCGGCTATGATCACCCTGCCATAGGAACTTCAAATATTCTTTTCAACGGTCTTTTTTTCTGATTTTTTTTCTTTTTTGATCTTGGGCGGTGAATCTGATTTCTTTTCCGCCAGTTCCCTTTTGCTGAAATCCTCACTCCTGTAGTCAGTCCTGTAGAAACCTGATCCTTTCAGGATGTGTCCGACCGGATAGATGACGCGGAATATTTTGCCCCGGCATTTGGGGCAACGATTGCGCGGGGGATCGGAGATCTTCTGATCAATCTCGAATTCGTGCTCGCATTTTTCGCATGCATAATGATATGTCGGCACCAGAGTACTCCTTTTCAGGGAAGTTACAAAGCCAACTTGGGGAAAGCAAGGAAAAGTTTGTTGAAAACGATTCTTTTAACAGGGAGTTACAATGCAAACAATAACTTGCTACAAATAATCAGCTTGAATTGCGGGATTGTCTTTATCCGTGATCTGTTGTATAATAACAGGATAAGGAGGAAGTTATGAAGAAATATATCATCTTTTCCGCTCTTGTAACCCTGCTGGTGTCTGCAGTTACCGGAGAATCGTTTGCGGGGGAAACAGCTTCGGCACTTGTTCGCACCAGGTTATCAAGAGATCTTACATTGAATAACCTCAATTCCATGAATATAGATGTACTGGCTGTCTACAGGGACGGGCGTGTCGACCTGGCGGTTACCGACAGGCAGCTTGAGTGGGTCACTGCCAGGACCTCTCTGGTGACCGTTCTGGAAAGGGTTTCTCTTAAGGGTGCCAGTGTTATCGACGAGAACCTGGGTCTTTATCACACATATCTGGAGATGGAGGCAAAACTCGACAGCCTGGCACTTGAATACCCGGACCTTACCCGGATTGATACACTGGGTACGACGATAGAGGGTCGTATTATCAGGGCGATCAAGATCTCGGACAACCCCGCGATCGACGAACCTGAACCCGAAGTGTTAATAATGGGGTGTCTTCATGCCCGCGAGCTTATGTCTGTCGAAGTACCGCTGATGCTTGCAGAGTATCTCCTTGATAATTATGGATCCAGTCCGGAGCTCACAGAGCTTGTCGATGAGCGTGAGATCTGGATAGCGCCCATGATTAATCCTGACGGGCATGTATATGTGCAGAACAACCATTCAGGTAACTGGTGGACATGGTGGAGGAAAAACCGTCGAGACAATGGCGATGGCACCTTCGGAGTCGATCTGAACAGGAATTTCGGATACAAGTGGGGATACGACGACATTGGAAGTTCACCCGACACCGATGCGTGGACATACAGGGGTACAGGGCCGTTCAGCGAACCGGAGACACAGACTGTCAGGGATTTCTGCAACTCCAGGGAATTTGTTACGGCGCTTTCATATCATTCCTACAGTGAGCTTATTATCTATCCCTGGGGGTACGATGCTGTCTATACCGATGATCACGAACTTTTCTCCGTACTGGCCGATTCTCTGAAAAGAGGGAATGATTATCATCCCGGGTGCACAGCCACGGACGTTCTATACTCGGTTAACGGCGATTCGGATGACTGGATGTACGGTGCCACTCTTGTCAGGGACAAGATATTCGGTTTTACTATTGAGCTTAATTCATATGAAGATGGAGGATTTGCTCCACCGGAAGAATTGATTCAACCGACATTCGATAAGGTGCTCCAGCTTAACCTGACGATTATCAGGAGGGCGGAGAACCCCCATGGCGTGCTTGGTCCCCATGTACCGGTGATGTACGAAGTGGCCGATCTGGCAGATCCTTCGCATATGCTTTCCTGGTCCCAGGGTAACTCCGGTGATCCGAATCCGCCCATATCTTATGAGGTGGTCGAATACACAGACCTCGAGGGAATAACTGATCCCTGTGAAACAGGCGATACACTCTGGGTGGCGGATGGTTTTTCCCTGAGCGGCACAAGGGCCTACAGCGCTTCGAGCAGTTTCTACTCGGGAAGCGGTGATGATCTGAACAACAGTCTCGAGATGTGTACTTTCTACCCGATGTTGTTCGGCAATACCCTCACATGTATGCTGTGGTTTGATATAGAGCTTGACTGGGATTATGCATATCTGGAAGTAAGCCTCGATGATGGTCTGATATGGCAGACCGTGCCGGGTAACCGTACAACGAATTATAATCCTAATGGTAACAATCATGGAAACGGGATAACCGGGAACTCGGTTGGATGGAGGAGCGCGGCCTTTTATCTCGATCAGGTCGAAGGTGTGACAGGCAATTCGGTCATGAGGGTGAGGTTTTCCTATAACACCGATGGGGCGGTGATTGAAGAAGGAATTTATATCGACGACATCGATCCTGTTTCTGTATATGGGGAAAGAAATATTGTAGCATCAACCTGTCCAGATACTTTTATGGTCATTGAAGCTGAAGAAACAGGGGAGTACGCCTACCTTGTCAAGGCTGCCGATTCCGAGGGACATTACAGTCGTTTCAGCAATATCGTTTTCCATACAGTGACCGATGTGACTGATGCTGGAGAAACTCCCGCCTACCATTCCGGTCTCGGCACGAACTATCCAAATCCATTCAATCCGACGACGACAATCAGTTTTACTGTCGGCAACAGAGGGCAGGATCCTTCGGGGCGAACACATGTGCTGATGGAACTGTACGATATCTCGGGAAGGCGGATAGCGGGGCTGGTGGACAAATTGATGTCCGCGGGCCAATACCTTATTACCTGGAATGGAAAGAACAGTAACGGGGCTCCTGTCGCGAGTGGCGTATATTTTATACGTCTTGAGACAGGAGAGCAGAGGTTTACCAGGAAGATAATTCTTCTGAGATGAGTACTCAGCGAAGGCACGTCTTTTCTTGTCGGCTGCAAAGTGTTGATTGTGGTAAATAACTGTCGTTCTGTTCCCCGAGAGATGGGATTGGTTGACAGGCGAAAAGATATGGTGATAGCATTCGCGGTCGAAAGTTGATGCTCACAACAGGTCTGAAAAGGTGTTTGATATATGAAAATTCTAGCGCTTATCCCTGCGTATAATGAAGAAGGTTATATTGCACAGCTTATAAGACAGGTAAGGGATGATATCCCCGGGGCGGATATTCTTGTTATCAATGATGGTTCTACAGACAGGACCGGTGAAGTACTCGGTAGGCTCAATGATGTTTTTGTTTTGAATCTTCCATTCAATATGGGGATAGGTGCGGCCGTTCTCGCCGGGTTTAATTATTTTGTTGAAAATGACTATGATGTTGTGATCCGGATGGACGGGGATGGTCAGCACCCGCCAGATCAGGCCGGACGGCTGATTGATGCTGTTTCCTCAGGGGAAACGGATGCGGCGATTGGTTCGAGGTATCTTGGTAAAGACGGGGAATATTCTTCGTTCATGCGGAGAATGGGGATCAACCTGCTCAATAACCTGGCGACGATGATACTCGGAAAGAAGTTTACAGACAACACATCGGGGTTCAGAGCGTATAACAGAAGGAGTGTCGAATTCCTTGTAGAGGATTACCCTTTCGATTATCCTGAACCCGAGGAAATATATCTGTTGACCAGGGCTGATTACAGGATCCGGGAATATCCTGTCAAGATGAAAGCGCGTGAGACGGGAATTTCTTCCATCAATACTCTTCATACATATTATTTCCTTATCAAGGTTCTTATAACGATTTTTGTTAAATATATGATTGGAGGAAAAAGGTGAACACTCTGTATATTCTGAGCAGGATTCAGATATTCAGCATAGTCGGTTCCCTGGTACTGATCTCGTTTCTTGTCTATTTCATCCGGAAACGAAAACTACTCGAAGAATATTCTATCCTCTGGTTGATAATCTTTTCAATATTTTTTGTCGTTGCTGTCTTCGGTGCGTTTCTTGAAGGCCTTTCCAGGTTCTTTGGGATACTGTATCCTCCCGCGGCGCTGTTTATCCTGCTTATCTTTGGAATTTTCTTTCTTCTGTTTCATTTCTCGATTGTCATTTCCGATATGAAACGCAAGATAAACAAACTGGCCATCAATAATGCGTTGCTCGAACAAAGAATCGAAACTCTGGAAAAATCGAAATGACGGATGGCGGATTTTCCTTATGAACTGGAAAGCACTGGTTGGAATCGTTGTAAGCGCTGTTTTCCTCTATTTTGCGTTTCGTGGTGTGGATTTCAGTGTGTTGCTGGAGGCTTTGAGAAGCGCTGATTACTGGTTCCTGATACCGGTGATCCTTCTGATGCTTCTCAGTATGGTGTTCAGAGCCTTACGGTGGAGGATTTTACTAAAATCGATCAAGAAAATAGGGGTGTGGAGTCTTTTTTCCGCTGCCGCTATTGGCCTTATGGCTAATAATCTTCTTCCGGCAAGACTGGGGGAATTCGTCAGGGCCTACGTCATCGGTAAAAAGGAAAATATAAGCAAGAGTGCGTCATTTGCTACCATCATAGTCGAAAGGGTCTTTGACGGATTGGTTGTTCTGACGTTTTTCGGGATCATTCTTCTCTTCAATATTTATTCTTTTCCGGTAGTGCTACAGAAAGCTGCATGGATAACGATTGTTTTTTATTGTCTGATTATCGTTTTCCTGATCCTGCTCAAGATCAGGCGGGAAATGGCATTGTCTATTATTTCTTTCGTTGTGAAGCCCCTTCCGGGAAAAATCGGCGGGAAGATAATTGATCTTTCGGATTCTTTCGTTGACGGGTTGAAGGTTCTGAACAACGGATGGGATATTTTTGCGGCAATGGTACTTTCCTTTCTTGTATGGGTGCCGAATATCCTGGTGATCTGGATTCTCTTTATCTCATTCGGTTTTTCACTGCCTGTTTATGCTTCTGTTGTATTGTTCGTGATTCTGACAATAGGTATCATGATACCCTCAGCGCCGGGTTTTGTAGGAACGATCCAGTATTGCTGTGTTTTGGGGTTGGGGTTGTTCTCTGTGCCTGACAGCCAGGCTTTGAGTTATTCGATTGTGTACCATGCTGGTGTTTTTATACCGATAACCGGAGCAGGATTGATATGCCTGTTAATCGAGGGATTCTCATTCTCTGATCTTAAAAATTCGATGAGAATAAAAAGCATCGAGTAGAACGGCGAAAAAGTGATATCAACCCAATCTCTTACCGGCTGTCATCCTTGATCCAGCCCACCGTCTTTTTCCACTTCAGCGGTCCCCGGCAGATATGGATACTTTCCTTTTCGTCGACGGGGATCTTGATGAGACCGATAAGATCTTCGACCATCCCCGACATTGAGCCAACGAAGACGATCGGATGCGAAGCCAGGTCGTGCTCCTCTTCCCATCTCTTCAGGCGGATGTAGTGATGAGGGTAATAAGGTTCAAGTTCGATGTCGGGCCTCATACCTTCCACATAATGAAGATAGTACAGGACCATGATCTTCCATTTGCCGACGACCAGCGAGTTTGGTGGTACGAGCTTAAGAACGCGCTCACCGTAGATTCTTGGCTCCATGTAATCCTTCAAAGTTGGTATTATCGTCTTGATCTCCGGACCTGCCTCCAAAATTATCTTCATCGATTCCTTGATGGCACCGGATTGATTCCAGGGACCTCGGATCAGGTGAGGCGTGGCGATCATCAAACCGAAGGATACTATACCGACAGATATCTCCCGGAATCGGAGGTGCTTCCTGTTACCGGCTAATCTCTCCCGGAGGGCAAGGATTCCGAAAGCGATTATGATAGCTACAGTTATCGTCAAGGGCATGGCGAATATCGGAAGCATGCGGCTATTGGCCAGAGCGACGCAGAAAACGGCCGTTGTCGTGAATATACCCACAAGGGCCCAGGTATTCCTGTTCGGTTTCTTCAACAGTTTCCAGGCTCCGATAATGAATACGGGGAGACCCAATATCCCGAACTGGTAGATGAATTCGGTGATCGCAAGCTGCATCGATAACCGGGCCATTGCGCGGCAACTGTACAGGTTGATGGTTGGATGAGATTCCTGCCCGGCGATGAGCCAGAAGATACGCCTGAAAGGGTTGCTGAACGTCTCTTCCGTCAGTCCGAACTGTCTCGAGCTGAGTTCGATCGAATACTTGAGGTAGTTCATCGGGTAGTCGCCGGAATCGGCCCAGACAAGATATAGATAGGGAGAAAGACCGGCGATAAAAGTGATTAGAAGAAGCGGCCAGTACACAGGCCACTTCGATTCTTCGGGTTTCTTAAACGCGAGCATCAGCCCTAATATCAATACAGCTGGTGCAAAGGCAAGATGACCGGTCATGGTAAGCCCCAGACATACTGCTGCGGAAGCGGCTCTGGCCAGTGTCGGCTTTTCAAATGTATGCAGGACGAGCCAGAGACTTATCAGAAACAGAAAGATCGAAAGCGTGTAGACTTCAGCCCTTATAGCGCTCCACCAGAAGGTAAAGCTCAGGCCGTACACGACCGATCCGGCGAGGGCAGCCCATACTGGCAGACCAAGTTTCATGAGAACCAGAAAAAGAACGCATACGGCCGCCGCACCGAAGAAGGCGCTCATTATCGTGATACGGTGAGCCGGATCACCGCCTAGCACCTTGCCGAAAACCTGTCCCAGCATGATAAATGTTGGATACCCGCTGGGATGACCCACACCCCCGCATAACGCGACCGCCTGCAATTCGCCGCTGTCGCCATAAAATACGCTCGGAGCGGCTCCCTGGAGAAATATTATCAAAAAGACGAGAAAGATCACAGAGAGCAATAATAGCCGGATTTTTTTTGAGCGCACTTGTTTATTCCCCTTGGCAATAACGTCTATGACGGTGTCGTTCCGGTATCCCTGGCATTTTAAACCGTTTGATTCCTATCAATGAGCCTATACGGAAGGCAATTATCATCCAGATCATCTGCAGGCCAAGGATCAATGCTTTCCACAGGCTGCCCGTTACGGACGATATTCCCACTCGGGGACGGTAATTGACGGGGATCTGCACGACCCTGCAGTGGGCAAGAATGGATCTGAGCATCATTTCCGGGCCGAAATGCGAGCCTCCCACACGATAGTGCGGAAGCAAGAAATCCGATGTTTCGCGCTTCAGTAATCGAAAGGTACAGCCGACATCCGAAAGGGATCGGCAGTTGAAAAGAACCTGGATCATTTTGGCGACAACCACGTTGCCGAGCCTGAGGAACCAGCCCATATTGGCGTTCTCCCATATCATCCATCCAAGCGTGCGGCTGCCGTACACAATGTCGAAATCATGAGAGTAGGCCAGTAGTTTTTCGAGGTCGTCGGGAATAAAAGTTCCGTCGGGTTCGCAGATAACGACAATATCCCCGATGGCTTCCTGTAGACCGCGGCGGCATGCCCATCCGTAACCCTGCTTGTTCTCGCTTATAATCCGCGCGTCTGTTCGCTCAACCTCTTCTTTTGTTCCGGCAGCCGCATTGTTATCGATTACCAGAACCTCATCGATATAAGGGATCTGATGGAAGGCTTCGATACATTCGGCGATCGAGTCCTTCTCATTGTAGGTCGGCAGAACGACCGAGATACGTTTACCCTGCCACATTGAAATCGACTCCCCCCCCTTGTTGTCTTCAACTTCTAGTTGTAATTAAACAATTGTATATATTTACCATTTGCAATTATAACACTTCGACAAGAAAAAGTTATATAGAGAATCCCATGTTTTATCAAGCGTTTTAAGAAAGAAGATAACCTCCAAATGCTGCGCCCTGAATCAAATGGGGGGGTGAACAATCCATGGCCGCCTGAATAGTTTTTCTATGCCGATATCTCAGGGGGTGGAACAGGTTCAGCTGTTTTTTCCCTGTTCTTTTTGATGACATTGCCGGTGGCTATGATCAATCCGAATAAAAACCAGATAAAATAGACATACTTCTCGTTTCGCAGGTACTCGATCTTTATCTGGTCTATGCAGAACATCACAAGGCAGACATGAAGAACTTTCATGAATCCTTCCGCAAAAGATGATGTCACTATCGAAGATCTAATGCCAGTCATAGTAGTTTTCATCAGGCGAAAGAGCAAGAAAAGGAACGCGGACAATCCGACAAGACCGGTTATGTTCAAATAAAACAGGTAGACATTGTGAGGCCACATGCCTGAGCCAATCCCTTTGGAGAAATCCCATCCGGCACCACTTCCGATCAATATATGTTCTTTGGCCTTCTCTATGGCAATGCCCCATGGGGCTACGCGGTTGTAGGGGATAATACCTCTCTCAAGAGTTATTGTAAAGAGCCTGTCGAACAGGGAGCCGGCAGTCGTGTACTTTGCTACAAAAGCTTCAAGTGCAACGATTAAAAGTGTAAAGGCTCCCACCAGTGAAACCAGTCTCACAAAGTTAAGATCTTTTCGTGACAGGATCGTCAGATAGACGATTCCGATAAAAAGCGAGATAAAAGCTCCTCTGGTGATTGTCGCAAACATCATCATAAGATCGATTATCAGCAAAGACATGAATATGGATTTTGTTGCAAGTCTTCTGGATCTTACGTACATGAAGAAGAAGATCAGTACATGCATCGCAAAGAATTCCGCTACGAGTTCAAAATCATGAAAAGGGCCGCCCATGCGCATCCCTTTCATGACAAGCCTGGTTGCATGGTGAGTATACAGCCAGTTGGGAACGATCGTTTTTCCGGGGAAGAGCATCTCAATAAATGTAAAGGCGATGACCAGGGATGCTGTGATCACCATAAATCGAACTATACGCTTCAGTTTTTCTTCATTGTCCACAAGGTTGATTACCATCACCATAAAGAGAACAGCAGTAAAAAAATTAACAGAGTTGATAATGGCGTTTTTAAAAAGAACCGATGATATGTCTACATTGTAGAAAGAAATAATATATGTGCCAACGAGAAGGAGTACAGGAATGCTTATCTCGCTCTTGAATCGGAATTTTTCATGCCCCGTAGATACCCGAACGAGAAAGATCGTGAAGATGATAAAGGAAAAGATAACATTGGAATTCCCGATGTTAATGGCGAAGGGAAACGGATACATGACCAGGAGGAACAGAACGGAATTTAATGTCGAAAAATTCCACAGCATTAAAACAAGGACAAATCCAACTATCGCTTCGATTATTCTTTTATTGGGATTGTAGATCTGGAGCCCTATAAGCCCCCCTGCTCCGATTGTCATGAGAAAGGATCTTATCCCTGAAAAAGAAAACCTTTTCAGGACTCCTTTTACTTTTCTTTCCTGATTGCTGTATTTATTTTCGTACGTTTCCATAACACTCGATTGAGATGCATTATTTGTACCTGTAAGACGCGAAGGGCCCACTTATATCAGGAATATCTCTGTTTGCGGATTTGAAAGAAATTTTCCGCCATCAGGACGAACGACAATGATCTCTTCCATGGTCGCTATGCCGTAATCCGGGATGTTTATTCTGGGCTCGATCGTATATACCTGATTTTCCTCTATTTTGAGATACGGCAGTTTGCCATATCTTTCCCATTCGGGGCAGAGGAGTCCGGCTCCATCGTGTGTTGCCTGCCCGACCTGATGACCAAGGGCATGGGGGTATTCTTCATACCCTTTACCGGTTATATAATCTCTGGCTATTGAATCGATTTCGCGCCCTTCCATTCCAGGCCTTATCTTTTGTGCCGCCAGCGTGATCGAATCACGGATAGTCTCAAAGGGGCGCATGACTTCTGGTGGAGCTTCGGACTCGCCATCGCGAAGGAAATACCATGTTCTCTGCAGGTCTGAGCAATAGCTCTCGCTTCTGGTCCCGAAATCTATGTTGAGAACATGTCCTTTTTCTATCTTTCTGTCGGTTGGACCGGCGTGAGCTCCTGCTGTATCAGGGCCGGTAAATACTGACGGGCAATGATCCCGTTCCCATGATGTTTCTACGCCTTCCTTCGCGACCTGGTCAAGAATGAAGCTGGCGACTTCCTTTTCTGTCATACCCGTTTTCATGTATTTAGAAACCCTTGAGAAGATTATTTCAGTAAGATCAATATTTATTTTGATCCTGCGGATCTCTTCAGGACTTTTTCGGCCACGCAGCTTTGATATGAGCCCCTCGGAACTGACCAGTCTGTCGGCAAAAGGTGTCCCCTTGAGGTAGTTCATGAGAATCAGGTACATCCCATGGGTCAGCCCATCGGACATCAGATCGTTTTCAGAGTAGTTTATCGCGATTGTTTCAGGAGAGAACCTTTCGAGCTGCTTAATGAGTGTTTCTCCTATACCCTGTTTATAACCGATGACTTCGTAGCCTTCAGTTTCCCTGATCCTTGTTTCATCAAGACTTCCGACGATGGCGACTGTGTCTCTTTTTGACGTAATGATGAAAGCCGATTGCCATGTGCAGTTTGCTCCCAGTATCAAGTCAAGTACAGGGTCGTGTATTACTTCGGTTTCTCTTACGAATGTCAACCAGAGA
>CBDUUV010000088.1:0-10128 GCA_965370495.1 uncultured bacterium
AGACTAAAAGTTTTGTAAGCAGCCACCATGCGCCCCGCAGACCCCGAAAACGCCATAATCCCGCGCCCATACTGACTCAACGCAAAACACGCCCTGAAAACCTGTCAAGGAAAATATTGGAAAAAATCGAAATAATTTGAAAAAAACTGAAAAATATAGAAATAAAACGAGAGATAACCCGGACACTTCCGGAGATGAGTTTCTGTTTGCTTTTATTCGCCTAGATACCATTCTCTTTTATACGTTTTTCGAACAATTCCTTCTGCTTCTCGAATTCACTGCTGACAACCTCCAGGCGCTCGAATGAAGAGTCTATCTCTTTTTGGCATGCGTGGAACTTCCTGGACAACTCCTCGATCTTTGTGCGGTCACCATTCTGCGAAGCCGATGCCATCTCTTCGTGAAGAGTCTCGATTTCTTTTTCGGCTTTTACTATTCTCTTTTCAAATTCTCTGACCTGATTTTCCAGCGGTTTCAGCACTTTTCCCTTTTCACGGTTGATCTCCGCACGGAGCCTGCGCTGTTCTTTCCTGTTGGTTCTGTTTTCATTTTTCTTCTCTTCCACTTCACCATCACTCTTCATCTTCTCGTCATCCCATCCCCTCGTCTCCAGGAATCGCTGGTAACTTCCCTCAAAAACTCCGGCTTTGCCGTCCTGGAATACGATCAGCTTTTCGGCCAGGCCGTGGAGCAGCATCTCGTTGTGTGTAACCATCAGAACAGCACCCTCGAAATCATTGATCGCTTCGAGCAGAGCATCACATGACTCCATGTCAAGGTGGTTGGTCGGCTCATCAAGCAGAAGGAGATTCACCGGAGTGGCAATTATTTTCCCGAGCATAACCCTGCTTTTCTCGCCGCCTGAAAGAACCTTTATCTTCTTGAGCGCGCCATCGCCCTCGAACATCATCATTGCACCAATATTTCTTGCCCTTTGCTGATTCACGTCCGGATCTGAAGCCAGGATTTCTTCCAGAACAGTCCTGTCACCCACAAGCCTGTGGACATTACCCTGTTCGTAATAAGCGAATTTTGCCGTTGCATTGAATGTCACATCACCCGAGACCGGATTCAGTATTCCGGCAAGCACTCTCAGAAGAGTTGTCTTGCCTTTACCATTCTTGCCAACCACACAGACCCTGTCATAAGGGCCGATCGAAAATGAAAGATCGGAAAAAAGTTCTCTGTCCGGTTCGAACCCACAGGTTATCCTGTCGACATTCATGACAGGCTTGCCGTTAAAAGGCCTGGATATGAACGAGAAGTCAAGATCCCTGGCTATTTCCAGTTTTTCGAGTTTTTCCTGTTTGGCAAGTGTCTTTATCCGTGACTGGACCAGGCCGCCCAGTCGCGCCTTGGCCCGGAACCGCCTTATGAATTCTTCCGTTTTTTTCCTTTTCTTTTCATCGTTCGCCCGCGTCTTTTCATAGACCTCTTCTTCCATAGCAAACTGCGAGTAGAGTTTGCCTGTATTTCCCCGTATCTTGCGTAAAGCCTTACGGTAGATTCCCATCGTGTGGGTAGCTACGTTATCCATGAAACTTCTGTCATGAGTTACCAGAATCAGCTCGCCATGCCAGCTTTTCAGATACCTTGTCAGCCACCTGATCGATGTTATGTCGAGATAGTTGTTCGGCTCATCCAGAAGAAGCAAATCGATATCCCGAACAAGCTCCTTTGCGAGATTAAGCCTTACCTGAAAACCACCGGACAGTTCGGAAGGATGTTTCTTTGTGTCAGACAAGCTGAAACCCAACCCTGCAAGAACTTTCTCTACCTTCCAGAAATGGTCTCTCTCAGCGGCAGAGAGCCCCCTGCATCCTTCCTTCAATACTGTATCCTCGGTAAAATCCATCTCCTGACGAACATAGCCTGTCGTGTATCCCTTCGGGATCGTGATAACACCGGAATCGACTTCCTCCTCTCCCGTTATCAGGCGAAACAGCGTTGTCTTGCCATACCCGTTTCTGCCGACCAGCCCCAGTCTCTCCCGGGAATTCAGTTTGAATCCCGCATTCCTGAACAGTTCCTGTCTTCCATAACTCTTGGATATGTTTTCTACTATGATCATTATCAGCCCTGTCACTCGATGATACTGCAACCAATCAATTGATTATACAGCGATTGAAACTGAATATCAACAATCCTGGTTCCTGTTGCAAACATCATGCGAACGGCTTGACAGCGCCTGATCGATATGACAGTCTTGGAACAGTGTGGTATTTCCGTATAGGTCATACATACTTTCTGAAGGAGAAAAAATGGTTCGTTACATCAGATGGATTGCAAGAATCTGGAGTATTCTCAGTATTGCTTTTGTCCTGTTGTTTTTCTTCGGGGAGAGATTCAACCCCGCTTCGATGAGTGGTATAGAATGGCTATTGTTTTTCTTCTTTCCTGTTGGCACCCTGGCAGGCCTGATCCGTGGCTGGAATCATGTAGCTCTCGGGGGGAGTATCACGGTATTCAGTTTTCTTGCTTTCTACATCGTCAATTTTGTCAACTCACGTACTTTTCCCCAGGGGCCATACTTCCTTCTGATCATGGCACCGGGGCTTCTATATCTCCTTTGCTGGCTGTTGACTCACGATGAAAGAACGAGCTAGACTGGCCGGGTCTACGAGGCCTGTCTCGACTTAACCGCAACCCTGTACAGGTACCAGCCCAGAGCAGAAAATATCACGGCCGACACCACCTGCCCCATCCACTGTGGAGAATACGGTATCTGGAGATATTTCGGTGATTTCGATATAATTACGGCAATGACGGCTATCAGAACCCCCAAAAGCCCCTCACCGGCGATAAAACCCGAACCGAGAAGAATTCCGTGATCCCCACCCTTTTCTGTATCTTTTTTATCTCCCTTGAATCTCTTATCGACCATGTGGCGCAGCACTCCGCCAATGAATACAGGAGTCATTGAATAAAGAGGCAGATATACACCAACAGCAAAAGGCAATGGCGGAATCTTAAAGATCATCACCAGGATTGAGAATGCTGCTCCTATACCGACCAGATCCCACCTGAGATTACCATCGAGCACACCGTCCAATACGGTTTTCATCAAAGTTGCCTGTGGCGCGGGAAGAGCTTCCGACCCGAATCCGTATGCTTTACCCAGGTAATATACAGCCAGACACACGAAAAACGCCGAGCCCAGCGCTCCCAGGATCTCGCTGATCTGCTGTTTTCTCGGTGTCGCCCCTATGATAAACCCTGTTTTCAGGTCCTGGGAGATATCCCCGGCTATCGAGGCCGAGACACAGACTATAGTACCTATAGTAAGAGCTGTTATCTTTCCCGTCAGATCCGTCCATCCAAGCATCTTGAATATCAGCCCTACTCCAAGCAGGGTCACGATAGCCATCCCCGAAGTAGGGTTCGATGATACCCCGATCATTCCCACGATCCGTGAGGATACGGTTACAAAAGCGAAAGCGAAAACAGTGATCGCCAGAGCACTCAGAAACCGCATCAGCATGTGTGTGTTGTTCCCAAGAATATCTGTGTTGTGCCCAATGATTCCAGGAATGAATGTCACCATCAGTATCACAAGAGATACACCCAGTATCACATACTTGATCGAGAGGTCACGATCTGTCCGAAGTTTCCCCGTATCAAGCGAAGCCGCGCTCGAACGCAATTCCCTCAGTCCGATCTTGAGAGAGCTGACCATCGTAGGAACAGACCTGGCAACAGTGATTACTCCCGCCGCGGCGACAGCCCCGGCGCCTATAATGCGGATATATCCTTCCCAGATGAACTTGGGCGAAAGCTGACTGATAAGAGTAATCGAAGGATCAAGCCCCTTCGACTGAAGATAGGCCAGTGTATTCGGCCAGATCTCACATTGCCGAACTTCCACGCGATAAAAGGAATGATCAGGACCCATGAAATCAGCCCACCTCCCACCATAATCGCCCCGATACGCCTGCCGAGAATATACCCGACCCCGAGCAGAGCAGGTGTGGTCGAAACACCAACAACCGCTTTTTTAATAAAAGGAAGAGTGACCTGGACCCTGGAAGGCCACAGGTAAAGAAGCGAGATCAATCCCTTGTAAAGCGCTCCAATACCCAGTCCCTTGAATACATTTTTTGCCGATGCCCCTCCACCACCCGTTGCCACGATCAAAACTTCCGCGCTGGCAGTTCCTTCCGGATATGGAAGGTTCTTGTGTTCCTTGACAATTAAAAAACTCCTCAGAGGAATCATGAAAAGAACCCCCAGGACACCTCCACAAATAGCAAGGAGCGTTATCTGAAAAAGAGGCGCGTCATATCCCCAGATATAAAGGGCAGGTATCGTGAAAATTATCCCTGAAGCCAGCGAAGAACTGGCCGACCCCGTTGTCTGGGAGATGTTGCACTCCAGAATCGTAGGTTTCCCGAAAACGGGAGACAGGATTCGAAGGATAGCGACCGATACGACCGCAAGCGGTATAGCGGTACTGATGGTAAGCCCCACCCTCAATCCAAGATATGCGTTGGCGCTGCCAAAGACCGCGCCAAGGATAATACCCAGGATAATCGTTTTTGGACTGAAATCCTTCATCATGGAATCTGCGGGCACATATGGCTGGTGCTCTTTCACTATTTACGATCTCCTCTCATGGAACAACCGCTCAAACACCGGAAAGTCGTTTTCTATGTCAGGCTGCCGCCAAAGCTACCATAGTTCTTTGCCGGATACTAACGATTTTTCAGCTGCCGGTTAAGGGGGTGGCACAAGAATGGGGGGCAGGTCATCCTTGGCGCTCCCCAAAGAGGATTAGCCCGTGACATTGTGCGGATAAGATCGCGGATTTCCTCAGGTACTCTCCTCCTTCCCGGCCATTTCGGCCGGTTCTTCCATTGCCAGCACAACCGGAATCTTCTTTTGTACCAATGGGTTATGGTCTCGAATTGGACTATCACCAATAATTTTTACCGATCAGCCCAGAAATATGATAGGATGATTTAGAGGGTGCGATCCCGATTCGTTAAGCGAGGTCTTTTGGAATTACGCCCAAGGACTTCGAGTTGATGACGGAGCACGAGGTTTTCTAGAGCTAACAACATTAAAATTAGGGGGGGATCGAGTATTGCAATGCGGGCGGCATTAATGGAATGGTCGGGTGATCGGAGATGAGAATGAAATGTCGTATCTTCACACCTTGGAGATACGGAGTACATACACGGGGTTTTGAAGTGCTCCACACTCTACGTGTCCTTTCGAGGCTCAGGGCGGGCTCTGTGGTGATGGTCCTGATAGCGTTGCTCGGAAGCCTCTGGGCGGTTCGGGGCCTGGCTTTCGGCGGTCAGGTGAATGTGTGCAAGGTAGAGGGTGTAATCGGGCCGGTGTGCTCGGAGTTCATTGTGGAGGCGATTCGCGAGGCGGTGGCAGACAGTGCGATATGTCTGATCATCGAGTTGGACACGCCGGGAGGACTGGATACTTCGATGCGGGATATTATCAAGGAGATTATGGCTTCGGAGGTGCCGGTGGTGGTGTACGTGTCCCCGAGTGGATCGCGTGCCGCTTCGGCAGGAGCGTTTGTGACGCTGGCGGCGCACGTGGCCGCGATGGCTCCGGGAACAAACATCGGAGCCGCGCATCCGGTGGCGTTTGGTGGAGGAAAGATAGACAGCACGATGGTGGAGAAGATCACCAACGATGCGGCGGCGTACATCAAGACGGTCGCGGAAAAGCGAGGGAGAAATACGGATTGGGCTGAGAAGGCCGTGCGGAAAAGCGTGTCAGCTACGGAAAAGGAGGCATTGGAACTGGGTGTGATTGATTTGGTGTGTCGGGACATTCCCGCGTTGCTGGATTCGTTAGACGGTCGGCGAGTGTCGCTTCCCTCTGGGGAGCGAGTTCTCCAGACCAGGAATGCTGTGATAAAGGAGATTTCGATGGGGTTTCGGGAGCGGGTGCTTTCGGCTATATCGGATCCAAACATCGCATACATTCTGATGATTCTCGGAATGTACGGGCTTATCTTTGAATTGTCGAATCCCGGGGCATATTTCCCGGGCGTGGTCGGAGGCATCTGTTTGATTTTGGCGTTCTTTGCATTTCAGACCCTTTCGGTTAATTATGCCGGGGTATTGCTGATCCTGTTTGCGGTTATTCTGTTTATCGCCGAGATTATGACACCCACGTACGGAGTGCTGACCGCAGGAGGCGCGATTGCTATGGTACTCGGTTCAACGATGTTGTTCGATGATGCCTCTGTGCCGTTTCTGAAAGTGTCCTGGACGGTGATTCTGCCGGTCGTAGCAGCAACTGTGCTCTTTTTCCTGTTCGCGGTCGGGATGGGATTGAAAGCTCAGCGTCGAAAATCTTCCACCGGAATCCCGGACCTGATTGGCCGGGTGGGCGAGGCGAGAACGGATATCGTCGGAAAAGGGACGGTATTCATTTCCGGCGAACACTGGCGCGCTGTCTCAGATGAACCCATCAAGGCGGGAGAACATGTGCGGGTCGTGAGTATGGATCATTTGGTAGTGAAGGTGGTCAAAGACAAAGCGTAATGGGTACGGACGAATTACGAATTAAAATGACTCCCACAACACGCAACACACCTTCCCTGTTACCAATCGTTAGAGAAAGGGATGAAACTTATGGAAATGTTACCTTTTACGATAACGCTCGTAGTCATCGTGGCGATGATAATACTGAGTGCGGCCATCCGCATTTTGCGGGAGTATGAACGGGGCGTGATCTTCAGGCTGGGAAGATTGATCGGAGAGAAAGGGCCGGGATTGATCCTGCTGATCCCCATCGTGGATCGGATGGTGCGTGTTTCACTTCGAGTCGTTGCGATGGATGTGACGCCTCAAGATGTCATCACGAAGGACAATGTAAGCATCAAAGTGGATGCAGTGCTCTATTTCCGGGTAATGACGGCGGCGGATGCGGTAGTGAAGGTGGAGGACTATCTATACGCTACGTCTCAGATCGCTCAGACGACTTTGCGAAGTGTGCTAGGCGAGCATGAATTAGACGCCCTGCTGACCGAACGGGAGCAGATCAATCAGCAATTGCAAAGTGTCATTGACGAGCGGACCGATCCATGGGGAATCAAGGTTTCAGCGGTGGAGGTCAAGAACGTGGATCTACCCAAGGAAATGCAGCGCGCTATTGCCAGGCAGGCTGAAGCGGAACGTGAACGGCGGGCCAAAGTGATCCATGCGGAGGGGGAGTTTCAAGCCGCCGAGAAGTTGACCCAGGCCGCCGAGGTGATTGCCCGGGAATCCGGTGCGCTCCAATTGCGGTATTTGCAGACGCTCACGGAGATCGCGGTAGGACAAAGCTCTACCATCGTGTTCCCCGTGCCGATAGATATGATCAAGGCGTTATTTGCGAAGGTCGAGAAGCAGAAGTCGGAGACGGAAGACTAAATTGATAAGTGTGAAGTGGAAAATGGAATGCGCACAGGCCTTCCAAATATTACATCCACCTCAGCACCAAATCAGAAAGCTTCCATGATCTGAATGTAGGGATAGATTCCGTACGAACTGATTCCGATATCGAAGCGGATGTTAATGTGTTCTTCTACATCAAGAAGGTAGCGCAAACCTACTCCGACAGTGTATTTCATATCCTCGATCTTGTATTTACCCGCATTGTGAATTACGTCTCCAAGGGATGTAAACACGGTGCCCGAGAATTTTTTAGATACCGGATACCGGTATTCGATCTGGGCCATTACCATGTTCAGATCACGAAACCGGGTTCCAAAAATCCCTCGCATCGATTCAAGCTTCGCCAGTTCGTTGAAAGGAATTCCGCCGCTCTTTATGACACCGAGCAGCTGCAGCGCGAGTACGCGATCCGATGCGAGGCTGAAATATTTTCTGAGATCGAGTGTATACGATTCATATACGAAATCGCTTCCAAGCCAGTCACGGTAGAACGCGCACGAAAAGAGAAGCCAGGATCCTGTTGTCGGATAGAAAATGTTATCGCGACTGTCCCAATCGATGACAGGACCGATTCCCGATATAACGCCTTTTTCAGTGCCTGTAACAGTTCCCTGATCGAGCATGCCGCCTTCTTCGGGATCCTTGATGTCATATCGCTTCACGTCAAACCATAAACCGAGATGAAAATGCTTGTATATTCGCCGTATAAACCATGGCCGCAGACAGAAATCAACCGAAGTAAAATTCTCGGCATCATCTTCTGAAGTGTCGTTCCCTATTCCGTAAAAGGTGTCCGATTTTTTTTGTAAAGAGATCAAAGACCGCAATTCCCATGTCCCCTTTTTGAAATATAAATCAGGAACAAGATGGAGGGCGAACTGGTTTTTCAGGGAATACAATGCGAACAGACAGATGTTGCTCGGCCGGCTTTCTTTATTTTCCCCCGGTTTTCGGATCGTGATGGTGGCCCCTCCGCCGAAAACGAGCGAAGTTTCAGGTGTGTACATGATGACAGGTAAGCCAACAACGCGATATTTTGCTTTGTCTTTTTCCTCAGCAGCATTCTCTTGTGAATCAACTGGTTTTTCGTTTTCAGAAGCGTATATCAGCTTCGGGCAAGCTATGAATAGAATGCTCAAGTAAATGAGAATTAATTGAAACGGGTTCTTCATAAGTATCACGGGGTTACATTTACGTTTTGCTGCTGTAACATTATTACTTGCAAAATATATATATTAGTACACGCTATATGTCAACATATGCCAACCGGGATTTCCCACTTGACCTTATCTGGCCTGCGGGTTATTGGAAGGAACTGGAATCTTTTCGCTTATTCCAGCACCCGCTGTTCGTTCAAATAATAGGATCTGACTTCTTCAAAGTTTTCGAGGTTAACACTGCCCTGTATGGCTCCGGTTAGTATGACGATCTTAAAATGATAATGTGCTGTTGAGGGATAGGGCCACTCATTCCCTGTTGTGGCGAAAGAGAGCATGAGTGTTTCAAGACTGTAAGCACAACTGAATACAAGGACTTCACCGGTAAAGGTGTTGCTGAACGGCATCAAGATCCACTCGCTAGCCATTGAGGAGGTTGAAGAGCCGTTCAGGTAGACAAGAACTACCCCGTTGTCAATAATATCCTGTGTTATATCCGGAATAACGATATCGTAAAAAGATGAACTGCCGCTGATGCCGGCATCCTCACCGGTAAAGCTCACTGTCATAACCGTGAACTCCGCATCTTCGCCAGCCGGGCCCTCTTCGCCCGCCGGCCCAACAGGGCCCTGTTCGCCCTCACATGATGTCAAAAACAGAGCGAATGACAACAGTAGAGACAGGGATAACAGTAACGAAGTAACTTTCTTCATATCGAAACTCCTTGCATGTGGATTCAAGATTCTAATACTGCTGCATCAGGCAGCATGCCATCGCTTAACACCCGCACAAAACCGACTGCCTCCTTTCCTACATACCAATTATCCCAAAACCGGTTCATGTTCGATTAGGGCAGCGTTAACGCAAGTAAACTATCTTACGTGCCTTCCTGTAGTCGCCCGCGCTCATCCTCATGAAATATACCCCCGAGGCAACCGGTCTCGATGCGTTGTCACGGCCGTTCCAGACGATCCGCCAGGTTCCGGCAGCGCGGTCCCTGTCCTCGAGCGTCCGTACGAGGCGTCCCGCCGTGTTGTAGATCCGGACTCTTACATGCTCCGGTTTCTCGAGCGAATAGGAGATCGTTGTGTGGCCGTTGAACGGGTTAGGATAGTTCTGGTGCAGGGCCGTCGCAAGCGGCGTTTCCTCGACATCGGTCGTGTAGGCCTCGATCGTGAACAGGTCCCCGCTCTGGCCGGAACCGACGTTGAGGGACGGATCGTACGCCTCTACGAGAACGAGGCACGAGTCCGATTCCGGAATCTCGAGCGGTATGTTCCACGTATACGAAGAGTCGTTCGGCTCACTCGACGAGAGGACAGTCCAATCGACGCCCGCGTTGAGCGAATACGATATTGTCACCGAGTCGATCCCTGTGTTGTCGGTCGCGATCCACTGAATATCGAATGAATTTCCGACCATGAAGGTCTCTCCGCCGGCCGGGTGAACGACTGTGACGACAGGATTCTCCGTATCGGCTCCGCTGACGCAGTCACCCGCCTCGTTTGAATACCCGCTTGCGTAACCGTTATTGTCCACAATATTGACGTGGTAGTAGTTGC
>CBDUUV010000089.1:0-10118 GCA_965370495.1 uncultured bacterium
ACTGGTCATGGGACGTCGATTACTGGCACAAAATATCGGCTGTCGATATCCATGGGAACGAAAGTATTTTCGCGGTGACCGGGCCGGGTGATATAACGGGCGACGACCCTTTGCCTTTGCCTGAGACTGCCTTCCTCGCGCAGAACTATCCAAATCCGTTCAATCCCGTAACGGCGATCAGGTTCGGCCTGCCGGAAGCGGGGCATGTGTCGCTGATGATATACGACGCCGCTGGCAGGCTTGTAAGAGAAATGATTGACAGTGACATTCCCGCGGGGCATTACAACGAGAACTGGGATGGATTGTTTGCCGATGGAAGCAGGGTCGCCAGCGGAGTCTATTTCTACAGGCTCAGCACAAAGTCGTTCACCGAGACGAGAAAGATGATATTGATTCGGTGACAACTCTGGTTGAATTGTGCCCCGGGCGAATGTACCATCATCCGGGGCAATAATAATTCGTGCATATTTCCAGCCATTTGCTGTAAAATAACCGGGTTGCGTATGGGACGCTTGTAACCGGTGAGGCTCGTCTTTGATAGGCAAAACAATATCACATTACAGGATCCTCGAGAAGCTCGGTGAGGGTGGGATGGGTATGGTGTACAAGGCCGAGGATACGAGGCTGATGCGGGCCGTGGCACTGAAGTTTCTTCCGCCCGCCATGACGAGTGATCCGGGGGCCAGGGAACGGTTTATTTACGAGGCGAGGGCCGCCTCCGCTCTCGACCATCCCAATATCTGTAACATCCACGAGATAGACGAATCGGAAGACGGCAGGACCTTTATCGTGATGGCCTGTTACGAGGGCGAAAACCTGAAGGAGATGCTGGACCGTGGTCTTCCCGAACCGGACAGGGTGCTCGATATAATCCGGCAGGTAGCAGAGGGGCTCCGGGAGGCGCACAAAAAGAACATAGTCCATAGAGACATAAAACCTGCCAACATCGTGGTGACTACCGATGGGCTCGCCAAGATCATGGATTTCGGTCTGGCCAAGTTAAAGGGCGTCAGCCATCTGACAAAAGAGGGCTCGACCATCGGGACCACGTCCTATATGTCTCCCGAGCAGGCTCAGGGACATGAGATCGATCACAGGACCGATATCTGGTCGCTTGGAGTCGTCCTGTACGAGATGTTGACAGACAGGACTCCCTACCGGGGCGAATATGAGCCTGCGGTGATCTATTCGATAGTCCACGAGGATCCCGAGCCCCCTTCCCGGATAAGGCCGGAACTTCCGGAAGCCCTTGACGCCGTGATCCTCCGGGCGCTGAGCAAGGATCCAAATAACAGGTATCAGTCTATAAACGAGTTTCTTTTTGACCTGGGCAGGATCATCTCTCCGGAACATGAGGGATCTCCCTCGGCTGGAGGAGGCGGAAAGATCCTGTGGTTGCTGAGAAAACCTCTTGTCGGCATTCCCGTCATCCTTGCGTTATGCATGCTTGCTTTGCTGGCAGGCAACAGCATTCGAAAGGCGCGTGAGGCCCGAAAGGCGAGAAATGAACTTCTGCCTGTCATCATGGAGCTGATGGAAAACGATCGATACTACGCTGCCTGGGAAACAGCTGTGGGCGCGAGAGAAATCCTTACTGACGACCCCGTTCTCGAATCGCTGTGGTCCGAGATGACCATCTGTGCCGTGATAGTGACTTCCCCTCCCGGAGCCGGTATTTCGATCCAGGAATATGCGCGCCCGGATGCCGAGTGGCATTCTATTGGAGTGACTCCAATGGACCGGGCCTTTCTCCCTCAGGGATTTTTCCGATGGAAGATCGAAAAGGAGGGATTCATTCCCCTGGAAGTGGGGCTCCCGAGCGACAGGGATACTTTCGAATTTCAGCTGGACGAGGCAGGCTCGCTCCCCGAAGGGATGGTAAGGGTACCGGGTGGAATAGGTGGCGAGTGGGTGCCCGGTTTCGGTCGCCTTGCAACACCCCGGCTCCCCTCCTTTCTGGCCGACAGGTACGAAGTCACCAACCGCCAGTTCAAGTCGTTCGTGGACGCGGGAGGATACGAGCGCGGGGAATTCTGGAAGCATCCGTTTGTTGTGGACGGCAGCTCGATTCCGTGGGATGAGGCGAGAAAGATGTTCCGCGACAGGACTGGCAGGCCCGGGCCAGCCGGGTGGGAGATGAGCGATTATCCGGATGGCCAGGCGGACCATCCCGTGAGCGGCGTCAGCTGGTTCGAGGCGGCCGCCTTCGCTGAGTTCGCGGGTAAATCGCTTCCGACCCTGTTTCACTGGATCTATATCGCGTCGGTCAGGGCCAGCGCCCATATCATCCCACTGTCCAATTTCGGCAGGGATGGGATCGCGCCGGTCGGCAGCCATAACGGGACAGGGCATTTCGGACTTGACGATATAGCCGGCAATGTCAGTGAGTGGTGTTTCAATGCCACAGGGAAGGACCGTTATTTAATGGGCGGGTGCTGGAGCGCGCCGCAGTACCAGTTCAATTTTCCAGAAAAGGCTTCACCCTTCGACAGATCCGAATGCAACGGATTTCGATGCATAACACTGCTTGGCCGGGAAGAGATACCGGAAGAGATCTGGGATGAGATCACCTTCATGTTTGTGCATGATTACGGAAGTGATCAGCCTGTTTCGGCCGAGATCCTGGACGCTCTCTGCAGCATTTACCAGTACGAGAAAACAGATCTGAACGAGCATGTGGAGTTCAGGGACGAAACCGGGGAGGACTGGACGATCGAAAAGATCTCCTATGACGCGCCTTATAGAGGGGAAAGGATGTTTTCGTACCTTTTCCTTCCAAAAGGAGCCTCTCATCCCTATCAGACGATAGTTCTTTTTCCCGGTTCCTATGCGATGAATATGGAATCGAGCGAGAACGGCAGGAACCTGAACACATTCGATTTCGTCGATTTTGTCATAAAAAGCGGAAGGGCGGTTCTCTGCCCCGCATACCTGTCGACATATGAGAGAAAAGACGGGTATAGCCTCTACGATCCCCGAAACACACCTTCCGATCACGCGCAGCATATCATAGCCTGGCGAAAGGATCTCTCCAGGTCGGTCGATTATCTTGAGACACGCGACGATATCGATATGGGCAAGCTCGCCTATTTCGGCAGTAGCTGGGGAGGCTGGCTGGCTCCCATCTATCTGGGACAGGACGATCGTTTCAGTGTCGCCGTCCTCAGGCTCACGGGATTGCCGACCTTTGAAATGCCTCCCACTTTCAGCCCATTCAACTTTCTGCCCCGGGTCCGGATACCGGTCCTGTTGCTGAATGGCCGGTACGATTACACTTTCCCTTACGAGACATCCCAGCTGCCCTTCTTTAATAACCTGGCAACAGGCGTGGAGAATAAAAAGCTGGTGCTGTTCGAGACTTCGCACAGCATGTCGGGACACAGGAACGAGATGATCCGCGAGACCCTCGACTGGCTGGATAAATATCTCGGTCCGGTCGACTGAGACCAGAGGGCACCTGAGCAGGTTATCTAAAGGGATATAATCATCTACGGTAATCGAAGGGTTTAGAGAATCCGGTTGTCAGGGGGCGTCAGAGCGACAGAGGAGAAGAAGCCCTGTAACGGCTGGCTACGCTCAACCGGGCATTACTGCCAATGACGCTTCTATGTGTATTGAGCGCGGTTTGAGGATTATTGTTCTGCTCGGACAGATGCGCCAGGCATGCCCATTTCAGTTTCTGCCTGAAGGCCGGTGAGAGCAGTCTCGCGGCCTCTATGTTTGAGATATGACCGCCACTGCCTTTTATTCGTTCTTTCAGGAAGACAGGATATGGGCCATTTTCCAGCATGGAAACATCATAGTTGCTTTCCAGAAAGACCCCATCCAGGCCCATCAGCAACTCCGGTAATCCATCAAATACATGGCCAAGGTCTGTCAGCACTCCCAGCCTGCTGTGTGTGTCATCTACAATAAAGGCCACTCCATCGATACCATCGTGAGGGGTGGGAATCGTTTCGATAACAGTACTTTCAAAGCGGACAGATTCTCCGGCATTGAAATGGGATAATTTATGAAACCTGCCGCAGGCCCCTCTTGCATTGACTGTTGCATAAGTCTTTGGCGTCATCCACACATCGAGGTTGTATTTTCTGCTGAATATTCCGGCACACCTGATGTGATCCGAATGGTCGTGTGATATAACCACGCAATCGACATCGCGAATATCGCGCCCGATTGCTTTAAGGCGTTTCTCGGCCTGAATGCCGCTGATTCCGGCATCGAACAGGATTCGGACGTCATTTGTTTCTACATATATACAGTTGCCATTGCTGCCGGACTGTAATGAAACGGCGTTCATTGTAACTACTCTCTTTTCGATTTAATGTCCGGTGGATAGTACAGCATCAGGGTGATGCCGGCAAATACAAATGATTTGAAAAAAATGCGGCGTCCCGATCATTTCAAGATTTACATTGCCAAATTGAGGAGATGATTTTTAAGGGAAGCCCTGTTCATGTTGCTTCTTGACACACACAGTGACTAATGGTAATATTTTAATAGAAAAATTGCTATTGCATAAATCCCCATAGTAAGAATCAACGCCTTGCAGAAAAGGAGTTGCACGATGAATCGAATGATTCTCGTGGGGGGGCTTATCGCGATAGCTTTTTTTCTTTTTGGAAGCTGTAGCGAAGACAGTAGCAACTGTATACAATGCCCTCCCTGCGAACCCGGAAAACTAAATCCGATCAAGGTTTTAATCGTAGCGTCGGAAGTGGTCCAGAGTCGAATGGATACAATTATCGCTTATTCGATCGAAAAGGAATTATTTCCCGAGGGATCCAGTTTTAAAACGGTATTCCTTATTGATTCCATACCTCCACTTGACGTGTTGACTCGATTCGACGCTATCCTGCTGTACACTGTAGAGGTGCTGGAATATCCAGATGAAAATGACTCGATCGGCGATATAATGGCTGATTATATCGAGTCCGGCGGTGGGATCGTATTGTGCCAAGGAGCTATGAGAGGCTATGCGATAGGAATCGGGGGCAGACTGAGGGCGCCAGGTTATTCTCCTTTTTTACCAGGTTCACATGGTGGCATTTTCGATGATAGAAAAATAGAACTGAGTTCCATAAGTTTCCCCTTGCATCCGATTTTTTACGGAATTGACATCTTGAATATTACTTCCCCGGGTTTGTGGTCACTCCCTCATCCGATACTTGACGAGTTGGCGATTCTCCTGGCAAAAGATCAGTTCGAAGCCAACGCTATTTCCATCAACTCGAATGGAAATATCATAGGTCTGAACATCTGGCCGTCTTTCGTATTTTCCAGTTATGATCGTTATCCGGAAGCCGCCAGACTTATAGCCAATTCCCTGATGTTCGTAGCAGGTTCATCGCAATAAGAGGGTTTAATAGAGAGATTTTATTTGAGGAGAATATAAAACAACTTACCGAAAATATGAAAATCAGATATCTGGTAGTACGGATGGAGAAGAAAGCGGTCTGCATAAATTGCGGAGAGAGTATCAAGCCGGATTTCAAGATATGCCCTTTCTGCGGCCATCATCTGCAGCTCGAATGCGAGCAATGCCACCAGCCCGTCACGGCGGAATGGAAGGTATGCCCGAGATGCGGCAAGTAGATTTCCTGAAACGGTGGCCGGGAGAAACTATGTCGCGGAACCGATTAAAGAGTTAACCTCAATTCGTCAAGAAATCACCGTGCATATCAGCAAAGGGAGTTATCGATAAATTCCCGCAGGAATACTGCGCGTTCCGCACTTCACGAATGATCAATTTCAACTTTTTTATTAATTATTGAAACATTTACCTTGACTATTACGATATTAATAGTAGTATTAGATTAATAGTGATGATAAATTAACGTCACTGGGCGATTGACAATAGAAGTGGGAGAAGAAGGTCTTGACTGTTGAAAAACCAAATGCCGGGAATAGAAGCGGGTCTCTCCCCGGAATTTCTGGAAACGGGAAGGTGATGATATTGAATGACGAAAATGCCGCGAACAAGAAATTCAGGAAGGAACTCAAGTCGGGTACCGTATCCCTTGTGCTCCTAAGTATCCTCAGCCGGTCCGGGGACTCGATGTACGGCTACGAGATAACGAAGAATATCGATTCGAGTCTTGTGGAGACTCCCCGAATGGGTCAGGGAGCTCTTTACCCCGTCCTCAGGTCGCTGGAAAAGAGCGGGCTCCTGAGCAGCAGGGTAGAGCCCTCCGTCTCAGGTCCCCCGAGGCGTTACTACAAGATTACCGGGGCGGGCCGCGAGACGCTCGGGAACTGGACGGAAATATGGATAAAGACCAGGAGTTTTGTGGATGCCATTCTGAAAGGAAACGACGATGTCTGAATTGATCAATAAATACCTGAAACGGCTGAGAAACGCTCTGGCCGGCTCGGATCCCGCGACAATCCAGGACGCTTTGTCCGATGCGGAAGAACATCTCTGGACGGCGCTGCAGCAGGCGAAGCAGCAATCGCCCGGGATCAGCGAAGAGGAAGTGATCGCCTCTGAGATCGAGAGATTCGGCTCGGCGGAGGAGATTGCCGCAGCCTACAGGGAGATCGAGTCGAGGGTGCGTCCGGCAATGGACATACCGCGCGCGATCAGGAAGAGATCGGTCGCGGCGAGGTTTTTCGGAGTCTTTACCGATCCAAGAGCCTACGCGTCGCTGTTCTACATGTTCTTTTCCATTTTCCTCGGTATCTTCTATTTCACCTGGACGGTGACGGGCCTTTCCCTTTCCATCGGGATAATGATCCTGATCATCGGCCTGCCTTTCTTCGGGTTTTTCCTCGTGTCGGTGCGGGGGATCGCCCTGGTCGACGGAAGAATAATCGAGGCGCTGCTTGGCGAGCGTATGCCGCGAAGGCCGATCTACTCGAAAAAGCCCATGAACTGGCGCGAAAGGTTGACCTTTCTCTTTACCGATCCCATGGTCTGGAAGACCGTTGTCTACAATATGATGATGCTTCCCCTCAGCCTGCTGTATTTCAGCCTGACGATTATGAGTATTTCAGCAGCGATTACTCTTTTCCTCAGGCCCGTATTCGAGTATGTCTTCCACAGTCCGCTGATACAGAGCAACAACTGGAGCTACTGGACTCCCGGCTACCTGATGCCGGTATCGGTGGCTCTCGGAATAATCTGGTTCCTTCTGACCCTTCATATGGCGAGGGGTTTAGGGAAGTTGCACGCAAAGATCGCAAAGAACATGCTGGTGAGGGATTGATATTCAGGGTGTCACCTGGCTTGTGCGGCTGTGCCTGATGCGCGGGCCGGTTTGGGTGTGCAGAATTCGTCCATTTGTTGTAGACGCGGAAATCGAAATTCTTGTGATTTTCTTTACATCCGGCTGATATCGCTGTAAAGTCTCCGCGAACGGTTAAAATCACTCAATTCCAGAACTATAATCGGAAGGCTGCTCGATGAGTCGATTCAGGTTGGCATCTGTTCTTTTCCTTGTTTTACATTTCATACCCGTGGCATGTTCTTCTTCCAATGCTCTTGAAGAAGAAGGCGGCACATTCGTCGACGAAGCCAGCGCCCACGCGCTATACGACCAGATGTTGGAGGTATTCAGGACGGAGAATGCCATTTACCTCGAGAGTGAATACAAGTGGGGAACTTCCGATATGGGACTCGGGCACCTTGTCTACAAATTGTGGATGAAAAAACCCAATTTCGCAAGACTGGATGTAGTAGACCAGGAAAGCGGCCTGGAGGCGGCACTCGTTCTCGATGGAGAGTCTTTCTGGGTCTTCTGGCCGAAAGGCCGTCCCTGGCTCGAGAGGATGACGCGCGAGTTGTATGAGAAGACAAGGATGATTTCTTATTTTCATTGGCCCGCGCCCGCGGGGCGGCATTCGATATTGCACAAGGTAGCCGACATGCAGACTTCGATGACGGTGTCGATCTTCGAGTACAGCACTTTTCACGGTTATACCGATGCCATGCTCGAACATTTGGGTGCGGTGCGGGACCTGGGGACGGAAATGGTCGACGGGCAGTTGTGCGATGTTATCGAATTGAGTTTCATGGAGGGGCAGAGAAAAAAGAAATACTGGATCTCGCGGGAGAGTCACATTCCACTGAGACTCGAGCAGGTTATCGAGACGGTGCCACGATATATTACGACGGAAACATGGACCGGAATTGAAATCGGTGGAGATATCGATGAAGACCTCTTCGACTGGAAGCCGGGCAAGGACTGGCATGAGTACAGGGACCCGGTACTGGAAGACGGACTGATTTCGCCCGGAGAGACCGCGCCGGATTTCGAGCTCGACCTGTACCAGGGCGGCAGGTTCAAGTTGTCAGAACAACGGGGGAATGTAGTCTGGCTCGTCTTCTGGAGGGTCGGATGTCCTCCCTGCAGAGTGGAGATGCCGCATCTCGAGGAGATGCATGATAAGTACGGGAAAAAAGGACTGAGGATAGTCGGGTTCAACTGCGCGGATTCGCGTGAGACGGCAGAGGATTTCTTCTCAGAGTTCAAGACATCCTATCAAACGGTCCTCGACAACTCCGCGGAAGCAAAAGAGGTCTTCTCTACCCGGTACCAGAGGATAAAGGGAATCTCCGCCGTTCCGCTTAATTATATCATCGACAGGGACGGGAAGGTTTTCAGGGCCTGGTACGGGTTCGACGACGGGGAGCACGGGAAAGAGGACTGGCTGCTCGATATTCTGTCTGAAAAGAAGGCTGGTCCCGGTCTTACAAGGGATCATGAGCAAGGCTAAAGCACAGAGCAGGTTTCTGAGGAGCGTATACTCCAGGATAGCCCGTAAATACGAAATGACCAATCACATCCTGACCTTCGGCCTGGACATCCTGTGGAGGAAGAAGGCCGCAAAGATGGCAGTGGAGGCAACCACGCACCGGTGCGAGCAATACGGTAACACTCGGGAGGCCGGGAGCAGCATGGCGCCGGAATTCTGGCTCGATACCTGCACGGGGACAGGAGAGATGGCGGCATATTTGAGCAGGCTGGTTTCTGAGAATGTATCCGGGAATGCGTCCGAAAATGCGTCCAATAATGTGAAGGTGTACGGAGTCGACTTTTCGCGAGAGATGCTCACCGAAGCGGTGAAAAAGCCGGCCACAGCTGAAATCAGATTCTGCGGTGGTGATATGAACTTCCTGCCGTTTCCAGATGACACATTTTCCCTGGTGACGATGGCATTTGCGACGAGAAACAACAATCCCGACAGGGAGACCCTTGTTCACCGGTTTTCCGAGATATGCCGGGTGCTGAAATCTGGCGGACTTTTTGTAAATGTCGAAACGAGCCAGCCTCCTTCTCAGTTCATCAGGCAACTTGTACATATCTATATCAAACTGTATGTCAAAAGGGCGGATCTGGTTCTCTCGGGTTCAAGGAAGGGATACGCTTATCTCGCTGAGTCGACACTCCGGTTCTACGGGGCTGAAGAACTTGCAGTTATTTTAAAAGAAGCCGGTTTCGTCGAGGTCGAACCCACGAAGCTGATGTTTGGCGTCGCGGCGGTTCACAAGGCACGGAAGGGGTGAGCAGGAGATGAAGAGCGGTCAGCCCAATAGAGGGCAATCACATACCGGTAATCTCTGAGCAGAGAGAAGTACCCTCAAACCATCCGTCTGAGGGTCAGGGCGATTTCCTTCGCTGCGGTTCCGCGCTTTATCGTGAGGCGCACCAGTGCACCCTCGCGGCTGAGGTATTTCATCAGGGTTTCTCTGGTGAAGCTGCTCGCCAGGCGGCCGCCGACAGCTATCAGAACATCGCCCTCCATGATACCGGCCTTCGCGGCCGGCGAGCCCTCGAAGATCGAGAAGACTCTGAAAATATCGAAACGCTCCCCATCCATGACGAAACATATCCCGCACATGTCGAACTCGAATGGAGCGCCGAAACGTTCGTTCTTATCGAGAATGATCTCTGATCGACCATAATCCAGGACGAGGATGAAGCGGCTGAGGATGTCAGTTCCTATGATCCCTGAAAAATCGGTTGCCGCGAGCACTCCGATCGTGTCGGTTGAGAAATTGACCACGGGATCCTCTAAATGAAGGATCATATTCATATGCTTGTGCAAGTGTAGCCTGATAAAGTGTTATCAATGGTAGTTCAGATATTCAAGGGAGGACCCAGCAAGATACTCCG
>CBDUUV010000090.1:0-10112 GCA_965370495.1 uncultured bacterium
GGCTGGTTATCTTCGTTTCTTGACAATTCCCGCAAAGCAATTTCACTTGCTGAGCCGGTCGATGAACGATGTATCGAAATTTCCGTTGATATAATCCGCATTGCGTAGTATCCAGAGATGGAACGGGATCGTCGTTGGAACACCCTCGATCACGAATTCTTCGAGGGAACGAATCATCCGGTACCTGGCTTCTTTTCTCGTCTCCCCCCATGTGATCACTTTGGCGAGCAACGAATCATAGTAGGGAGGCACAACATATCCGTCATAAAGGTGTGAATCCACCCTTACGCCAGGTCCGCCAGGCGGGTGATAAAAGGTGATCTTTCCCGGAACAGGCTTGAAGTTGCTGTCGGGGTCTTCTGCATTGATCCGGCATTCTATAGCGTGCCCTTTCAGGTGGGTATCAGCATCCATGATACGGCTCGAACCCGTTGCGGACAATCTTATCTGTTCCTTTATCAGATCGTAAGTGGTCACCATCTCGGTAACAGGATGTTCGACCTGTACTCGGGTGTTCATCTCCAGAAAATAGATTTCTTTATCAGAAGTAACCAGAAATTCAATTGTACCGAGAGAACCGTACTTGATGTATTCAGCTCCTTTGACGGCAAACCCAAGTATCTTTTTTCTCATGTCATCATCGATCCCGATCGACGGCGATTCCTCGATAAGTTTCTGTTGTCTGCGTTGTATACTGCATTCGCGTTCCCCAAGTTGAATGGCCTTTCCCTTTCCGTTTCCAAAGATCTGTACTTCGATATGTCGCGTGTTTTCAAGATATTTTTCAATATAAAGGCCACAATCTCCAAATGCTGATTCCGCTTCCTTACTGGCTGAAAGAAACAGATTTGCCAACTCGTTCTTTTTCCTGACTAGCCTGATACCTCTTCCTCCACCCCCGGCAACAGCCTTGATCATTACCGGATATCCAATTTCTTCAGCAATAGTTGCGGCATTGTCTTCGCCTTCTGTTACACCCGCGCTTCCAGGGATTATCGGCAATCCTGCTTTGTCCATCAGCTTCCTGGCTATTGCCTTGTCACCCATCTTCTGCATAATCTCCGGGTGGGGTCCTATCCAGTCTATATTGCATGACATGCATACTTCAGCAAAATGAGGGTTTTCAGAAAGGAATCCGTAAGCGGGATGGATTGCATCAACATGGGTTATCTCGGCCGCGGCGATGATCCTCGGGATGTTAAGATAACTATCAACGGGCTTTGCCCCTCCGATGCAGACATTCTCATCGGCGAGTTTGACATGAAGAGACTCAACATCCGCTTCGGAATGAACAGCGACCGCCTTGACACCAAGCTCCTGGCAGGCACGGATGATTCGCAGGGCAATCTCGCCCCTTGCAGCAATCAATATTTTGTCATACATAGGTTATTTCAGAAATCACCGCCAGAGCCCTTACCTGTTTTGACATTCTCAAAATCATCCCAGGTTGTATCGCTACTGGCCTGTATGCCCTTCAAACGCAGGCTGAACTCATGTGGACTGGAACTGTTCTTCATCGCTTCCTCCAGGCTGATCAAACCGCTGGAAAGAAGTTTCATCAGCGACTGGTCGAAACTCTGCATCCCATGGGCGGAAACCCCTTCCCGAATAGCCTGCTGTATCAGGGACGCCTTTTCAGGATCGACAATATACTCCCTTATCGCAGAAGTTACAACCATTACTTCAACTGCAGGAACACGTCCCTTTCCCCCCTTCAGAGGGATAAGGCGCTGGGCTATTACGGCCTGGAGTGTCGAGGAAAGCATGTACCTGATTTCCTGATGCTGATGGGGCGGGAAAAAAGAAATCACCCTGTTGATCGTTTGTGTTGCATCTATCGTATGAAGCGTGGAAAAGACAAGGTGTCCCGTATCAGCAGCCATAAGGGCTATTTCCATCGTGAGCGCGTCACGTATCTCGCCTACGAGGATCACATCAGGATCCTGTCTGAGTATATGGCGCAAAGCCTCGTGAAAGGATGAAGTATCAGTACCAATCTCTCGCTGGTTAATTATACTTTTGATATCGTGATGGAGAAATTCGATAGGATCCTCGACAGTGATAATATTCTTATTAACATTTTCATTTATCTCTCTGACCATGGCCGCAAGAGTAGTCGATTTTCCACTACCCACCGTTCCGGTTACAAATACCAATCCTCGCTGCTTCATGGAAAGGTCTTTGAGAATTGGAGGAAGTTCGAGTTCATCGATAGTTTTGATCTCGACCGGTACATGCCTGAATACCATGGCGATTGAACCTCTCTGGACATAGAAATTCGCCCTGAATCTGGCAAGACCTGCAACACCGAACGCGAAATCCACCTCTCTGCTGCTTTTGAATTTTTCCCTCTGTGCCGGAGTAAGGATCTGCTCTGCTATTTCTTCCATCACTTTGGGGGTTGGTCGATCGAAATCAAGGTGTATCAGTTTCCCATCGACCCGTACAACCGGCGTTAATCCGGCTTTCAGGTGAAGGTCCGATCCATTTCGTGAGATCATTGCCTCGAGAATATTCTTAATCTTCATGCCCGTAATCCTTCTGCAAAATGCAACATACTATTCCGGCTACTCCTGGCTAACTGGCAATCTGGTGGCGAAAAAACGCCGCCTCGACCAATACAGGCAACGTTGCCAGAAATCAGCGTTGCCGGAGATCATCCAGCCATAAACTGCCAGTGGAGGTTAATTGCAAGGATCAGGCCGATTCTATAAGAAAAAGTGGCTGGCCGAATTCTACAGGCTGGGAATCCTTGACGAGTATTTTACGTATAATACCCGCTTTATCCGATTCAATCTCGTTCATGAGTTTCATGGCCTCGATGATACAAACGGTTTGCCCGACTTCAATATGCTGGCCTATAGAGACAAAGGCCCCGGATTCAGGGCTGGAAGCAAGGTATAGTGTACCGACCATTGGAGATTCAATCTCCGCCAGCGCGTTTTCACCGTCTTTTTCTTCTTCACAAACAATATACCCGGAGGTGTCATCGGATGCTTCAGCGGATCCCGGAATTTCTTCGGGCGTTTTCTCGATGGCCGGGGCCGAAGAATTAACAGGCAACCCTGCAGAAACAGTGAACAATTCCTCATCCCTTGACTCGCCACTCAGCACCGTGCCCTGTTGCCTGACAATCCTTATTGTGGTCCATAATCTTCTGACCTCGATCTCATCCAGCCCTTCGGCTTTCATGATCGAAACAAGGTTTCTTATTCGATCCCGAAGCATATTACACCCGTTCTATATATCGCCCGGTTCTTGTGTCTACCTTGAGTATATCCCCGATTTCAATGAAGAGGGGAACGCTTACAGTCGCCCCGGTCTCCAGTTTTGCCGGTTTTGCTCCCCCCTGGGCCGTGTCCCCGCGAACACCCGGGTCGGCCTCGACAACTTCCAGCTGTACGAATGTAGGCAATTCAACCGACAGCGGAATAGTACCGTCCATAAGTACCGACACTTCGGTGTTTTCTTTCATAAAAGGTATGATGTCTTTCACCAGGTCGAAGGATAACGGCATCTGTTCGTAGGTCTCCGTGTCCATCATGTAGAAAAGATCATCCGCACGGTAGAGGTATTGATATTTTTTTCTGTCGATTCTGACTTCCTGTATCTTTTCGCCGGCTCTGAAGGTCTTGTCGATAACAGCACCTTCCGGGATTTTTTTGATCTTTGTTCTGACAAATGCCGGGCCTTTTCCAGGTTTGACATGCTGGAACTCCACAATCATGTACAGCTGATCACCGATTCTCATTACCAGACCATTTCTGAAATTACTCGTATCTGCCAAAACAAATTCCTTTCCCCTGCCGGGTTCAATCCTTATTTCCGTGTTTATCCTGTATTTTTTTAAGCCAGTTCTGAAAATTCTCCTTTCCATATGGAGACTTCCCGGTCTGATCATCCTTTTCTTCTGCTTCTTCTACTTTTTCTTCTTTCTCTTCCATATCAGGAAGCATTTCTTTGTTTTGCTCGATATTCTCGGCTATATTCTTTAACTCATCTTCGTCATCCGCGGAGTATTGTTCCGGCTCATCCTGACCATCCACACATTTCCCCAGGCCTTCCTCAGTCACCTTTTCATCTGATTCACCGTTACTGTAAGTGCTTTCCACCAGGTCCCTGCTGACATCATCAATCGATATAGTAAGAACCTCATCACCAAAAGCTTCACCCCGTTCTTTTTCTGAACGATCGATCATGGCACTGAGTTTTTTGATCATTTTTTGTGCTTCTTCGTTATCAGGATTCTTCTCGAGGATATCCCTGTACATACTGGAAGCCTTGCTGAAATACCCCTGGGAAGCATATATTCCTGCCAGGGTCATCGTCGCCATGTCACGGGGCTGTTCAATTTTTTTAACTGACTCTTCATTTTCGAGATCGATCTCTCTTCCCCTGAACTCCTTTTCGATTTCTTCAAGGCTCGCACAGATCTCCTTGTTCGTGGGATCGATCGCAAGCAGTTTCCTGTAGTAATCCGCGGCTTCATCGGATTTGTCTTCCCCAATAAGTATATCTCCCATGAATTTCAATGCGACCATATTCTCTGAATCGATCTCGAGTACTCTCTCGAACTCTCTGCGGGACCGCTCGGTCGCGCCCTTGTCATAGAAACATTTGCCCAGGATAACGTGCGCGCTTGCGTAATCAGGATATTTCTTGATGCCCTCCTCACAGATCTCTACCGATTTATCGACCAATCCGCTCTTACGGTAAGCATCGGCAAGCGGCGCGAAAACCCTTGAGTCAGGCGCGTTTTTGTATTTTTCCGCAAACAGTTTGATTTCTTCACTCAGATCACCGGACATACGGACCTTCCTGTCTTGTATTTCAATACAAGCGTTAAGCTAACAAAGCTTTGTGCTTAATGTCAAGTAATTGGTGCTTACACCGGAAACCTTAACAGGTTTGAATATAACCGACCGTTTCGGTAGACCTGTACGCACCACCGGCAACTTTGACAGACATGTCAGTTTATCCTGAATGTTTCCGCAACCGCTCTGAGTTCACGTAGCATTTTGTGTTTACTGAACCCGGGGGCATAAACGAGACAATCGACCATCCATATCTTCGATCTGGCCCGGTCATGTATATAAAAACAGATAAACGGGCCTCCAAAAAGATCTTCGCTGTTTTCCCAGTAACCATCCAGCCTGATTGAATTGTACGGCCCGAATTCTTCCTGACGATAGAAAACAAGTTCCTTTCTCATGACATCCTTGTCATACATCTTCCATGCAATATTCGCGCGCATATCATACAGTTCGGTTGAATCGGCAACCGAAAGGGATTCCTTGTTCCAGGAATGCCATGATATCGTTATCCCGCGGTGAGGCGCCTTCCTGACTATCTCTATCCCGGGTATGTCTCCCCTGTCCTGGTTGACCTCATAGATAAAGGGAATTCTGATATGGAACCCGTATTTTATTTTCAGGTCCGAAGATGCCTCGAGATTCTCCCGCCTGAGAAGATACTCCCGCAATCTTTCCCTGTTACCTACCTCTATGATATTCCTTATGATCGCGCCGTTCTCGATCGCCACTTTTTTTAACTGTTCAGTCGATGAAGCCGTGACGATAACGGTCAACTGGCCTATTGTGGGATAATCCAGTTTCTTGAATATGTGGTTTTTCCCTTCCATCACTTTCCTGACAGCGTTTGTCCCTATAAAATTTTCTATCACACTGCCGATCGCCCCCTGACGTACAACACCGAATATCACCATATTTTTCGCCGGTGGCTCCTGTTGAATCTCCTTTGCCGGAATCATTCTGAGCTTGAACTGGATCTCGAGTTTTGAATAGTAGTCGACAGGATGCTGAAGCTCTTTGATAATATAATCGTTAATCCCTCCCGATTCTCCTGTCTCGGTTACAAGAACAATATCGCTGTACGAACCGGCAGGCGGAAAACTGGTTTTTCTTCCGCATGAGATTACCGGAATAACAACAAGCAGTATCACTGGTATCAAACGTCTCATATCACCCTCCTGCTTGAAGAATAAATTGTATCACCTGTTCCATCAAGCAAAAAGGACAGCCATCCAGCCATCCTTATCATTTATCATCAGTTTTTCAGGCCCCCTGGCTGGCCTCTGGAATCCCGTCAGCGCCTGGAACTTTTCTGCAGAAGCATCCTTTTAAGCCTGAGATTCTCCTCTTTATAGAGTACAATATATTCACGAAGCACCTTGTTCTCCCTGAGAAGATACTCCAAACGCCTTTCTGATTCCATGCTAAAAGGAAGCTGCCGGTTGTAGGAATCCATGTCCCCCCTGCCATAGAAATCATCGGAAACCATCTTTATCCCCGCGGGATAACCTGTTTTCGTATAGCGTATGCTGTTATATGCCCTTTCCGAAGCCACAGCCTTTACATCTGCCTGTGCCAGATTCCCAAGCGAAAGATCCTGCGAACTGTTATCATCAAGAATAAACCATGCCCCGGCCAGAACTATCATAAATACCGCTGCCGCACTGAAAACAAACTTTTTTCCCCAGGCAGGATTGCCGAAAATTGATCCTGCCCTTTCTCTCATAACACGGGATTTTTCCAGCGCGATCATGCGTTTTACGTTCCAGTCAAAACTTTCGGGCAGTTCCATCTCCGGCAACGTATCGAGCAGAGAAAGACAATCATCCATCTCCCTGCAATACAAAGCACAATCCGGGCAAACGCTCAAGTGCTGCTGCAACCTTATCTTTTCGGCTTCATCCAGTTTTTTGTCCCGACTCCTGAGATAATAATCTCTCGCTGTCCTGCATATCATTACATGTTCTCCCTGAACCTGCTGTCATCACCCAGCAAAGGTGTCACAGCTTTTTTGAAATGTATCCTTCCACGGTTGATGCGTGAGCGCACCGTACCGAGCTTCAGCCCTGTAGATGCCGCGATCTCCTCATAACTCAGTCCGTTGATTTCCCTGAGCACAAACGAAGAGCGGTACCTTGGTGGTATTTTTCCAATTGCGATCTGTATCAATTCATTCAGCTTCTTCCTGTCCGAATCATCTTCGGGGTTCGGTCGTTCATCCTTGATATCGAGCCATCTTCCATCGTCGCCCCCCCTGTCAGCCGACCATATGCTGATCGTCCTGGGTCGCCTCTTGATATTTCTGATCCTGTTGCGGACAAGGTTTGTAGCTATCGTATACAACCATGTCGAAAACTTTGCTATCGTCCTGTATTTGTCAGCATGCATATAGGCCCTGACAAAAGCTTCCTGCGCAAACTCCTCCGCTTCGCTTTCATTTCCTAAAAGACGAAAAAGGTATGCATATAACCTGTTCTTGTATCTACCGATCAGAATATCGAACGCCTGGTTGTGCCCTTCCTGCACACGAAGAATAAGATCCTCGTCAGTAAGTTCACCCAGATTGACGCGCCCACTCCCGAGTTGTTCCTGCAGGTTCAATCCGTCATCTCCTCTTTTTCCGTCTTCCATGCAGTATACTCCTGCCGCCGGTCTTTGTTCCGGTTTTTATTTCTCCAAAGTGGATATTTCACTCAATATCCGTTTTTACAATATCTTCTTCCGTCAGACCAGTCAATGTCAGTGAGAACCTTTCTGTGCCATATTTACTCTTGAACACTATCTTTTCAGGGTACCATCCGAACACCCTGCTTTCCGCGTATCGATACCTGGCCCTGTAACAGACATCCGTGACTTCGTCACAAAGATCAAATTCCAGTGGCCCCTTCCCGGATTCACCCCTGATCCTGACCTCTCTTCCACGCCATTTTCCGGCCACATGCCATTCCCTGGAATCAGTGACGTACGACATATGATAAAGATCGGGATACATTAAAAGAAGGATGAACAATATATCATCCGGATAGACTCTGAATCCGAAATGCCTTTCCAGCAGTGCAAGAGTCGAATCGCTGTCCCACAATACATCCCTCTGATGGTCATATAGTACCATACCGGTATCATCAATATAGATCGTCGCCTCCTCCCTGTACGAACCAAACAGGCTCGAGTGGAGAAAATCCAGCTGCATCTCGCCTTCAGGACCGTATATGATCCTGCATGTTCCACGCACTCTGTATTTTGGAAGTTCCAACCGAACCTTTCCGGTCATCACTAAATACTTACCGGCGGGGACTGCAGGAAATAATTTTCCGAGGTCAGGGGAAGGGATCTCAGCAAATCTTTCGTGCGGCACCGAAGCACACGACTGTAGAAGCACCAGCGTAATGATATAGTGGACAAGCCTGCTCAAACTATTACTCCACGTGTAAAACCGCTTTGTTTACCTCTAACAGTTTGTCCTGAATGTGGTCTTCACCGGGATCGATATTGATCGAATTTGTATACGCTCCCCGGGCTTCCGAAAACATCTTGAGTTTTACATAAATATCACCTAGATGTTCCCATATCACAGGGTCATCTCCGACTTTCGTTACAGCTTCGAGCATGATCTCCAGGGCGTTGTGATACTCACCACGCCTGTACTTGATCCATCCCAGACTGTCAAGAAAATATCCGTTTTCCGGTTCAGCCCTGAGCGCATCCATCAGCAGTTCCTCGGCATACTCCAGCCGTTCTCCCTTTTCAGCGAGCAGGTACCCGTAGAAATTGCTCAGCGAAGCATCTTCAGGTGTTTTCCTGTGCAGGTAATCGATTCTCTTGATCGCTTCTTCATAATCGCCGTAATCCTGAAACAGCGCGGCAAGCTCCAGAAGTGTTCTGTGATCTCCGGGACGAAGTTCTTCCGCCCTCAGAAGGAATCCCCGTGCCTTGTCATATTTATTCAGTTTTCTGTAAATTATACCGATCAGGTAGTTATCTCCCGGCGAATCCTCCCTGTAATGTTTTATGGCTTCATCCAGAAACAATTTGCCGTCTGTATCCGACAGGCCGGATTTCTGGTCTTCCCCGGCCGCATCTCCGGCAAGATCGAAAGCCACCAGAAGCAATCCCACATAATTCGAGAACCTGTCCGGTTCGATCCTGATCAATCTTTTCAGATAACCGACACCATTCCTGAAATTGCCTTTTTCCAGCTCTATTTCGGAGATGACTCTCAGTATCGCCGGGCTCTCTCCGGTTGAATCAAGTATATCCTTAAAGAGGAAAAGGGCATCATCGTATCTCTCCATCCTGTAATAAAATCTCCCAAGCGTGATCTTTCCGGGTTGATCCAGCTTCTTCTCAAAGTATAACGGCTCCAGGAGTTCAACACCCGCATCCAATTCGTTATCTTCGTAGTAAAGATCGGCCAGGTCCTTGATAATATTCCTGTTATCTGGTTCAAGCAGAAGAGTTTTCCTGAAAGAATCTTTGGCTTCTTCTTTTTTCCCCTGATGCAGAAGTATCGAGGCAAGTGCCATGTGAGCAGGGGCAAAACCGGGGTTTGCATCAACGGTCCTTCTGAATGAATCAACAGCCTTTTCGGTCTCGTTTGCCTCAGCATAAATAAAACCGAGCCTGTAGTTTACAAAAAGATCATCGGGTTCAAGTTTCCTTGCTTCCTCGAGCAAAGCGCGCGCGCGCTTGAAATCTTCCATCTCGAGAAATATCCGCGCCATGAACTTGCGTACCGCGAATTTGGGAACTCCCTTCTCATCCTTTGCTTCACTTAAAATCCTTATCGCTTTTTTCCTGTTTCCTTCCCTGTATTCCAGCTCAGCGAGAATAATTTTAGCTCTACCGGCATAATCGCCGGAAGCGATCAACGGGCCGACAAAAGTGCGTGTTTCGTCATACTTCCCGATTTCGAATGCAGTCCTTGACAGAGCCAGCAATATGACCTGGGTTCCCGGTTCATACCTGTTCGCCTGGAGATAATATGTATAAGCATGGATCATGTCACGCCTTGCTTCGTAAAACAAACCCTTCAGATAGTAGAGCATTGCTCTTCGATCATGGTTCCCGTCCGCAAAAGCCGCGGAAGAAACAAGAATCAGGATCATGATTGCGACGCAGGTCTTCTTCATCAAGCAGGTTCCTCTCATTCGATATCTCTTTGCTCTTCTATATTATACCTTAACAGCCCCCCGCAGGCAAATGATCGTATTAACAGGGCATCCCGTCTTTTATCGTCATGTTACCGTACAAACCTGTATCATAATTCATCTGACAAAAACCGTCTAACATAAAGGGAGCGCC
>CBDUUV010000091.1:0-10064 GCA_965370495.1 uncultured bacterium
AAGGGACAACCAGGGTCAACGGCGAGACCACCCTCTCTCCCCGCTACACGGATGAGTACCTTGAACAGGAACCGCGGGCCTGCGACGAAAAAACCGTGAGGCAGACCACACGTATCCAGCAAACCTGCCGAACCGGATCATCCGCTGTTGGATCAAATCAGCTCGGCATGTTTGAGAGCTTTACCACAGGCTAGATGTTGGAGTCGATTAGTTCTTCCCGGAATTTGTAAGTCACAAAAGCCTACAAAATTCGGAGCAATTTGTCCAGAAATTATTGACTTGAAAGAGCCGTTCTATTACATTCGAGCATGCATTCGAACATGGTATCCCGGGGAAACGGATACACACAGTGGCCATGCGTCCTGCCATATGCGATGGACATGGCCGCTTTCAGGTTGGAGGTCGAATGGAATTCAGGGTAATAGGACGCAAATCTCTCGATATTGCGTCCTGGGAAAAATTGACTTCGGACAGTTCTTTTTTTCACAGCCATCAATGGGTCGATACCTGCGTTGACGGATTGTCTCCGGGCGCGCATGCGGAATTCCTGTGTGGATTCAAAGAGGACAGGCTGGTTGCCGGAATGCCCGCCGTTATCACCAGAAAACTGGGATTTAAATCCTTCTATTCGATGCCGTACGGAACGTACGGCGAAGTGGTCATGGCAGAAGGAACGGATAAATCCCATAGAGACGAGTTCTATGTATTCCTTGTCAAATACCTGAAAAAGGGAAATTTTTCCAGGATCGCGATCACCGATTTCGACAGGAATTTCTCGAGATTAAGTGAGCCTTTTCTCAGCCATACAAAGTCATTTACACATATCATCAACTTGAACGGCAATGGGGAACATATCCCTCCTGACAGGAAGATCAACGGCCACATCAGAGCCGGACAGAGAGCAGGCGGCAAGATTTGCATGGTACAGGCGAAAGACCAGCTCAGTTCATTCTACAGGTTATTCGAGATGACCGAAAAAAGGCATGGGAGTATTAAGCCACTGTACAGCAAACACTTCTTCATGAGCATCCTGAAACACCTGGGCAACACAGACATACTGTACTGGAACTGCCTTATGTATGATGACAGGATGATTGGTTCCTGCATCAATTTCATTTACTCCAACACAATTTTTAACTGGCAGACGGTATCGGATTATGAGTTCCGAAGGCTGAAACCGAATCATATTCTTCTCTCCGAAGCCATAAACGCAGGGGTTAAAGCAGGTATAAACAAGATCAACCTGGGAGCATCTCCCCATTACGCACATAGCCTGATCGATTATAAGGAACGCTGGGGCGGCGTCAGGGTCGATTATGATACATATCTCTCAGATTCCTGGCTCAGAAAACTGTTTTCTTCCAAATGACCGGGAAAACTGTTGTCTTGCAGACAGCCGGGAAAAGACGTTTTCTTCCAGACAATAGATGCCGGGGCACCTTATAATCCCCTCATCCATTCTTCCCTCAGGTAAAGGTCAGGAGCCTCCAGCGCCCTGTCGATCGTCTCGATGAGCGCCTGTTTATCCTTGATAAGAGTTCCTTTCAGCGGGAGATAATTCGAGGCATGGTTGCTTCTGAAAATACACCTGTCGTTTTCAAGGCTGCTGATCATCTCGCGAATTTCTTTCAGATCATCGGTCGCAGAGTTGAATTCAAAATCCTGGCCCATTCGTTCCTTATATTCATCAGCATACGGTCCAAGCATAAGGGTAAGCGCCGAGAGATACCTTGGCTGGACCCTGTTGATCAGCTTTGCCGTTAAACGTGCATGATTGAGGCTCCCTCTCCTGCCTCCAAGCCCGAGTAACACCGTTACCGAAAGTTTGATCCCCGCCAGTTTCGCTTTCTGGCAACCCTCGGCCATTTCGTCGGGAGTAGCCCCCTTACGAATCAGATCGAGCAGCCGGGGATCACCGGACTCGACTCCGTAATACAATACCGTTAATTTCTTTTCTTTCAGGCGTTTCATTTCATCGACGCTTTTTTCGAGAAGGTTCGAAGGGTTCGCGTAAGCGCTCACCCGCTGCAGCGCGGGGAAGGAACGATCCAGGTAATCGAGTATCTGTTCGAGTCTCCCTGTCGCCAGAACAAACGCGTCTCCATCGGCCAGGAAGACCCTCCTTGTATTAGGCCATTGCAAAGCGGCGGCATCGATCTCTTTCTGAAGTATGTCCCACGGTTTAACCCTGAAATCCTTACTTCTGTACATGTAGCAGAAAAGACACCGGTTGTGAGAACAACCGAGAGTTACCTGGAAGATCAGTGAACGCGCCTCGCTGGGCGGCCTGTATACCGGTTCATCGCAATAGAGCATAATCCTTACCTGTCATTATTATTTTACGTTTTTCTATTTAATTCATTCTTAAAACATGCTATCGTTTCTTCAGTAACTGAATATTCCCTTGCAACATTGGAATATTACCACACTACATGCAGGAAGAAAATGATATTCGGAACAGGAACAGATATGGTGTCGATCTCCAGAATAGAAAGATTGATCGACAAATACGGAAAACGTTTTCTGGGAAAGATATTCACCGAACATGAGCTGGAGGAAAGCGTAAATCGAAGAGATAGAGCCCAGTTTTTCGCGGCGAGATTCGCTGCCAGGGAAGCCTTTTTCAAGGCTCTCGGGACAGGTTGGGGCCGCGGTATTTCTCTGAAAGAGGTCAGTGTTGTCCGTAGCGGGCTGGGGAAACCTGATTTCGCACTTTCCGGCAGAGCATCACGAGTCCTCGAAGAACAAGGCATCACAGGAACACACCTGAGCATCACACACGATGGAGACTATGCCCTGGCATTCGTCATCATGGAAGGAGGCCCGTAATGCAAGAAATTCCCAAGAGCATGATTGGAGTAAGCGGGAAACTCTTCGTCAATTCGATGCTTCTCGGCGAGGGAATCCCCTGCGTAACAGGGAAAAATGGCCTGGACCTGATAATCACACTGACAAAGCCGAAACGCAGGTGGTCTATCCTTGTCACTACGAACCTGAAGCCGAAAAAAGCAGGCGGGAAGGGGAAAATGGCTCTCGACTGGTGGGTCACCGCCAATAATCCGGCCGATTATATCGCCTGCGTCGATCTGAGCACTCTGAGGATATGGCTCTTTAAAAACGCCGAGTTTCCGAAACTCGCTCAACAGAAAGCCGGCGGAAAATATCATCTGTACATGTATACAAACAAGCAAGTCGCCCTCAGGGGCAAGAAAGCAATGAAATTCGATTACGAATTCGAATCTTACAGGCTGATAAACAGGATTTACCGGGGAGTATTTGATAAATAGATGGCGTTTTCCAATAGTTTCGCATGGTCACTCTCCCGCGAGTCGATGTTCGACGACTGCAGACGCCGGTACTACTTCCACTACTATCTGAGCTGGGGGGGCTGGACTGCTTCGGCTTCGCTTCTTTCAAGGGAAACTTTCAAACTGAAGCGCCTTACATCGCTTTCGCTCTGGCGCGGTCAGCTGGTACATTACATAGCTACGAAAGTCCTGGCATCGATGCGAAAAAAAGGAAGGATCCCTCCTTCCGGGGATGTCAGGAATTATACGATCGAAAGATTCAACAGGCAATTCGATTTCTCCAGAGAAAAACTTTATCTGAGTGAACCGAAGAAACGCGGCGGCAAATTGAATATCGACTGGCTGGCTTTGTTCGAACATGAATACGATCGTGAGTTGTCCGGCGAAAGAAAGCAAAAAACACTGGAAGAATGTGTTCAGGGCATAAATGGACTGCTTGAAAGCCCGATACTCTCGATCATCGCGGAAACGGATCCATTACAATGGGTAATTGAAAATATCGACCTGGCCGAATTCGCCCAGGTTTTCAGCTTCGGAGGAACAAGGGTTTTTGCTAAAACGGATTTTATTTTCAGAGGTTCAGATGGGACTTTCAATATAGTCGACTGGAAAACCTTCCGGCTGAAAACCGGCGCGAAGCCAGATTCGGGCAAGGGCAGAGCAGGTGTGCAGCTCGGCGTTTATGGTTACTACGCGGCAAAGATCCTCAAGGAACCGCTCGAGACAATCCGGCTCTACGAGGTCAACCTGCTGGACGAGGGCAGATTCGTTGAACATCAGATTAATAATGAAAACATCGATTCCTTCTATGATCACATACGACGGGGTATTTCAAAAATGTCATCCGTACTCGTTGGTAATGACATGGATAAAAACCGGCCTCTTCCTCATGAACATTTCCATAAGAATGAAAGTTCCCGGTGCCGTTACTGTAATTTCTACAGAATCTGTATGGACGGGGAGAACCCCGACAGGCTCCTCTGAAAGGTCAGGATACCGTTCCATGAATACCAGACATAAAGATCACAAGCACCCCGGCAACGGCTATCTTTTCTGGGGAACCGTATTTTCATTGCTTGGTATTCTCGCATTTTTCAAAAAAATGATGGTAGTATCCGGCCTTCCGGTATGGGCAATATGTTTTCTGACTGCTGGTGTGGCAAATTTCCTGAAAGCACCCCGCATCCACACACTTCTCGGTATTTCCGATAAAAAAGTTCCCCTTTTGGCAAAGATCGGAACTTTCCTTGATTTTGCAAGCCTGTCCATATTGATAATCTCTTTTGCCATAGCGTTTTTAAACAGCTGATTGGCAGTTGCGGCGGCCGAGCGCCTTTGTATATGGACCTTTCCAGCCCCACTATCCAACCATCTTGTTTTTGCTACTTGCTATCACCCTGTAAGGATGATATATAGAAAAAACCGGGGGGTTGAAAAACCTCTGGCCATAAGATTACGATTGATATATACAACCGTTTAACAGGGGGTTGAAGTGGCAATAACTCTGAGCGGATCAGGGCTTACTATCGAAAAACTCGTACGGATAGCGCGGCACAAAGAAGAAGTCATACTATCTCCCGATGCTATAGAGCGGATCAAGACCTGCAGGGCCATGCTCGAAAAGAAGATCGATGCAGGAGAAATCATGTACGGCGTCAACACCGGTATCGGAGAGTTTTCCGAAGTCGTACTGGACGACGACCAGATCGAGGATTTTCAGAAATATCTCATATATAACCATGCCGCGGGCATAGGCGACCCGGCTCCGATCGAGTACGTCAGGGGTGCTATGGCGGGCAGGATCAATGTCCACGCGCATGGCAATTCCGGTGTTCGCCCGGAAATAACACTGACACTTGTCGAAATGCTCAACAAGGGGGTTACTCCCTTCGTCTGCCAGAAAGGATCTGTCGGAGCGAGTGGTGACCTTGCACCGATGTCCCAGATCGCCCTGATACTTCTCGGTGAAGGCAGTGCTTTTTACAAGGGCGAATTGCTTGAAGGCAAAGATGCTATGGACAAAGCCGGGATCCCGATCCCGGGGCTCAAGGCCAGGGACGGCCTGGCGACTATCAACGGCTCGAACCTGCTGACCGCGATGAGCGCGATAATGCTCTATGACTCCAACAGATGGCTCAAACAGGCGGAGATTGCCGCGGCCATGTCTCTGGAAGCATTGAAAGCCAATATGAAGCCATACAGCCCGCAGCTTCACAGGATACGGGGATTTGCGGGAGCACAGAGAAGCGCTGCTTCGATTCTCAAACTGGTCGAAGGCGGCGACCTTGCCGAGGGAAGAGTCGAATGCAAGGTCCAGGACGCCTATTCGATGCGTTCTACCCCCCAGGTTATAGGCGCGGCTCATGACGCGATCGCGTATGCCCGTTCACAAGTCGAGATCGAGCTTAACGGAGTTGGAGACAACCCTGTTTTCTTCCCGGACGAAAACCTGCAGCTTTCCGGCGCCAACTTCCAGGGAACACCCGTCTCACTTCCGATGGACATGATCAGTGCAGCAATCACCATGGTAAGTGTCATGTCCGAAAGAAGGATGAACCGTTTGAACAACCCTGCGCTGAGCGTGGGACTTCCGGCATTTCTCACCAGGGGCGCTGGCATGTTTTCCGGACTGATGCTCAGTCAATACACGGCAGATATGCAGATCGTGGAACAAAGAATCCTGTGCATGCCGGCTTCCGTCCAGTCCATACCGGCAGCAGCCGACCAGGAAGATTTTGTCTCGATGGGGATGAATACGGCAATAAAGAATTTCCAGATTTTGGACAACGCTTATGGCATTCTGGGCATCGAGTTGATGGCCGCGGCCCAGGCGCTTGACTTTCGTGATTATTCCTTCGGCAAAGGTGTGGCAAAAGCGAAAGAAATAATCCGCGGGTATGTCGAATTCCTGGAGATTGACAGGCCTCTCTACTCCGACCACACGGTCATGCAAAAACTTGTAAGATCATGTGAGATACTTGATGAAGTTGAGAAAACGATCGGAAAACTGGATTGATCCATCATTAATGCCTGAATCATACATGAATAAGCCGAAAATCAGGTTTTTCTGAAAAGACGCCCGGTGATTATATAAGATCCTCGTTTGCGATATCGCCGACAATGTTTTCCAATATATTCTCAAGGGTAATAATCCCAAGCGCATTGCCCTGATCATCGACAACAACCGCAAAATGGTCCGGATCATCCTTCATCCTGATCAAAAGACGCTTTGCATACTCGTCCCTGTTCACCTGAAACGGTTTGTGCATAACGGTAGCAAGCCTTTCTCCGCCATCGAGTCCAAGAAGATCGAAAAGGAAAATGACCCCGACAACTCTTTCATTTTCGGGCGATATCAGAGGATACCGTGAATAGGGGTGCCTGTCAGCCTCTTCTATCACTTCATCCACCGATGCCGTCACCGGAAATGATATAACATCGTTCATCGGAACCATCAAATCAGCGGCGCGAACTATTCCGAAACGGAACAACCTGTCGATTATTTTTGTTTCTCTTTTTTCCGCAGATCCCGATACCCTGCCACGCCGGTACAGGTGGATCAATTCTTCTCGCGTTGAAAGAATATTGTACCTGCCCCCTTCACCTCCCGACGCACCCATCAATAACCTTGCCAGATACGTCACCGGCATAACAACAGGCCACAGAAGAAAAGACACAAGCCTGAGAAAAGGAGCTACCAGGATAGAGATCCTGTCAGCATGATACAGGAATAACGATTTTGGAATGACTTCGCCAAAAACAAGAAGAAGCGGCGTGATAACCATAGTAGCAATCAAAGCTCCTGAACCGTGATATATGGATACTGTCAGCGCTGTAGCAGTAGCAGTGCATGCCACAACAGAGATATTGGTTCCAACCAGCACGATGCTGAAAAACTGTTCGGGATTGACAAGAAATTTTTCAAGGACACGGGCCCTCCAGGAACCTCGCTTGGCCCTGCTGCGCAATTTAATCTTGTTGCACGAAATAAGTGCTGTCTCCGTACCGGAAAAAAATCCGGACAGCATTATCGTTCCCACTATCAGTATTATCGAATCAATCCAGTTCATTATATTTTCTCTGCCCCGCCTGTCCGTTCTATCTTGATCTTATTCACTTTCGTAACCTCTGCCGAAAGCACCAGCCATCTGAAAGAATCCAGGATGAACGTTTCTCCTTCTCTCGGAATCCTTCCAATCGATTCAATCAGGTATCCACCTACCGTTTCGACATCATTCGAATCCAGGCTTGCCGCAAACTCCTCGTTGAAATCTTCAAGCCTCATGCTTCCTTCAACCACAATCTGATCCTCGTCGAGCAAATTGAATTCATCGACATTTGGTTCGCGCCTGTCACGAATCTCTCCGAATATCTCTTCGAGAATATCCTCGAGCGTGATAAGCCCCTCAAAAGACCCGTGTTCATTCACAACAATAGCAACATATTGCCTGTCAGCAATCATTTCACCGAGAAGATCCCTGATCTTTTTCGTCTCCGGGACATACCGCGCCGGTCGCATAATATCCCTCAGCCTCAGCTTGTTGCTTTTGTTGTATTTCAACAGGTTCCTTGCATGAAGGACCCCTACAATATTTTCCACAGAACCTTCATAAAGCGGTATCCGTGTATACCCCCGGCTTCTGACCCTGATTACAACATCCTGCAGTTCTGTATCGGCATTCAGCGAAAATACCTCGACCCGTGGAGTGAGAATCTCGTAAACAGCTGTTTCCGTAAAATGGAAAAGGTTGGTAAGTATCCTGCTTTCGAATTCATCGAACAAACCGTCCCTGTGAGCCACCTCTACAGCATCCGCCAGCTCACGTGAACCATATTCCTCTTCACTTGTGCCAAAGAGAGAGCGGCTTCTGGCGACGGTTATGTCAGCTATCAGGCCAAGTAACAGCCTTGCCGGCGTAAAAAGCACCATGAAAAATTTCAGGACAGGTGCAATGGCAGGGGCAATCGTTGCAGAGTGTTTCATGGCAATGCTTTTCGGTGTAATCTCTCCGACGACAAGTATCAGGAATGCCATTGCAACCATCGCGAAACCTATCCCCTTATTTCCAAAAATCCTGATCGACAAAACAGTTACCATACTCGTATTAGCGATATTAACCAGGAGGTTGCCGAACAGGATTGTTACAAGAAGCATTCTTGGATTCTTCATAAGTGCGGCAAGGCGCCGTTGCCGCCCGCTACCCTTTTCCATTTCGGCAAGTGAAGATCTGGAGAGGGAAAAAAGAGCCGTTTCGGCTCCGGAGAAAAAAGCGGAAAGAACAAGAAATATCAGTACTGAAATTACAATAAATAATTGCTCTGTTATATCCAAGGTACTGATCACGACCTATCACAGCATAACGCTGTCCCGCAACTGTCTGATCATGTATTTATCCGGGATATCCTGCTGGTCTTCCATGTTTATTCATCCAGCATATCACTGAAACGTTCTCTGGCAACTACTGCTTCCTCACTGCCTGGATACTCTCTTATCAACCTTCTGACAACCCCCGCCGCCAAGTCACGATCTCCTATTTTTTCGTACGAGATAGCTATTCTGAGCAGGACTGAAGGGGTTTTTCCCCGGCCGGGATATTCCTGTAGTATTGCCGAAAACTCCTTTAATGCATCAAAATACTTCTCCAGTTCCATAAAACATTCACCGCGGATAAATCTTACTTCTTCGCCAAGAGGATGGTCGGGATACTCTGCAAGGAAACTTTCAGATTCCTCGACCGCGATCTGGTATTCCATCCTGCTGAAATCCAGATACAACTGCCTGTGCATCTCTTCAGGCAAGGGGATAACGGCTTTTTCCTCCGATTGCAAAGAATCCACAGAAGAAGTTTCATCGCCGGTCAGGAAAACGGAATCCGGCGATGAAACCACATTTTTCCGATCTGCTTCTCCAATGCTTTCACGGTCAGGTTTTGATTTCCAGGCAATGGTTCTTTCGTTTTCTTCAAGGATCTGGGTTAAGACATTCAACTGATCCTTAAGTTCTTCCAGATCAATCTTCAACTGTGCATTTACGCCGCGGGAATACTCCTGCTGCGCGGAAAGCATCTTCTCTATGCGAGATATCCGCCTCTGAAGATCGTAGTTTTCCCCCAGAAGAGAATCGACCCTGGCCGAAGTCTCAATTGTCACCCCGGGAGCATGGAAAAACTTTCTCCCCCAACACCCACCGTTCATTATCACAAACAACAGGAGCAGCAATAACCATCTTCCGTATAAAGCATTATTCTTCATGATCTTCTGTTACTTGACCACCATGTGCGCACGGCGGTTTTCACTCCATGCTTTTTCATCATGCCCGGAATCAAAAGGCCTTTCCTCACCATAGCTTACAAGGGACAACCTCCCGGCGCTAACACCGTAGGCAACATAGAAATCGAGTATGGATTTTGCACGTTTTTCGCCAAGTGAAAGGTTGTATTCATTCGTGCCACGTTCATCACAGTGCCCTTCCACAAGGAGGTTGACATCTGCATGATCGAGCAGTGTCTCGGCATTCGCCGTAAGGATCTGTTTGTACTCATCCTTGATACCGAACTTGTCATACTCGAAGAAAATATCTTCGAGTACTATAGGCTCCTCTTCCTCGATCACCGGTTCTTCCTCTATTTCTTCAAGAGGGGGAGGAGGTGGCGGTGGGGGGGCTATTTCTTCCACCGGTTCGATATCAGCTACAGGCACAATATCTTTCTTGGCACATGCGGGTAATATCATCAGCACCGCAATCGCCAGGATCAG
>CBDUUV010000092.1:0-9951 GCA_965370495.1 uncultured bacterium
CATTCAGATGTGTATACCGGGGAAACATGACAGGGAGGAAAGAGATGAAGCTAGTAGATGCAAAGAATGCCGAGACAATGGAAAATCCACACAAGATCAGGGCCAGCAATATCTACGATAAGGAGGTTGCCCAGGTCGTCCACCTTGTGCTGGAGCCTGGTGAGGCCCTGAAAAAGCATATTACGCCTGTTGACGTGATCTTCTATGTTCTCGAAGGAACCGGCATAATCGAGATAGGGGATGAGAAAAAGGAAGTTGGCCCGGATACCCTTGTCGATAGCCCGGCGAAGATCCCTCATTGCTGGTATAACGAGAGCGACGGTGTATTCAGAGTGCTGGTTATCAAGGTCCCGCGGCCGTCATCAGCCACCAGGTTGTTGTGATTTTTTGAGACCAGGCCAGAGAAAATCCCGGTTTCCCGCCTGACAGGATGCCGGGATTCCTGTTTCGGAGCGCCCGGGGATTGTTGTCAAAACATTTTATGCCCCGTGGTTTTTGCTTAATTGTCAGGAACAGCCGAATCGTCCCTCCCCCCAAAAAAAAGCTACTCCTTCTTGCAGGATTTTGATTAATGTAATATATTCCCAATCCACCGGGTGGTTGTTGTAACCGGCGGGTGATAGTCTGGCAAATTGTTTCTGTGCAGGAGGGATTTTGAAATGTCGGAAAAGATGACCATAGGTCTTTTTTCGGGAAGCCTGGATAAATTGACGGGGGCGGGTGTAATTATAAGTGGTGCGGCCGCGTTGGATATGGATGTTGATGTTTTTGTGCTGTTGCAGGGAGCTCGTGCTTTCAAGAAGGAAATAGCCGAAAACAGGGATGAACTGATGATGGCTGAAAATGCGCATTTAAGGGAAGAATTTATCAGTTCTCTCGAAAGGCTGAATGTAAGTCCCTGGCTGGAATTCTTCAAGCAGGCCAAGGAGTTTACGAATGTAAAAATTCATATTTGCGGGCTTGCCGGCAAAATATGGGGTGGAGAAAAAACCGAGGATTTTGTGGATATTGTTGACGATATATGTGGAATAGTCGAGTATATCAATTCTGCTGCTGAAGCGGATATTCATATGTTTATTTAAATGAAATTCGAAAAACAAGGGTTCAATACACAGGAGGTCAGGGTATTATGACGCCGGAAGAGTTGAAAGGTCTCAAGATTGACAAGGTTGTTGATGCCAGAAGTATGGCCTGTCCAGGCCCTCTTCTCGCAGCGAAAAAGGCTCTTGGAGAAATAGAGTCCGGGCAGACTATGGAAATCTTTTCAGCTGATGAGGGTACCAAGAGGGACATTCCAAAGTGGGCAAATAAGAAAGGGCATGAGTATCTTGGAACTATCGAAGAATCAGGGTTTTTCAGGATATTCATGAGGAAAAGCTAAAAATGGGAAATAGGCCTGAAATACTTGTCTTTTCCACGGACAAGATATCAGATCCCGCGATTGATCTTGCTGGTCTGTTGAAATCGTATTATCCGCCGACAGTATATACTGTCAATGTGCCCTGTTCGAGCGCCGTTAAGCCAAAGTGGATTTTACACGCGTTTAAAAAGGGTTTTGATGGTGTTTTTATTGCTGCGGATGGAACCGATTGCCCATATGGTGAAAAATGTTCTGAACTGACGGCTGACATAATCGCCAGGACCCATAAGCTTATGAAGGAAATGGATATTGATCCGGCGAGGTTGAAGATGGCGGCTATCTGTTCGGTATGCTCGGAACCTTTTGTCAGGCAGATGAAGGCGTTCGTAAAATCTTTATCAGAATCAGAGGATGATCCCAAGGATGAAAAACAGCAGCAGGGATAAATATGACGTTCTTGTCATAGGCGGAGGAATTGCAGGGCAGGAATCCGCTCTCAATCTGGCTGGTTTGGGGTACAGGGTACTGCTTGTCGAGAAAGATCTTTCTATCGGCGGGAAGATGCTGCATTTAAGCAAGGTTTTTCCAACACTTGATTGTTCCGCCTGCATTGCTACACCCAAAGTGTCCGAAACGGTGAGACATCCGAATATAACCGTCTATACCAACAGTGAAGTCCGCGATGTTGAATCGTCCCGGGACAGGTCGTTTGTGGGGACGCTCGTCAAGAATCCCCGCTATGTCATTGAGCATGCGTGTACGGGTTGTCAGGATTGCGAAGATGCCTGTCCCGTAATCGTGGAGGATCAGTACCAGTATGGCCTGGTAGGAAGGAAAGCGGCTTATATCCCTTTCAGTATAGCAAGCCCGAGAATTGCCACGATAGATATTGACAATTGTATCCTCTGTGGAGCATGCGAAAAAGCCTGCTTCGCCGAAGCCATAGATTTTACACAGGAAAAGGAAGAGATTCCCATTGAAGTCAAGGCAGTAATAATAGCAACTGGATTTGATCTTTTTGATCCAACCGTTATCGAGAGATATGGATATGGAAAGCTCAAAAATGTTATTACGTCCATGCAGATGGAGAGGCAGTTGGTTCCCACAAGGCCCTTCAATACTGTATTGAGGCCGGGTGATGGTAAGATGCCTGATGATGTTGCCTATGTTCTGTGCACAGGCTCGAGAGATGAAACGGTTGGAACCCCGATTTGTTCCCAGGTATGCTGTATGTATTCAGCCAAGCAGGCGCAGTTGATATTGGGCGCGTTGCCGATGGCGGATGTTACCATTTACTACATTGATATAAGAGCGTTTGGAAAGGGATTCAACGAGTTCTACAGGCAGACGGGCGATATGGGTGTAACATTTATCAAGGGAAAGATCGGCGAAATAGGAGAAGACGAGAATGGAGATCTGATCCTTAAATACGAAGATGTGAAAAACAGTACAGTTAAAGAAGCAAAGCACGATATGGTCGTCTTGTCCGTGGGAATACTGCCAAATATGGATACCAGAAACATATTCAGGAACAAGGATCTCACGCTGGATGTCTACAATTACGTAAAACAGGTCGATGAGCTGATAAATCCGGCAAAAACGAGTATTGAAGGAGTTTTTGTCGCAGGCACGGCATCAGGCCCGATGGATATACCAGACTCGATATTGTCTGCGGGGGCGGCTGCCGCCGAGGCATCGAGTTATTTAGAGGAACTATAATGAGGAACAGAATTGGTGTATATATCTGTCACTGTGGTTCAAACATATCCGATTATGTGGATGTTGAAGCTGTAAAGGAAATAATTTCTGAGGAAGATGGAGTCGTACTGACCAAAACGACAATGTTTGCGTGCTCTGATTCAGCGCAGAACGAGATTGCGCAGGATATAAGGGAGAATGATCTCGATGGTCTGGTGATTGCTTCCTGTTCTCCAAAATTGCATTTGCATACATTCAGGAACGTGGCCGAAAGAGGAAAGTTAAACCCCTATAATTATATACAGGCGAATATCAGGGAACAGTGCTCATGGGCACATTCCGACAAACCGGATGATGCAACCATAAAAGCTGTAAAGCTTGTCAAGGCGGCTGTCGCAAAGGCAAGATTGTCCGAACCTTTAACCCCTTCAAGGGTTTCTTCCGAGAATGTTGTGTTTGTTGTCGGCGCCGGTATAGCTGGTATGAGAGCGGCAATAGAATTGTGTGACATGGGATCTCATGTCTTCCTGATAGAAAAGAAGCACTATGTGGGTGGAAGAGTTTCACAGTTAGGCAGAGTTTTCACGACGGATGAGACCGGCTGGCAGATTGTAGAAAGTCTTTATGATGAAATAAAGAAAAGAAAGAATATCAATTTGTTTACCGGGGCGAAACTGGTTTCAGTCGATGGCAGTGTTGGTAATTTCAAGATTAAAATAAAGGTAACCCCGCGGTATTTTAAGCCTGAGGGTGGAATTGAAAGCAGAGATGATTTCGGGGAAAAGCTGCGAGAAGCTGTTGATGTCTGCCCGGTGACAGTGCCGGATGATTTCAATTACAAATTAACGGATCGGAAAGCACTTTATGACAGGCACAGGGGGGAATTTCCTCCGACCCCTTCGATTGATGAAGAAGCATGCACACGCTGCGGTAAATGCGCGGAAATATTGCCTGGAATAGATCTTGATCAAAAAACGGAGTATCTCGATATTAAAGCCGGGGCCATTGTTTTATGTAGTGGGTTTGACCCATACGAACCAGTAACCGGAGAGTTCGGGTATGGGGAAACAGATAATGTTGTGACACTGCAGGAATTCAGAAGATTGATTGAACTCAACGATGATAAATTAATTTACAACAAGAAAAACATAAAGAACATAGCATATATATATTGTGTCGGTAGCAGGCAGGTCGAGGGTGAAAATAAATACTGTTCGCGGTATTGCTGCGCGGCGGCTATTCACACCGCGCTGCTTGTAAAAGCCAGGTTTGGCGAGATATATAACTATCATTTTCACAGGGGAGTCAGAAGTTACGGAAAGCTTGAAGCTTTGTATACCGAATCATCGAAAAATGGCGATATATATTTCCAGTGTCCGGATGATGCCCTTCCTGTGGTAGAAAAAATCGACGGGGAAACTATTGTAATAATCGATGATATATTTACAGAAGGCAGGAAGCTTGAAATTGAAGCGGACCTGGTTGTTCTTGTCACCGGCATGGTGCCGGGAGATACAAAAGAATTGGTCAATATTACAAAAGTACCCGTGGGAATAGACAGGTTTTTCAATGAAATTCATCCCAAGCTGAAGCCGGTTGAAGTTGTTATCGATGGGATTTATACGGCTGGAACCTGTCAATTTCCGAAAAATATTACAGAAACAATTAATTCTTCTCTTACCGCCGCTGTAAAAGCCAGTTCACTTGTCAGAAAAGGTGAAATAGAAATTGAACCGACAATAGCAAGGATCGATAGAGATCTCTGCTGCTGGTGTAGTAAATGCAGCGATACCTGCCCCTTTGACGCGATTTTGAAAGAAGAGTTTGAAGGCAAGGAAATCGCGGTTATAAATAAAGCTACCTGCAAAGGGTGCGGTATGTGTCTCCCCGTATGTCCCGTTGATGCTATTGAATTAATCGGGAATACGGACAAAGATATCGAAAGCATGATAGATGCGCTGGCCGACAGGAAGAATAGCAATGAGTGATAAGAAAAGAACAATCGATATTATTAAAGAAAAACGGGCAGTTTCTGAAAAGGCTCGAAATCTTATGAAGGAATTTAATAAGTCGAAGAAAATAATTCTGAATGCTTTGAAATCGGAATCCAGGACCATACCTCAAATCGCGGAGGAAACAAAGCTTCCGGGCAGTGTGGTTACTTACAACCTTATGACCCTGATGAAATTCGGGGTGATCGAAGTAGACAGGTTAGATGATATGGATGAGTATTTTTATTACAGGGTAAAAGGGTGACAGGTAATTGAATGATGAGAATCAACCGGGAATTTGTATCAGAAATAGAGAAATTCGGGGGATTTGATTTTACAGCCTGCTATAATTGCGGTAATTGCACGGCTGTTTGCCCGCTTGTCGAGGAAAACAGCTCATTTCCCCGCAGAATGCTCAGGTACACGGTTCTGGGATTAGAGGAAGAGATTCAGAGTTCAGTTGATCCGTGGCTATGTTATTACTGTGGTGATTGCAGCGAAACATGTCCCCGCCAATCGAATCCCGGAGAAATAATGATGGCCTTGAGAAGGTACCTGACTTCGGCATACGATTGGACCGGATTTTCAAAGAAATTATATACGTCAAAAATGTGGAAATTCGGGGCGATATCCCTGCTTTCCACGCTTGTCATAGCGCTTTTTTTCTTTTTCCTTCCTCCAACCGCTGATCCCGCCGGCCTGATTAATGCTGATGGGGGAGTTAAGATAAACAGTTTTGTCAAGGGGATGGATAGCGAAACATTTGTGAAGGTCATTGAGATTGCCGATTGGATCATGGCCGCATTTGTTTCTTTCTTTCTGCTTTCAAACATACTGAATATGTTTATCAGGCTTGTGATCAAAAACAAGAAAGTAAAAGTGCCTCTGTATCTCTATGTTAAGGAGGCATGGGCTTTATTTTATCATTTTGGTACTCAGATAAGATTGTTGAAGTGCAAAGACAAAACATTCTGGGCCATACACTGGCTGCTGATGTCGGGATATATAATCATGTTCAGCTGCATTGTTCTTATTCTGCCATGGTTTCAGACTGAGCAGGTCCATCCCATCATGCATCCACAGAGGTTGCTGGGTTATTACGCGTCTTTTGGTTTGTTGCTTGCCATCATCGTCTGGAGTATACAGAGAATTAAGAAGGGAAGCGAAAAACACAAGTACTCGCATCCTACGGACTGGTTATTCCTGGGCATGCTGTTTTTAACGGCACTGACCGGAATACTTGTCCATGTCTTCAGAATAAGTGGCATGATTTATCCGACGTACTACATGTATGTAATACATTTGGCTATTTTGTTTCCCATGATAATGCTCGAGGTTCCGTTCTCCAAGTGGTCTCACCTGGCATACAGGCCGTTTGCGATATATTGCAGCAATCTGGTCAACTCAGCCATGGCTCTGAAGAAAAAGCCCTGAAAAGGAAATAACAGGAACGGGGGCCTGGACCATAACATTCCAGGAAAGGAGTTATTTATGAAAAAGGATTGTAAGCTGTGGGATTTCAACAGGGAAGAATGGCTGGAATACGGCAGAAAGCAAATGGATGAGAGGGCTGAGAAGATCAAGGTTGCCCGTAAAAAGAAATTCGATACGATTGCTACTCATGGGTTGTATGACCCTGACACTGCCCATACCTACAACAGTGCTTCGATCATTGAGCCGATTTACATGAGTACTGCCCAGGCGTACTATAACAGTGCGGAGATGGAAGCGGCCCTGGCCTATGAGATTCCTACCTGGTGCTATACGCGTATCGCCAATCCCTCCAATTATTTTCTGGAGGAGACTATCGCCTTGTTGGAGACATATGGAACCGACGTGGAAGCGAGCTGCTGCGTCATATCTTCAGGGATGGCTGCTATAAAGACAGCCACCGAACCTTTTCTTGAAAAGAATGATTCACTTCCGCCCATAAACTTTGTCGCATCGGCAAAGGTATATGGTGGGACATTTCAGCAATTTGCCCTGCGCCGCGGTGTGGAGCAGGGGATCGATGTCAGATGGGTGAAGAATCCACTGGATGTTGAGGAATGGAAGTCCAAAATAGATGAAGGGACAAGATTTCTGTACGGTGAATTCCCATCCAATCCCCAGGTTGCGATCTTTGATATCGAGGAGGTAGCCAAGCTGGCGCACAAGAACGGTGTCCCCCTGATTGTTGATGCCACCTGCGCTTCTCCGGCACTCACGCGCCCGATACAGTTCGGGGCGGATATCGTCGTTCAGTCGGTTACGAAGGTTATCAGCAGCAGTGGGTTCGGCATTGCGGGATCGTTGACGTCGAGGAAAAACATAGTCAGCAAAATCGGATCGGATGAGATGAAGGCTGATTTTGCCATGTGGGTCAAATTATGGCCGTACCGTGATAACGGCCCGGCGCTCAGTCCGATGAATGCGATTATGGCTCTCAACGACCTCAGGTATCTTCGGATGCGGATGGCTCGTATGAGCCAAAGCGCGTTGACTGTGGCCAGGTATCTGGAAGGTCATCCCAACGTAGAAGCGGTACACTATCCGGGATTGAAAAGTTACCCGGGATATGATGTTGCAAACAAGTATATGACGCTCGCGGATACCGATGAAAACATGTTTGGGTTCATGCTGGCCTTCGAGGTTGCAGAAAAGAATCCGGATGACTCTGTGAATGCTAGGAAATTCTACGATGCGCTGCAGATGATCTGGAGGGCGACCGATCTCGGAAGGGTCAAAACAGTGGCGACATTGAATGCGATCTCGACGCACCAGCAGCAGGGAGAGGAAGGAAGGGAACTTGCCAGTATAAAGCCTTCAACATGCCGGCTGGCCCTGGGGATCGAAGATGTGAGCGACGTTATCGTCGACCTGGAACAGGCCTTTAAGAAGATATAGCGGCAACGCCGCGGATGTTGCTTTAAGGCGCGCCCATCAAAGCCGGTTTCGCGGACAAGATCGATGGTATCTGTGAAATGGAAGCGCGCCCCGGGAGTATCCGGGGCGCGCTGATAAAATGCGCGTTCGAAAAGGCGAGTCGATCTACCAGAAAAGGGACGGGTCTTGTGTTGCCGGGGTTGCCACTTTGTCTATCCGGTTCCTACTCATCAGTATTTGCGGAAGTGCTTCTCTTCTCGATCTGCCTTAACAATCCTTTGAATATAAATTGATGAAACGGCATGAAGAAATACCAGTATACCTTCCCGAAAAGAGTTGATGTCTGGTAGTATGCGTTTACCGTCAATCTGTTGCCCGCCTCAAGGGGAGTGATATCGAATTCAAGCCATGCCTTACCGGGAAGCTTCATCTCTGCCCGGAGCAACAGGCGTTTATTCACCCTGATATCTTCGACTCTCCAGAAATCTATCACATCGTTTACCTTGAGGCCTGGCGAGTACCGTCTCCCTCTCGAGCTTCCAACTCCCATGATAATACGGTCGAAATTACCGCGGAGGCGCCACATCCAGTTGCCGTGGAACCATCCTTCCCTGCCGCCGATCTTACAGATCGAGGCAAAGAGCCGGGGTGCACTTTTTTTGCTGGTGATGGAATGGGAACTCGCATAATCGGGATGGTCTCCTATCTCGTGCAGTTTGATCGCAAGGTCGTGGGCTGGTGGATAGGCGTCGGACCATCTTGTATATACCCTGTCCCTTTCTTCGCGTGTCATGGCCCTGGTCAGGGCGTCTCGATAACTGATCGGTTCAAATGGAAGAAAAGATTTGATAGACTGGTCCTGGCAGATAACATCGTTTTTCAGCCCCTCGATCAAGCAGATGGTTATCGGTCCGGGTACCGGTGTGAGCAAACTTGCGAAGTACGCGAATACAAGTATCTGTTTTATTGGAAGCCTTATGAAAAACAGTTTCCGGTCAAGGACAATGGCTACCGTTTCCATCATCTGCCGGTACGACATCACCTCGCTACCCCCTATATCGAATGTCTTTCCCGTTGTCTCATCGGTCTCGAGGACGCCGACGAGATATTTTATGACATCGCGTATCGATATCGGCTGACACAGGTTATCTACCCAGCGCGGAGCAAGGATTAAGGGAAGTTTTATGACAAGGTTCTTGATAATTTCGTATGAGGCGCTTCCGGACCCGATGATTATCGCGGCGCGCAGGATCGTTACCGGTACATTTCCTGATTTGAGTTCTTTTGCCACTTCCAGGCGACTTTTCAGATGATGGGACATGTCGCTGCGTACATCTTCGAGTCCTCCAAGATAGATGATCCGGTTGACTCCGGTTTTTTCTGCCACATTTCTGAAATTAGAGGCGGCCCTGGCGTCAGCCTCCGCAAACTGGTGTGGCCCAAGGAGCATCGAGTGTATCAGATAGTACGCGGTATCGACTTCTTCCAATGCCGCATGGAGGCTCTCGATGTCGAGAGCATCAGCCACGACTATTTCGACATTCGGCCACAACTCCCTGGATGAGGGAATTTCCGCTCTTGCCATGACCCTGACCGTATACCCCCTCGCAAGGAGCTCGGGCACCAGCCTGCCACCTATATATCCGAGGGCTCCCGTGACAAGGATCCTCCCAAGGGCAGGATCAGGTTCCGTCGGAAGATCGTAGCAGAAGAGGGCGTCTACGTCCCCGGGCAGTCCTTCTGGAGTTGGATTTTCATTTTCACTCATTGTCTGTTCCGCCTGGATCGCGTTATCTCTATCTACATCTGGCCAGATTCGAGTATAGCACACTGGCATAGCTTCGAAGAACCAGATACGCCCTGGAAGATCAGCCCGTGATGAGTGGATAACATAACAGTACGTCTTAAGACGGTAAAACACATTTATTTACAGAGAGAAAGCAAACAATTTTTTTCATTGACACATACAGAATCTTCAGTACAATGTACAATAATCAATTATTATTTCCCTGGGAAGGAGACAGTCATGGATTGTTT
>CBDUUV010000093.1:0-9942 GCA_965370495.1 uncultured bacterium
GGTGAAATTCGGTTGATAACTGTATATGGATATAGGCCTGTTTCAGGATTTCTATGCATGGTCTGCCTTGGATCCCTGTTCATCCTTGCGATCGTCCCCGCATATGCGCCTGCATGTCACATGGAATTCGATATAGATCCAGAAACAGATATTAACCGGTCGATCGGAGATACGTTGACCGTGAAACTCACTCTCATGCTGACGCATCGCAATTGCCAGGTGGATATTACCGATACCGAATTTATTACAAACGGCCTCGATATACTGGGCGCGACCAGATGGAAACAGGTCAGGCAAAAACCTGTCATTATGGAAAGAAAGATAAAGATCGTAATTACAGGTGCGGAAAAAGGAGATGTATCGATAAGAGCTGTCAGATCATGTGAAAAAGGCGGCGGCGATCTGTCGTTCGTTCGTATACCCGAAAACCCAAAATTAATAGAAGCAGAATAATGAACAGGAAAGTCCGACTCAAATTCACTATCACCCTGGCCTTTCTGTCTGTGTTAGCACTGGTTGCAGGGTCCACCGCGACTCATTGCGAGGTAGATGATGAGTTCCCTGCCCTGAATCAACCGTACCAGGTAACATCAAGCGACTCATTTGACCATCCTGTGCAGGAAGTATTTTTTCCTGTAGATAGTGCCAATTCGATTTTCGATGATGTGGTAGTTCCACCTGAAACACAACCTGCCGCCAGACCATATCCACTGTTCAACCGGCAACTTAAATGGGCCATGATCGCAATCTCCGCATCGATTATCGCCGGTATTCTGGTGAGGTTCAAGACTACGAGAAAATTGAGATCCCTTTTTCTTCTCGCCTCCCTTGTTATCCTTGGATTCTATAATGGCGCCTGCCCCTGCCCTATCCAGAGCCTTATGAATATCATCCGTATTACAGTCGGAAAAACCGTCAGATGGCAGAACCTCATCTACTTTCTCGGGCTTATACCGGTAACTTATCTTTTTGGAAAGGTGTGGTGCGGATGGGTATGCCATATGGGTGCCCTGCAGGAATTTTTATTCCTGCCCTCGAGATTCAACTTGCTGCGGTCACCAGAAGCGCAGAGAGTCATGAGAATCATGCGTTACATACTCCTGGTTGCCCTGAGAGTATGGGTAGCCGTCAGGAAATTCGCTGTCTGGTGCCTGTATGACCCTTTCAGAGTCGCATTCAACCTTTCGTCGCACAATATGACGGGATGGATCCTTCTCGCACTGCTTCTTCTCAGCTCTCTCTTTGTGTACAGGCCATTCTGCAGAGCATTCTGCCCTATCGGCCTTATACTCGGATGGATCACAAAACTTCCAGGCGCTTCTGTCATAGGGCTTGGCGGGCAATGTTCCTCGTGCATGTCGTGTGAAAAGGATTGCCGGATCGATGCGATAATCCAAAAAGGCTGTGTATTTGTACTGGACAACCAGGAATGCATTGCGTGTGGTGACTGTATCGATGCCTGCAACCCGGGTGTACTGCGTTTTTTTCGAAAAGGCAAAGGGGGCGCTCAAGACACCTTCACCCGCTCCTGTAATAGAAAAAGTAAAAATCTTTTTCACAGAATCAGATAATCATGCATGTCTGCTTTGAGCATCCGTTCGATCTCATCCCGGTTACTTTCATCTGTCTCTGAAAAAACAAAAGCGAATACATGGAATCTTCTGTAATCAGTCTTTCTTACATCAAGTAATTTCTTAAAATTATCCTGCAATTCATTGTATTTTATACCTTTAACGCTCTCCACAGAGACATCGCCTGGTATAAGCCCGACTACCAGCGAGTAGACCTTATCCCCTTTTCCTTCGAAGATCTTCGGCCAGTCCGGCTTTAGTTGTTTAAAATAATATTCCACGGTATTGATACCCCACGCATACCAGGCTATATCTGTAGCACACCACCCTGCGAATCTCATAGGATTTGCTTCGATCGGAAAAACAGAATCACCATCCACCCTGAATTCGATATGCATGGGCATCTTCCTGAAACCACCGAGTATTCCAAGTTTCTCGAGATGTTTTTGAAAAACCCTTGAGTATTTCTCTATAATATCCTTCGAGGTCAGGTATATCCTGTCACTGACATCCGTTTCGGAGATAAAAAGGTGATGGAGAATATTCAGTATTACCGGTTTGCTCTCATCATTATAGTAGAGATCGACAGCAAATTCATCTCCATCGATATACTCCTCGATAATAAACCTTCCAGTATCCAGTACCTCTACAGGGTATTGTCCCTTGACCCTTTCCATGTCCCGTTTTATACAGGCAAGTACTGTCGGCCATTCCTTATCCAGAACAACCTTATACACTCCCAGGCTGAAAAACCCGACAGCTGGCTTTATTATGAACGGTTTGTTCAGCCGTGAGACATCCAGATCGTCCAGGTCATCTTCCTCGACAGTGGTGAAAAAGAAATCAGGATACTCATTTTTCAGAAGCCTTCTGAACCGGACCTTATCCTTGCACAAATCGATCTTTTCGGGATAACCGGTAAATCCCAGGTTATCCTCGATCCATTTTATCGAATCCTCAGAGTTACTGTAAACAAGAGGTGCCCTTTCCTTCTTTGTAATATCTACGATCTTTTCCGTTTCGATTATTTTCAGATCGTAATCTTTGATCAATCCTCTGGAAACCTCATTGGACAATACTGGTATCTGAAGCCTCCCAACAGTCCGGGCCAACAGAGCTGAGACATACGGTTTTTCCAGTATTATCATTATTCCTTCTTCTATCGTTCCCTGAATCAAAACTGCCGGTAAATATAAGTTCTTTTTATATCAGATTCCAGGCATTCATCAGACATGACACAACAAGGTCCCTGCCACTGCATACCCATAGCGCAGGGACCTGAAAAGACTGTACGACATTGCCTGAACCCGGCGTCGCACTACTATGCCACCGGCCTGGTTGCTCCTTTGAACATCTCCCTGATTCCACCGATGGAACTGAGAATGCCTGTTGCTTCATAAGGCATATATATGACCTTGTTATCTTTTCCTGAAACCATTTTTTCGAGAGTTTCGATATATTTTACAGCGATAAGATATGTTGAGGGGTCACCACCGGTCTTTGTAATAGTCTCCGTTATCTTCCTTATAGCCTCGGCTTCAGCCCCGGCGATTTTTAGCCTTGCTTCCGCTTCGCCCTCTGCAATCAGGACCTTGGCCCTCTTTTCCCCCTCGGCCATGTTGATATCGGATTCCCTGATACCCTCGGCCTCGAGAATCCTGGCTCTTTTCATTCCCTCTGCCTTGAGGATAACCGCACGCCGGTCTCTCTCGGCCCGCATCTGTTTTTCCATCGCTTCTTTGATATCTTGTGGAGGGTTGATATCCTGGAGTTCGACACGATTGACCTTGACTCCCCACTTGTCTGTGGCTTCGTCCAGTATATCCTGCAACTTGCCATTGATCGTGTCTCTTGATGAAAGCGTATCATCCAGATTCAATTCACCGATTACGTTCCTTAATGTTGTCTGTGTCAATTTTTCAATAGCATTAGGAAGGTTCGCAATCTCGTATACTGCTTTTACCGGATCAGTAACCTGAAAGTACAGAAGGGCATTGATCTCGATTACGACATTATCCTTTGTAATCACATTCTGCCGGGGAAAATCATAAACCGACTCGCGAAGATCGATCCTGCTTATCCTCTTTATCCTGAACCGTATTGTACCATCACGGGCTTCCTCTCTGAATACCCACTGTATCTCCCTGGCCTTTTCGAATATCGGCCATATAATATTGATTCCGGAATTAAGTGTCCTGTGGTATTTCCCGAGCCGTTCTATCACCAGCGTCTCAGCCTGCCTGACAATCTTGAATCCTTTCGACGCAAAGATGATCACAAGCAGCGCAACTAAAAATACTATTATTGCCAAACCCATTACTCGACCTCCTTTTCAGTCATTATTTTCTGTCACCGGCGCCAACGGGCTTGACAAACAATTTTGTCCCTTCGACTCTGATAACCAATATTCTGGCATCCTTTTCAATGGTCTCATCGTCGACAGATATTCCACGCCAGTTCTCGCCGTCAACAATTACCCTGCCGGTATTGAAGGCTGGATCAATCAAATCAATCACCACACCCTTCTTTCCCACAAGCGCGTCGACATTTGTTTTGAGCCCGCTCCCCGACCTGTGAAAATACTTGAGTATAACCGGCCTGATCCCGAAAAAAACCACCAGAGTTATAACCGAAAATATTATGACCTGGGCTTTTAATCCAAAAGAAAGCGCCGCGACAAGCCCTGAAGCAAAACAGGCAAGTCCGAAAGAGGCAAGCAAAAAGCCAGGTGTAAATATCTCGCCGATAAGTAGAAGTACTCCCGCAATAATCCAGATTATCCAAAGTGCCATAATATCTCCTCCTGTTTCCTGTTCCAGATACACCTGTCTGGACATTGTTATTCAATTTTCAAAAAAAATATATGATTCTCCTCAGGAAAATTCAGCAGATAACCTTGATTGCATTGAATGAGCCGTACATTTTTCTGCCGTTCATGCCAGGCAGAATTACATCAGTCAGAAAAAAAATCTATCTTACCATCGAATTCTTCTACCAGCCTGAAACACTCTTTGGAATTGCTGACAGCAAGGATACTGATTCCCATCAGCATCGATGATGTTCGACACGATACTACAAACTCCAACGGATCGGCCGTCCGGTCAGCGCGGCCCAGCTTCACGTACAGTGTCAAGACCCCTGTTCCTGCGTGTCGGTTCGGGTTCCGGAACGGCCACAATCCGTTAAAAGGCTCACGAGCAAGCGAGCGTACGCCAGCACGGGTTCCAAAACAAAGTTTTTAACAGCTCCTGTTACTTTTCAAACTTGAACGAAACCTTGACTTTTGCGCGATAGGATTCGATTTTTCCGTCCTTAATCTGCAGATCAAGCTGAGAAACCTCCGCTATCCGCAGGTCACGCAATGTCTCTGAAGCCTTCTCAACAGCGGCCGCCGCTGCCTTCTCCCAGGACTCAGAACTTGTTCCAACGAGTTCGATGATCTTGTATACACTCTCGTTAGTCATTATTCCCTCCTCTCACTATTCTTGAACGTTATCTGTAAACGGGTCCGGATTTTACTCTCATTCATCCCCATTGTCGTGGGGGGGGCGAATCTTTTCAAATCTCTGCACATCACGATAACAGAGTCTGCCCTGCCGTTTCCGGGTTGCCCGTCGATTATATCTATGTAAGATCATTTTCTCCAGAATTATTTACATGGGACCCTTTTTTGCCGCCGTTGTCACTTTACAATTGCCTTGCTGTTCTCTTTCCCGGCATAGTAAAAAAGAACACCTCCCGTTATGAAAAGCAAAGAAACCGATGAGATACCTACTCGTACAGAAACATCCGCACTCAACCCGGCGCCTCTTGCAAGCAACCCCGCACTTCCGATCAAAACGGGCCCCACTATAGCTGCAAATTTCCCGATCATGTTGTAAAAACCAAAATACTCGGCTGCTTTTTCAGCAGGAATCATCTTCGAGTAGTATGAACGACTGAGAGCCTGTATGCCCCCCTGAACGATGCCGATAACAACAGCCATAGCATAAAACTCGCTCCTGCTGTGCATGAAAGCCGCCCAGACAGCGATGAAAAGGTAAATCATGATAGCAGACAATATGCACCGCCTGGCTCCTGTCTTCGCAGCAAGAAAACCAAATCCCAGTGCTGATGGAAAACCTGTAAATTGTGTTATCAGTAGCGCCAGGATTAGATCATTGCGCTGCAACCCTATGGACAAACCGTAATTGACCGCCATTCGGACAATGGTATCAACCCCGTCGATATAGAACCAGTAAGCAAAAAGAAAAAGAAATACAGGCTTGTATTTTTTTACCTCTCTTAATGTGCGGGTCAGTTCCCTGAAACCCGATTTGATGCAGCTTTTTCCCTGGATTCCTGTTCCGGTGGCAGGTTCCTTCACAAAAAGCATCAAAGGCACAGTGAATACAGCCCACCATACTCCAACAGTCAGGAATGAAAACCTGACTGCTTCACTGGCATCGGCAAACCCGAATCTAAGCGGATCAAGCGTCATCCAGACATTAATGGCAAACAGCACCCCACCACCGAGATATCCCAACGCATAACCCAGTGATGACACAAAATCAGCCTTTTTGCTGGATGCTACCACTTTGATGAACGCGTCGTAGAAGATTATGCTCCCCGAAAACCCGATCGATGCAAATATGTACACCATGATTGCCAGCACCCAGTTCCCTTTTGACACGGTGTACAGAGCACATGTCATCACTACGCCCATATATGCGAAAAAGATCAGGAATTTCTTTTTTGCAGTCCCCGTGTCTGCAATAGCTCCAAGCAGAGGAGCCATTAATCCGACTACCAGGCTCGCAATTGAATTGCCTGTCCCCAGCCTTGCTGTGGTCATTGTCGCATCAGCCCCGGCGCTCCAGTACTGATGAAAAAAAACGGGAAAGAATCCGGCCATAACAGTCGTAGCAAAAGCTGAATTTGCCCAGTCATACATGGCCCAGGAGAATATTGATTTTCTATCGTCGGGGTTCATTTGCATCCACTCTAAACCACAAGTCATTTATAAGCAACCTGTTTCATTTCAAACCTGTGCGTGCATTGTACACCCCCACCGCGGACACTCCGCAACGCCCCCCCCTGATTATTTTTGACAAGAAAAGTGGCCGGGAACCGGACTTGCTTCTCATTTAGAAGTCAGCAGCCGCATGATCGCATACAACAACAGAACTGTGGATAATTGATTATTTGATAATTTGTTACGCTAATCACACAACCATTGTGATTGGATGGTGTTTTCAGAAGACCGCAGGATTTATGCACTATATTCAATGCAATCTGCGCAGTTGACCGGAAGTGGCGCCTGTATGAAAGAGATCAAGATAAAACGGATCGATGTATTTACTACGAATCCCTTTGGAGGTAATCCTGCAGGAGTGGTAATAGACCACGAATGCTTATTCGCTGACAGTATCCAGAAAATCGCCGCGGAAATGAAGATGAACCTGATAGAACTCGCATATATATGCCGATCCAATTCTAATAAAGCTGATTTCAGGGTCAGGTTCTATACACCCGATAAAGAACTGGAATTCAGCGGCCACGTTGCTATCGGAGCCTGTTACGCATTGATAGAAGCAGGTGAAATATCCTTAAGTGATGGTATTACGACCGTGATATTCGAAACGAATATGGGCAATATTCCAATGGATATCTATTTCAATTCCGATTACCGGGCGGGGAGCATTACCAATATCGAAAATCTGGAAAAAATAATGATGCAGCAGCCTTTATATTCTTTTCAGGATTCTGCCGTCCCGGCAAAGGAAATCGCTGATGTACTCGGTATCGATCCGATGGATATCGTCAGCACAGGACTCCCGATCGCAACCGCTTCGAACGAGATCGACTGGCTGATAATCCCTGTTAAATCAAAAGAAGTTATCTGTAATATGCGCCCTGACCTTATCAAGCTGGGAATAATGAACCGTAAGTACAATGTCTGGAGCAATCACATCTTTTCCCTGGATACATATGATCCTTCATGCATCACATATTCGAGAAACTTCAGCCCCCTGATGGGGTTGTGGGAAGACCCTGCCTCAGCCAACGGGTCGGCAGGACTTGGAACATACCTTCGGCATTATGGTATCAGCGCATCCGAATCAATGGTAATGCAGCAGGGAAATGAGATCGACAACCTGACCAGGATGCTGGTCGAGATTATTCTGGAAAATGGACACATGAAAAATGTGCGTGTCGGAGGTCTTGCTGTAAATTCTATAGAGCGGAAACTTGAACTGCCGGAAAAAAGTCCGGCCTGACCTGACAAAACACCTGTACACGAATACTGTCAATCTTCCCTGAACAAGCTAACGAACCTGTAGAACAGCATCACATCTCTGAAATTCGATACCAGGCCTACCGATGCTCGCACCGCTCCCGTGCTTTTGCCATCTATACACTGCCTGAATTCCTCCACAGTCATCCGTGACTCAGGAACAGCCATACAAGCGATCATCTCGTTCTTTGAGAGTCCGAGTGCAAGTTCTCCGGCACCTGGATTGCAAAAACACCCTGTCCGCAGGGATATCTTCCACTCATTTGATCTCTGTTCGACCAGTGAATGATCGATCACTCTACCATCCTTGTCATAGATGTTGATTGTGACCGCCCCCCCTCTGGCCTCGCTGTCAGCCGGGCCATACAGCCGGATCACAGATTTCCCGTTACCGTGTTCCAGTTTCAGCAGATTAGTAGTCAGCCAGTGAGTAAGGCACCGTACCCTCGTATGGATTGTATCGATACCGATCGAATCTATATGATCCAGCCCAAGACTGACAGCCGGCAGGTTGGCATAGTCGAGTGTTCCATCCTCGAAACCTTCGGCGCCAGGAGCCAGATAATGCTGGTCCGCCTGAACAGAGGCCACAGTTATAGTCCCTCCTGCAAACCAGGGACGCTGAAGTTTTTCGAGAGCTTTCCTGCGAGCTATCAAAGCACCTACTCCTGTCGGATATCCAAAGATCTTGTAAAAGGAAATCGCAACATAGTCAGGCCGGTAGAGCTCAAGATCAAGCCTGTTGGTTGGAACAAAAGCCGCCGCATCCAGAAGAACATCCCACCCCCTGGACTGAGCCAGTTCTATCCACTCGAGAGGATGCTGGGTGCCAGAGAAATTCGATTGAGCAGGATAGGCAAAAAGCTTGTTCCTGGCTGAACTGCCTTCATCAAGGTACTGCTCCAGAACCACTTGCGAGATCCTGAGATCTGGCGGTATCACCGGTACATACCTTGTGACCGCGCCGCGTACCCGGTCGAATTCACGAATCCCCAGGACTGAATTGTGATTGTCGAAACTGAGAAGCAGTTCATCTTCGCTTTCGAAAGGATAGGCTTCACCGACAAGTTTCAAAGCATGGCTGGCATTGGATGTAAATATCAGTACATATTCGCCTGCAGGCGCATTGAAATAGCTTAGTACTTTTTCCCGGCATTCTTTCACCTTGTCGGTAGTATAAGCTGAAGTCGGGTTGGAGGAATGGGGATTTCCCAGTACATTCCCCAGCAGGAATTCCATATGACTCCTGATCTGAGAATCACTGTAGAGGCCGCCTCCTGTATAGTCGAGATATATATGGCCCTGTTTATCCAGCTTGGAATAATCTTTCTCCCGCAGTTCATCTATCGTCAATGTTGTATTGTATTCCGGATATTCTTCCAGGAACATCTTGTAATGTTCTTTGATCTCTTCATCTTTGATGTCGTTTATATTCCACACCAGTTAGCAACACATCCCTGAACAAGCCCGCAAATCTATTCGTTCACAGGTTTGTAGACAAATTCTCTACTAGCGATTACATCACCGTTTTCAAGAACGATATCCACACGCCAGGCACCGGACCAGGCCTGAATAATCCTCTTTGAACTCCAGGTCCGCCAGTTTGATGATCTCAAGGTCAACTCGACCCGAGCCTTTTCCTCTTCTCCAAAAATCCAGACGTGATATATTTTCACATCTTCGGCAGCGCCTGTTATCCTCGTGAAACAGTAGATCCGCTCCATGGTATCAAAAAATTGACTGTTGGCCCCGACAGGCTGTCGATCTTCGACACCTGTGCAAAACACGACCTCGGAAACAACTAATTCAGTTTTTTGCGCACTGGCCCCGGTAGAGGCCACAAGTACAGTCATCAGGATCATAAATAACGTGGTTAACTTTATCATCACCTTCCTCCTGAGTAATAGTCAAACCGCACAATGGAAAGTCTAAATTAACCGAACGAAAGTGTCAATCGATTGAATTACCGGATACACGGTACGGGGTTTCGTTGATTGGTGCGTATTGCAGAGTAAATCTTGATAAGGAACGATTATTTTTCCACATGGGGAATACTGTAATACCGGAAAAAATGATTCTTCCGAAACTCGGCAG
>CBDUUV010000094.1:0-9896 GCA_965370495.1 uncultured bacterium
TCAACCAGCGCCTGAAAGCCTTACCACCCTTAACAGGCTCTCCATAGCTATCTATGGAAACTTTGCTTCCGCGTTCAGATATTGATACTGTCCTTACTCCTGCCAAGTCGAGTTCGCTGTATCTACTCGTCATTTCGAGATATTCCCCTTTTCTCAATTATCCTTATCGAATCGGGACTCACTGTATATTCCCTGAGAACAGCCTCAAATGCGCCTACCATGACCTTCGAGCGAAGCATTACAGGCATCCTGACCGTATCATCGCTAAGCCATATTGTCAACTTTCCCTTGTTCTCAAATATCGCGCTCGTCTCCAGTACCGGTTCAATCACAATACAGTCGAACACCCCGGCCGGAACTTTCACTCTTTCCCGCCCGATCATCTTGATATAGATAGGATAGTTCTTTCTGCTTGTATGATTGGCTATTACAATGGCCTGCCCCGGTTCAAAAGACAAAGTCCTCACATAGTACAGAGCTGCAAGAATATCACGCGTGTTCGGCGCTATCGGTATTTCCTTGTTTTTGTAAACAGCAAGATGCCTCTTTTGATCGAAATCAACCTCCCTGTCACACCTGTATTTCCCTTCCCTGAGATGTTTTTCGAATCTGAGGGAATAAAGATTATCATATTCAATGAATGATTCATGTCTGTCCCTGACCCTGAATATCTTGTCGAACACCTTGTTTGTCCTTGCAACCGACACTATGTGGTAACATTTCACGCTGTCCAGCAATGCGATATTCCTCACCTCCATCGTGGCATATCCGGCATGGATCAGGCCATAACGTATATCGAATATCAGATTTTCTCCCTCCCCGAAAGGAATACTTTCGGGAAGCGGATTGACAAGTTCGTATCCTTCCAGTTTCCTGATTCCGTGTTTGCTCGTTCCTCTCTCTTTTTTCCCACTGACCTGATTCGATTGCTCCCGAGCAGATACCGAAACTGAAATATGGCCTGAAAAGAGGACAACAACAGCTACAGCAAGAACTATCGCCGCGTGGGCCCAACCAGCTTTTTTATACATATTCATTGTTTTCATAATTGATTATTTCCTTGCATGTTACTCCATTAATATAAACTCATTTCTAACTTTGATCCATTCGTCTCCGTATATGACTCTGCAAAAATTGTGCTCAATGCGAAAATTTCTTCGCCTTAAAGATATTCTTCCGTCAATCCCGACTCCCGCAGGATCCTGATAAACCTTTCAGCCACCTTCCCCGGATTGTACAACCTACGGACAAGATCCGTCCCCTTTGCGGTTATCTTCACACGCAGATACTCATCCCCACGGATTCTCTCTATCCCTGCGGCAAGGGCTTTCGGATTGCCGGCGGAAACCGTAATGATATCCTCTCCATCGGTAAATATCTCCTTTATTGCCCTGGTATCAGCTGTTATAACCGGCCTGCCGGCGGCCATCGCCTGGTAAACCTTGTTCGGTATAACCATCCCTGTCTTGGGAGTAGTTCCGAAGATCCCGAGAACTATATGATGCTCTCCTATCAAATCATTGAGCTTCACAGTTTCGATATTTCCCTGAAACTTGATCTTTCCTGGCGGGAGTCCCTCGGCCAGCCTTCGGACCCGGGGGTAGGTCTGCCCAGTCCCGATCAGCGTAAAAGAAACAGGTTTTTCGATCAACAACCATGCCGCTCTTACTATCGTATCTATCCCATGGAGTGGCAGGTAAGATCCGTAAAAGAGAACTTTGAACATACCTGTCTTTCGGGGCAATATCGTTTTGATAAAAAGAGTGTCGTCAAAACCTATATAGAGTGTCTTGATCTTTTTTCTGTCGATGCCGAAATTCCTGTAATAAAAATCCGCGTGGGCTTCTGTATCAGCAAGCACCAGATCCGCCAGATTCATGGATACCCGGTCTATATTCCGATTATGCCAGGCATTTACAGATCCCGCCACCACATCCCCCCTGTCCAACACTCTCGTCTCGTACCGCGATACGAGTGGATCGAAAACAAGCTTTCTACCGGTCATCCTGGCAAGAAACCACGCGAGGGGAACATCCTTATGCCTGAAATCAGGTACAAAGAGAATCCTGTTCCAGTTCTTCCTGCCGATAAATCTCGCGAAAAGTGCCGGGTATCTCGTGGTGATTTTCCGTTTTCCATCGACAACACATTGATCTACCGGAACACCTTTCCCTGCCAACCCCCTTCGAAGAATTGAATTTCTTGGGTACTCGGGATCATAACCGCCAAAAAACACTATGCCATTGCGATTCATCGGATGACATCCCTGATAGTCTCAATCACTTCATCTGGCGTGATACTTTCCATACATAGATTGGGGCAACAGTCACTGTTTCTGCATGGCGAACAATCCAATCCCCTGAACAGCACCCTGTGCATATCGGTCACAGGATCCCAGACCAGTGGATCGGTAGGGCCAAAAAGAGTCACGGTCGGAATACCCTGCAATACCGCAAGATGTTTTGGGCCGGAATCAACTCCTATCAGGATATTCAGCTTTTCTATAAGCGCTCCTAATCTGGGTATGCCCGTGGGAGGAGGCTTTACTGCCACCTGGACTGATGCCTTGAGCCTGTCCGCCACATCTTCTTCACCCGGCCCCCATATTATGACAGGTATCAGATCAAATTCCGTGTAAACCCTCCTCGCAACTTCTATAACAAACTCCTCGGGCCAGGATTTTGAACGATAGTTTGAACCGGCTGTTATCCCGGCATATCCGGACCCGTCTTGCGGAAGGCTCATGAAATATTCTTCGGCCCATTGTTTTTCCGAATCGGAAGCAGGAAACCCGATTGCCAGCTGCCTGTCATCCGACCTTTCCCAGTCGCCACCCTCCCCTATTTCTTTTCTCCCCATTCCCAGCAAATTTATCATCCTTATGTTGGCATCCAGCGTATAGTATTTAACCCTCTTTCTATCTCGAAAGAAGCCCCTTGGCAATACATGCTGAAAACACCAGTTGTGCCGTCCTGTATCCATGCCTATACTTTTTTCGGTGCTGGAGAACCATGTCAGCAGGGAACTTCCTGGAGAGCTCATCAGGTCGAGGGTAAGATCATATTTCCGCCTTTTCAACCTGGCGATCATACGGATCCATGCCGACACTCCCTCTTCCATCCCGATGACTTCATCCAGCTGATCGACACCACTCAATGTATCTGCATATCTTTTCCATACAAGATAATCGATATTCGCCCGCGGAAATGTTTCTCTTAACGCGTAGACAACAGGCAGGGATAGTGCAATATCTCCCAGAGCAAAATATTTTATTATGAGAATCGAATCGATATTTGTCAACTTTGACAGATCGGGCAGTTCTTTCAAATCTTCCATCCTGTTACCGAAACAAGCATATCAGCGACTTCGTCATGCGCGTCCGAGCAACCTGCTGAACCCGGCTTCCATCCTGTCGCAAACCCTCTCCCACGAATATTCCATCACCCTTCCACGCGCTTTCCTTCCCAAGGCAAGACCAAGTCCCCTGTCGTTGTATAACTTTTTCAAGGCTTTTATGATAAACATTCTGTTGCGCGCCGGAAGTACCAGAGCACTTTCACCGTCAGTTGCAAAATCAGATGTGCCACTCCTTGTACAGATCAACGGCAACCCGCAAGCCGCTGCTTCTGCCGCTGTATTGCTCCATCCCGCACGTCGTTCCGCCGACACAAATACATCGGCGCAGCCATACATCGCAGCCATACATTTCTGCGGTAGTGCGGTATAGTACCTGAAAGGAAGCCCCGGATCAAAACCTTTCCTCGCAACCACGTCATCCCCGGTTGAAGAATCGAAAAGGTGAAGCTGTATATTATAACCCCTGCGGTAGAGATATCCCGCCGCATTTATAACATGCCTTGTTCCCTTTCTCGGCCGTGACAGGCGGCCGTAACAGAGAACTTTCATGCTCGCCGGGTATTCTTTTTCATCTTCCTGAAAAACTGCCTTTTCCAGTTCAACTGGATGGAATAGCCGGGGATCAACTCCGCCGATGCCGTCAAGAACATCTATAGAATAACGTCTCCTGACCCGTCTTGCGAGGCCTGAAGAATTGACCATTATGGCGTATCGCCCGGATCGTACAATCCGCTTTTCACCCTCTACATTTTTGATCTGCAGATAGAAGACCTTCAGCGAAGCTTGCGCCCGGTCGAGCAGGCAGGTATATTCCGGACTGCCCGTCATTAATACATCATGGAAAGAAGAGTCCAGCGAATCGAACGAAGCCGTTTCCCCCTTGAACTCCAGCCATGAAGGCGCGGCCCCTTTCGGTGTGTAAATAACAAACCGATGCCCACGCGACACAAAGACATTCCCGATCTCGATATATCTTCTGACACCTCCGAAAACAAGCATATGCGGCAATATCGCAGCTATCCTCAATGTACTCAACTCCTGCCAGGACGGCACATGTTACAAGGCGTGATCGGGAGATTCCTGCGAATCGGCCTGAAGATAGTACAATTTTCGATAGATACCCTCCTCACCTATCAATTCCTCGTGTTTTCCGGCCTGGCAAATCACGCCATCCCTGATAACGACTATCCTGTCAGCATTCCTGATAGTCGAGAGACGATGCGCTATGACAAGTGTTGTACGCCCCCTGACCAACCTGTCTATAGCATCCTGAACCAGAGCCTCGCTTTCAGCATCAAGCGAACTTGTCGCCTCGTCCAGGATAAGTATCTTCGGATTCTTGAGCAAAGCACGCGCAATCGCCAGCCTCTGGCTTTGCCCACCCGAGAGTCTTATCCCTCTGTCTCCTATAACAGTATTGTATCCATCCTTCATCTCAATTATAAAATTGTGAGCATTGGCAGCTTTCGCAGCTCTCGTCACACTATCCATACTGCAGCCTTCCAACCCATACGCAATATTATTAAATACCGTATCATTAAAAAGAATGGTTTCCTGTGTGACTATACCCATAATTGAACGCAGGGACGAAAGCTTGATAGTAGATATATCCTTTCCGTCAATCATAATAGAACCCGATACCAGTCTGTAAAATCTCGGGAGCAGATCGGCGAGTGTCGATTTTCCCGCGCCGCTCGGTCCGACCAGTGCAACAACCTCTCCAGCGTGTATGGTGAAATTTATATTCCTGAGAACGTCGGTCCCGTCAGCATATGAGAAATTAACCTTATCGAACGTAATCTTTTCCTGGACCCCTTCGATCACGATATCACCGATTCCTTCATCTTCGTTTGCCGTATCGAGTATCTCGAAAATTCTTTGCCCGCATGCAAGACCCGTCTGCACAACATTATTGAGCCTGCTCAGGTTTTTTACCGGATTGACAACCCACAGCATGGCGACAAGAAACATCATCAGGTTCGCCGGTTCGATATTCCCTGTTATGACAAGTTTGCCGCCGTACCACAGAATGATGACACTCGCAACCATCCCAAGCATTTCACTGCCAGGTGAGACGAACTCGGCGAATCGTCTCAGCCTGAGATATTCCCTCAGGTACCTGGCATTAAAAAGATCGAATTTCTTTTTCTCAAAAGGCTCCATACCAAACGCTTTTACGACCCTTACCCCTGAGATCGTCTCCTGTAGAACAGAAGTCATATCCGCCATTCTCTCCTGGGTACGACGGCTGCCTTTTCTCAATTTTCGGCTTATAATCGAGATCATCAAAATATTAATCGGGACAATGATCATTGTCAGTATCGACAATCTCCAGGAAGTATAGAACATAATTGTTATGGCAATTATAGTCATTAAGCTGTTTCGAAGTATACTCGCCAGGCTACCGACAATAACACCTCTTAGAATTGTTACATCGTTTGTAACTCTCGATATAAGATGCCCCGCTCTTTGTGTGTCGAAAAATGACAATGGCAACATCTGTATCTTTCCATATAACTGGGTTCGTACCGTACACAGTATGGATTGTTCAAGGTATATGGTCAGGTAAGTACTGGCATATCCGAAAAGATTTTTCATGAACATCAGCACGAAAAAGATCAGGCAGAATCTTGCCAGGCGTTCAGCAAGTGTCCCGCTGTAAATTCTTTTTTTCACAAGATCTTTCACATTATCTATTTTGGCCTCTACAGTTTCCGGAATCAGTAGCGACCTGTTTTGCAGGTTCTTTTCCTCTGACAGGCTTATCTCACCATCGGAAAAAAGAATGTTCAGAAACGGAGGTATGAGAGTCAGCGATATTCCACTGAGTGCTGCAAACAGGAAGGTACAGAGAAAGAGGAGCACCATCTTTTTCCAGAACGGTTTCAGATAAGACAGAAGCCTGAAATACAGCTTTCCTGGTTCCCACTCTTGCACGCCTTGCCAACCTTCCACTGAAAAAACTTACATGGTTACAGTATCTCCGGTGGCAAGAACCTCTTCTATTTTTGAAAAAAAGCTTTTCAATGATAGTTTCTCGCCCTTGACACCCTTGAATATCCTGACGTGGGAGGCCCCTCGAGGAATCCATTTATCACTGTCATACTTTGTAAAAATCCCCAGTGTGGGAACATTCAGGGCAACAGCAAAATGAAAAAGGTCGGTATTTCCTGAAAGAAAAAGGTCACAATGCGAAAGGAGAGTAATTGTTTCACTTCTGCTGGAAGGTACGAGATCTAATATTTCGCCTTTCAATTCATTAGAAAGTTTTTCGACGAACTTCTGTTCCCTCGTATTCGTCAATATGAGAAACTTCAGCTTCAACCGTCCAGCCAGGTTGTTTGCCAGGTAGGCGATGATCTCGGGAATCACATTATGTCTTGCCTTGCTTTTTCCAGGATCGATTCCGACAGTCAGCGTATCCTTCTCAGGTTTCCTGAAATGTATCAACTGGCGCGCATGGGCAATATCATTCGCAGGAAGAGATATTTCTTTCCTGCAATAATTCACACCGAGGCCGAGAGATCCGAGGATATGCGCCATCCCGTCTCCGACGTAGCTATCCGATGAAAACCCGACCTCACAATTGATGAAAGGAAAAGCCATCGGATGCGCAAAACCGATCCTTATACGGGCACCTGATAGAAAGGCGAGGAGATATCTCTCGAGCGACATCTGTCGGCCTGTCAGAATAGTTGTATCGATACCTTGCCTTTTCAACTTCCTGGAAAGCGCCATGTAGTCGACTTTGAACAGTTTCATCTGTTTCTTATCATACGAAATGATTTTATTGACCTTCGTGATGCTTTTAACTATTCCGACATGTTTTTTGTCGACAAGAAAAACAAGCTTGATATCAGGATAATTGGCCCTGAACCAGTTTATTACCGGAGCCACAAACAAGAGATCTACAATATCACCGGAATCAATAAACAGTATCCTGTTTGAACCTGTCAGGTCATCCGGCATGGCAAATGGATGTTCATTTCCGACCTTCTTCAGGAACAGGGAAATTCCTTTTGACAAAAGCGCCTTGTTTTTCCTATTTTCGCCCATTACCCTTTTTCCTCTTGTTTCCTTTTTCCGCCGGTGCCTTCTTCCATAAAACCGCCATCGAGATACATTCATCTACTTTTTCAATAAAATTGAAGTTCATATCTTTTTTGATGGTTTCAGGTATTTCCTCGATGTCTTTTCTGTTGAGAACCGGCAAAATTATATTGTTTAACCCCGCTCTGTGAGCAGCTATCACCTTGTCCTTTATTCCACCTACAGGAAGGACCTTACCCGTAAGAGTTATCTCTCCTGTCATCGCAACATCATTCCGTACCTTCCTCCCTGTAGCAAGGGATGCCAGTGCGGTGGCAATAGCTATCCCCGCGCTTGGCCCATCCTTCGGAACTGCACCAGCGGGAATATGAAGGTGAATATCATGGTTTTCAAAGAATTTTTCATCTTTCATCTCTCTCGAAAGGCAGGATCTTATAAAACTCAGGGCTGTCTCGGCTGATTCTTTCATGACATCCCCGAGATACCCGGTGAGTTTTACTTTCCCATCACCTTTCATCCCAAGAGCCTCTATAAAAATGATTACTCCGCCCGTCGCTGTCTTTGCCATCCCGGTTGACACTCCAACTTCTGATGAAGAAAGCATATCCTGGTCAGGAAAATCTTTTCCCCCAAGATAATTCCTGAGGTTTCGAGAAGAAACCCGGTAGGGGCCCCTCTTGCCTTCCACAAGCTTTCTGGCTACCTTACGCGCAATAGTCCCTATCTTCCTTTCAAGGTTCCTTACTCCGGCCTCTCTGGTATACCTTTCTATAATATCCCTTATAGCATCATCGCTGATCACGAGTTTTTCTTTTTTGACCCCGCTTTCTTCCAGTTGCGCTGGTAAAAGGAATCTTTTAGCGATTTCTACCTTCTCACTCGTAATATAACCGGGTATTTCGATCACCTCCATCCTGTCCAGCAAAGGAAGCGGTATGGTTTCCCTGACATTCGAAGTAGTTATAAACAGGATTCTTGAAAGATCGAAAGGAATATTCAGGTAATTATCAACAAAAGAATTGTTTTGCTGCGGATCCAGTACTTCCAGGAGAGCAGAAGAAGGATCACCCTTGTAGTCCCTCCCCAACTTGTCTATCTCATCCAGCATAAAGACCGGATTGTTGCTTCCAGCATTTTTTATACCCTGGATAATACGCCCCGGCATAGCTCCTATGTATGTCTTCCGGTGCCCCCTTATCTCGGCTTCGTCCCTGATACCACCCAGCGACATCCTGACGAATTTCCGACCCAATGCAGATGCTATACTAATTCCCAGCGATGTTTTCCCTACCCCGGGCGGCCCCGTAAAACAGATTATGGAACCCCTGATCCCATCTTTCAACTTCCTTACCGCAAGAAATTCCAGGATCCTTTCCTTGACATTTTCCAGATCGTAATGATCTCTGTCCAGCACCAGTTGTGCTTTCTTGATATCAATAATATCTTCCGTCGATTCCTCCCACGGAATATCGAGAATCCAGTCAAGGTACGTACGCGCAACCGAATATTCTGAAGAACCGGAATTCATCCTTGATATCCTGTTCCACTCCCTGATCGAAGCCTCATGTGCATGATCGGGCATGACTTTGCCGTCAATCCTGTCTTTGAGTTCGTCAAGCTCCGCGACGCCGTCTTCGTCACCCAACTCTTTCTGTATAACTCTTATCTGTTGCCTGAGATAGTATTCTCTTTGCTCCCTGTCCATCTCCTGGTTGATATCAGTCCTGATCTTTTCGCCTATCCGCGCTATCTCGATCTCCTTGTTAATATTCTCATATATAAAGTCAAGGCGCGTTACAGGATCGGTCATTTCAAGGGCTTTCTGTTTTTCATCGATATCCATCTCTATATTCGCGGCAAGAAGATCAGCCAGTCGCCCCGGGTCTTTGATACCTGGAATCACACTCCTCATATCCTCAGGATAATTCTCGGAATGGTCCATAAGACGAAAAAATGCATTTATTACGTTCCGGATAACAGCCCTGGCCCTTTTGTCTACTTCTTCAGGTTCTACAAGAACCCTGATCCTGGCTCTCATGAACGGCCCGACATCGGAAAAATGAAGTATTTCTATCCGTGACAAACCCTGTCCGATTATACGCATATGTCCATCGGGAAAACGAGCCATCTTCTGAACCTGCACGGCACAACCCGTGTAATGCAGGTCTTCAGGCCCCGGCACATTGATACTGCTGTCGATCTGCGTAAACATACCAACAATCTTGTTGCCCGCAAGTGCTTCATCAATCAGGCGTATCAAATTTCCATCACTGATTATCAGTGGCACCAGCATATAGGGAAAAATGACTCCATCATTGACAGGTATCACCGGGAGTTCTTCTTTTATCTGTCTGATCAGATCAACATCCGCCCTGTTCTCCGACACTGACACGACCTTTCAATAAATACCGGAAGACGCACATGCGAAACGACAGGCTTCAGAATAGATTAAGTCTATAGCCAAGTCAATTTTAAAAAAATGGCGGGAA
>CBDUUV010000095.1:0-9824 GCA_965370495.1 uncultured bacterium
AGACAGTTTTTTGTGCTTGACCGGTAGTCCGTGAATAGACTATACGTGTAATGCCAGCTTATAGAAAAAGAATACAGGACGCATCTGTGCTGCAGGTCCCTGATAGGAAAGCGTGTCTTTCCATGCGATCAGGGATTTTTGTTTAGGGAGGAGATAGGACCATGGTCAGAAAGGATCTACTCGATATCCTTGTGTGTCCCGGGTGCCACGAAAAGGTTCTTCTGAGCGAAGATAAAAACTGGCTTGTCTGTGAGAAATGTTCGGTAAGGTATCCGGTCGAGGATGATATCCCGATCATGCTCGTGGATCGGGCGGAAAGTCTCGACTCTTAGGCGCGGAGGATCTGTTAAGTGTGTGTTTTTACTCATTTTGCGGCTGGTGCGCTCGTGGGCGCTTTTGCTCCACATCCCGCGCTTGTACCGGTTTTCGGGCTCGGAAGCCATATAGTTCTCGACATGATACCTCATTTCGATTTTGAGAACATGAAAGTAGAAATAATACTCGGTTTTGCGGCATTGGCTGTTCTTCTGGCCAGTGGTGTCTACGGATATGCCATAATCACAGGGGGGGTAGTGGCGGCCGTTCCGGATCTGGAAAATCTATTGGTAAAACTGGGAAAGATCAGGAAAGACCAGAAGTTATTCCCGACACATTCAGGGCTTCTACCGCATGGAAAAAAGTCAGGATATTTCAATCTTGGCCTGCAGTTTGTTTTTTCGATATTGATTCTTGGTTTTCTCATATGGAGGGTCGCGTGAGAAGGGGCATCTTCATACTGTTACTGCTTGTTTTGCTGCCCGCGCTCTCCTTTGCCGGGGAATACAGGGTGCTTGCCCAGGATGCAGGGAGTATTACCGTTGTATTTACTCCCGGGCAACCGGTAATTACACGTCTGAATGTGGGAAACTCGCCTTCACTTGCAAAAATATCCATTCCGGGATATATGCATGAAAGGATAGCAGGCCGCCCTGTTCTTCCGGTACAGAGGTATTTTTTCGAAGTGCCAGCAGAGGGTCAAATCAGGCTTCAGGTGATCGATATGGATGCTTCTGTTCTGGAAGGTATTCTGCCTGAAGTCTGGTTCGACGCAAAAGCGGCATTCGATGATCATATTCCAGCTCTTTCAAACCCGTTGTCCGGTGAAGGAAGGGATTTTGCGGTTATTGCCGGAACGGGTGTATACAGGCGCAGGAACCTTGCTTTGGTTGACCTGTATCCTGTGCTTTATGACAGAGAAAGTTCCAGCCTGTTGTATGCCAGGAGTATCACGGTCAAGCTATCTTTCCCGACGCCCGTTTCCCCGCGCGAGCCCTTACAGGGTAATGTTGTTGAGAGGTTCCCTGTCGACAGGGTTCTTGTGAATGCGTCCCAGGCATCAGGGTGGCATGGCAGGAAAGTCAGTATCTCTGCAGCGCGGAGCCCGTTTGAGTTCGCCCTGTCTGATAACTGGCTGAAGCTGACCGTAACCTCGACGGGTTTGTATAATGTGACATATAACGACTTGTTTTCTGCCGGAATCAATCCTATCGAGATAGATCCATCCGCTATGCGGCTCTTCTCCGCCGGCCCGCTTCAGCAACCGGATCTGATCGATGATGGAGGCAGTTTTCAGGACGATTATCATATGACAGAAATTCCCTTTATATACGAGGGAATCGGTTCAGGCTCTTTTTCTCCCGGTGAATCGATCATCTTCTACGGAGTCGGGATCAGCGGCTGGATGAACAGCCTCGACCCGTCCGCCGGAAAAACGGAGTATTACGAACATGATTATGCGAAGAAGAACGTGTACTGGCTTACGTGGGGCGGGACATTTCCAGATGACCCGGTTACGATTAGCCAGAGGGATGTCAGCCCCGGTGGTGTTGCCCCGGATACCGTGATCACTACGTATGAGCACCGCATGCATGTTGAAAGGGATTACCTGTATGACCCTAATTATACGGAGGATGGATGGTACTGGAAGCTGCTTGGAACAAGCACCAGCACTTTTACGGATTATTTCTATCTCAACGATGTTTCTGACGGTACCGGGACGATCAGGACTTTAGCTTATGGTCCCGCGCGTTATTCGAATACGGCATCATACTATATCAATGGTTCCGCTATCGGGTCGCTCACATGGTATACAAAAACAGATGAATTTCTTCCTGAAACTCTGCTTGTCGATGTAAGTAATCTTCACGACTCTGCTAACGAATTCAAGGCGATCAAGGGCCCTGACAACAAGATGTATGTCATGTGGTATGATGTCTATTACAGTAGGTACCTCGAAGCCGACGGCGGTGTGCTGGATTATTTCGCTCCACCGACAAGTGGTAGTGCGGGTTTCAGCCTCGGTGGTTTTTTGTCGGATGATATTTACCTTCTCGATGTGACCCTGCTGACAACTCCTGTGATCCTTTCCGGTTTTCAGTACACAGGGGGCTTGCTCGAGTTCAGAGAAACAACGGAAGGAGCTCATCACTATCTCGCCGTTTCCGCGTCTGCTCTTGAAAAACCGGGTATCGAGGTTGTAAGTACCGGCGTGGGGCAGCTTGCCTCTCTCAGGGACGACCCGGTCTGTCCTCATATGCTGATCATATACAATAGCAAGTTCAGGGATGCAGCCGGTACTCTGCGTGATTACCGGTCGTCTCACCTTCCGTACGTTGATAATCCTGTGGTACGGGCAGTCGATGTGGAGGAGGTATACGACAATTTTTCGAACGGGCTGAAAGATCCTGTCGCCATCAGGAACTATTTGAAGTTTCTGTATGATAATTTTCTGAATGGTTCCGATCCGGTTATCCGTTATCTGTTGCTTTTTGGAAACGGGATATACGATTCCAGGGATATCCTGAAAACGGGACTTGATCATATTCCCCTGTATATGAATTATTATGGCCGGGAGTTTGTTGAAGATGATGATTATTATGCCAGGCTCGACGAGGGAGATGACAGACTCATCGACCTTGCTATTGGAAGGTTTCCGGTTCTTTCTGCCCGTCACGCGCAGTCATGGGTAGAGGATATTATCAACTATGAATCGGATAGCGATTTCGGGGAGTGGCGCAACGAGGTTATACTCCTTGCCGACGATGAGTATTCTACTCATACGAATTGTGATTTCAGGTTTATAATCGGTACTGAACACATGACCCGGGATTATTCGTTTTTCCCGGATTTTATTGATTTTAAAAAGATATATCTTCACCATTACCCTTTCAGCGGGGGACTGAAGCCGGAAGCGTCCAGCGCTCTTTTCGATGCGTGGAATGACGGAGCCCTCATCGTTAATTATGTGGGGCATGGATCCGCTCAGCAGATGGCTGACGAGAGGGTCATGCAGAAATCAGATATATTTTCATTGATGAACGGCCGGAAAAAACCGTTGTTTCTGGCTTTTTCATGTTCCGTAGGTGATATCGAATCTCCCTACCAGAGAAGTATTGGGCAGGAACTTGTTGCCAGTGAAAGCGGAGGTGCCATTGCCGTGATCGCTGGTTCCGGCGGAACCCTCGCGGTGCCAAACAGGGAACTCTACTATTCGATCTTCAGGTCGATGTTTACTTCGCAGGACAGCACAGGTACAGAACCGCTCGGAATCACGATGATGCTTGCCAAACCATGCTGTACTGATTTCGGTTTTGGCATGAACTCGGCGCAGTACATTCTTCTCGGAGACCCTGCCATGAGACTGGCGCTTCCTCACTACAAGATTGAACACGATGTTTCGAACATCGATACGATGTATACAGGAAAGAGGTACCAGTTCGACGGAATGATTATTTCGGGCGGCAGTCTTTTCGATACTTTCAACGGTGTCGCGGAGATTATCGTCCAGGAATCAAGGGAACAGATCAGGGAAGAGAACGCGGAGTGTGATGTCAGTATCAGTTACGATCTTCCCGGCAAAGAGATCTTCAGGGGAAGTGTCGATGTGACAGCGGGCAGGTTCAGCGTTGAATTCGTCGTCCCGGTCAGATGCAGGGTGGGAGCGAAAGCACGCGTGCGGACCTATGTGAGTTCGGATGAGACGGATGGGGTCGGGGCCGATGAATACATGGTGATTTTTAACAGCACTGATATCCCGGAGAATGAAGGTCCGCCGGATATCCATATTTATTTTGAGGGCCAGGCGACCAGGGTCAAACAGGGTGCATCTCTTGTGGTCGAGATATCTGACCCCGACGGGATTGCTCTGCTTGGAAGAGATCCCCAGAGTTCGATCTTTCTGGAATTCGACAAGAGCGGGTACCCGATATTTGTCACAGATTATTTTAATTACGACCATGGGTCTTCGACGACAGGCAGGGTCGAATATCCACTTCATTCAGGGTTCAGCCCGGGCCCTCATTCAGTGATTGTAAGGGCATTTGATAACCTTGGAGAATTCGCGACCGATACGCTTCAATTCGAAGTCGTCGAGGAAGGGCTGTATACTGTCAGCGATATATTCAATATGCCCAATCCCTTCAAGGACAGCACGAACTTCGTTTTCCAGCTCAGCAGTTCGGCTGATGTGGTTCTGCGCATATTTAATCTTTCGGGGCGCGAGATATGGGCAAAGAAAATTTATGGCGAAGAGGGGTTCAACAGTATCTACTGGGATGGAAGAGATTATGCTGGAGACAGGCCAGCTAATGGCACATACCTGTATTTTCTGGACGTATCTTTCAGAAATTCATTCAACAGGAGAGAAACAGTGAAGGGGAAGGTGGTCCTGATTAGATAAGATGTTGATAAATCCACGATTACGGGAATCTGTTATTGGTTTTTGCGCACTCAAAGAACTTGACCCGGCGCTGCGGGAAACATAGTTTTAGATATATGCTGGCAGTTTTAAAGAAGGAGAAATAGATATGGCGAGATTCTTCAGATTGATTTTTACAGCTGTGTTGCTGGTAATCATTTTTACGGGACCATCAATGGGCCAGGGAGAGGCAGGGGCGAGCAGCCTGATAATTCCTCCCAGTGCGAGAGCCAATGCGTTGGGGCAGAGTTTTGTTGCACTTGTCGATGATGCTACATCTCTATGGTGGAATCCGGCCGGAATGGCTTTTATTGACAAATCGGCGTATGATCTTATGTATACCCAGCTGGTCCCGGATCTTGCATCGGATGTTTCATACCAATATTATGGCGGCATATACAGGTTGGGAGGTTTTGCTGTCATCGGTGCAGCTATACAGTATTTGGCCTACGGTGAGTGGGAAGCTACCGGGGAGGACGCAAGGTCGCTGGGTATTGCTTCTTCATACGAGTTTGTTCCCACGATCGGTGGAGCCATTAAGGTTACCGATGATATAAGTTTCGGGATGAATCTGAAATTCATCTATATCAATCTTGCTCCTGCCTGGGCGACTGTAGAGGGTACTCCCGGTACCGGGCATTCTGTCGCCGTCGATTTTGGCGGTTTATGGAAGGTTCCTGATTTCAGGCTGGGAGCGTTCAGGTTCGGGGGTTTCTGGAAGATTCCTGCATTCGGATGGGATGGGTTGTATAACATCTCAAGGTTGAATTTAGGGATTGCGGTTTCCAATATAGGCCCTTCCGTCACATTTCAGAACAGGGATCAGGCCGCCCATCTGCCAAGGAATCTGAGAATAGGATTTGCCTATACTCCAGTGGCCAATGAAATTACAACAGTGACAGTCGTCGGTGATATCAATAAGTCCCTCGTGGACTATTTCAGTGAAGAAGATTACGATCGTTCGAACACATATCATGGAGGGTTCGAAGTAATATATGTTGATCTTCTGGTGATCAGAGCCGGTTATGTTCATGACAAGGATGGCGACATAAGGGATACAACTTACGGTTTGGGATTCCTTTTCAATAAAATGCTCAGGATAGATTACGCAAGTGTTCCCCAGGCGTCGGATCTCGCAAGAGTCCATCGCTGGTCTATCGGCGTCACATTTTAGCTCCATAGCTCACTGGAAAGGTGGAACCTGAGTTGTCTGCGGCAAGTATCCTCAAGGTTGCGTATATATCAGTTTTGATCCTGGCTTTGCTGGGTCAGCCTGTTTGCCTCTCTGCCGGTAAGAGAGATGCCCCGGTTTTCAGTCGCACGAACTCAGGATACCTGGTCCGGACAGGTGAACGTTTGACTGTTCCCGAGGACCCGGGAGCGAGACGCAGGAGATTTTCATATAAGAGGCCTGTTTCAGGCGGCAGGCTTGTTCCGGGGAGTTTGTCACCCTGGAAACCGGTATCAGGGGGAATCCCGGGTTCGGTCAGCGGCACTATACATGTAGTGATGATCCGGATCGCATTCGAGGAGAATAGCCAGGGCGGATTCTCCAGTATAAGGACAAATGGTGATTTTGACCTTTCCCCCTACGATTCATCGATAGTGGACCCCACTCCGCACAACAAGACTTATTTCAATGCTCAAATGCAGGGCCTGAAGAACTATTACGGTTTTCAATCGTGTGAAAAACTGGATATCAGCTGGGATATCCTTCCCCCGGGAGAGAATGACAGTTACAAGCTGAGCGATATAGCGGATTATGGTCCGGGATCTTACACAAATGGGTGGACGACAGAAATGCTTGTCGCATTTCTGCATGATGCGATAGTGAAGGTCGACGACGAGCTTTCCGCCGCAGGTTACCCCGTAAGACTTTCCGATTACGACGCGATAATCCTTGTCCATGCCGGTGCTGATATTCAAAGTGATTACAATATGGATTCTCCCAACGATCTTCCGTCTTTCTTCGCCATGCTCGCTGGCGATGACGTAATTCCCGTAGAGGGCGGAGCGACTATTATAAGAGAGGTGTCCGTCGTTCCAGAGACAACCACGCAGGATGGATTCTATGGAGGTATGGCCTCCGTCCTTGCGCATGAATTCGGTCATGTGCTCGGTTTACCCGATCTCTATGATACATATTACAACATACCCATTGTCGGTGTATGGGATCAGATGGATTCCGGTCCTCAGCTTGGGGCTTATGTAGAAGACAGGGGAGAGGTTATCTATGTCACAGGCATGATCCCATCCGGGTTGGGCGCATGGTCGAGATATATGCTTGGATGGACAGAAGCCGATACTGTCAGGACCTTCGAAAATAATATATCGTTGCCGGCCGCGGAGAAATGTCCGTCAAAGGTTGTTCGGATAGAAGCATCCAACGGAGAGTATTTCCTTCTGGAAAATCGGGCGGTCGAACTGGATGGCCTTATTACCGGATTCGTGGTTGATACTGTGACCGGTGTAGTCATCGGTACGGCGAACTGCCTGAATTGCGACCCTGTTATACCTGACGAGATTGAATGGGGGGAACTGGTAAATGGTTACGATATACTCCTGCCGACCGAATCCTATATTCCTGAAACAGATGGTGGCCCCGGAATCCTTGTATGGCATATCGATGAGTATTTCATAGAGAATAGATGGTATAGCAATATAGTCAATTCAAGATGGCCGTTCGGCGTGTCGATTGTGGAAGGTTCCGGGATCAGGGATCTCGGCGATCCCTATTCGAGTTTCAGGATGGGATGGTATGATGATGCTTTCTTCGAGGGGAATGCCTCCGAGTTCTCTGATTCGACGATTCCAGCTTCATGGAGCAACTGGAATGTGCCGACAGGTGTGCGGATAGAGAATATTTCATTGCGTGATACCCTGATGACACTTGGCGCAGGTGTCCGGGGCCTGAGGGCATCGAAGACTTTTATCCCTTCGCCTGAAATTGCCCGTAACGCTCTTTTGACCCTTCCGGGCGATTTCCGTACTCTCGTAATTGATGAATGTGGTAACGGCAGTATTGCGGGGAATAACACGCAGGTTTTTTCACTCGGCAGCGCTGCAGTGACGCCAGCTGCGCTGGCGGAAGGGTTTGATTCGGATCCCGAAAGTGATGTTGTAATAGTAGGCGATTCCGAAGGTTTTGTCCATGCGTTCAGGATCACCGGAGATGTATGGGATGAATCTTCAGGTTGGCCCTTTGATACAGGCGCCTTGCTGGCGACACACCCTGTGGTTGTAAAGACGCCGGATGAAATATTTATTGCAGTTTCCGATATGGAAGGAAGGCTTCATATTATCACGACGGATGGGGAGGAGGCCGTGGGTTCACCTGTAAGCCTGGATGCTTCGTCCGGTTTTCTGGGCAACTTGTCCGTTGAAGCTGATGATCAGTGGCGTGCTACCGGGCTTTTTGTTCTGAGTGGTACTGATAGCGGGGAGAGCGCCCGGGTTACCCTGTACAGTCTCGCGTCCGTTACGGGCCTTCTCGAGGAAGAGTGGCAGCATCGTGTATATATGTCAGGGGACGAACTTTCCGGTGAGATAGCTCTTCTCGGTGGAGATATCGATCCGGATGAAACTGGTAATGAGGTATATGTAGTATCACTGGAGACAGGCAGGATAATACTCCTGGGTTCTGGGAATATCCTGTCCGAAAGGGATATCGGCAGTCCCCTGACCGGGATTCCGGCGCTCCAGGACATCAATGGCGATTCCTATATTGATCTCGTATGTTCAAACGGTAGCAGAATTTATGTCGTAAGTCCGTCAGGTTCGAATGTGACCGGCTGGCCCAGGGATATCAAAGAAGTTTTCGATCTCCCCTCTTCCGTAAGGATTACGGCTCCTGTCACGACAGTCGGGACTGAATTCGGAGCCTGGGTGATAGCGGGGACCGACAATGGAATACTATACATTTTCGATCATCGGGGCGAACTGGTTTCAGGTTATCCGAAACGGATTGCCGGTTCGTTCGAACAACCGGTCGACATTGTTTTTACCGGAGAGGAAGGACTCTTTTCATATATCGATTATATTCGTAACTATGGATACAATGCGTATTATAATTTTCGCCCCGAAGGGGGTACGATAAGATGGCGGGTAGGGCCGTTCGGGAACTCGGGGGGCGGCCATTCATGGGGCGGCATTTGGGGAGGGCCGGGACGCACAGCGTTCGCTGTCAATACGGGCGGCTTCGAGGAGCCCGCAGCGGACTGGGTTGAAATCGATCAGAACCTGGTAATTTATCCGAACCCTTCGACTGGTGACAGGGTGGGGTTCCATTTTACGGCTCCCGCCGGTGGAGAAGCGCGGTTACGGATCATGACGCTCAGTGGAGAGCTGGTATATACGGAAAAGAAGACTCTTTCCGGAGGACAGAACGAATTTGCGGTGTCGTTATCAGGAAAGGCATCCGGAATATATTTATGCAGACTCGTCATGACATCGGGCGGAAAGAGATACGAAGCCCGCAAAAAATTCGCGATAGTGAACTGAACTTGCGAGATAAGAGATACCGGGTGGGGATCATGACGCCTGTGCATGATGTTTGTATTACGAAACTTGTAATGGAGGACAGCGATGTATCGAATCTGCCGCGGCACAATATCGATCATATTCCTGGCAGTATTCGCAGGTAGTGCAGGTGTGTTGGCAGGAGAATCTATCCGGCCTGATATGACAAAGGATATACATGCAGCCCGTTCAATCTTTGACAGGAATGGCGGCGAATACGATCTAAGATCGTTCAGGGAGAACGAAACTCTCGTGTTACCGGGAAAGAAGCTCGATAGCCCGGCTCTGTCTGCGTTCGAGATGATGAGCATGCGGGGTGGACGTGCCCGGTCAGCTCCGGGGACGGGTAGCAAGAGAAAAATAGCTGTTTCCATGCTCGCTTCGGCTCTTCTTCCCGGACTCGGGGAACTGTATCTGTATATGGACAGGGGAGATTGGTCGGACTGGTCGACGCTTGCCAGGGTACCTGTATTCATGGCAGTTGATGGTTATCTGTGGTATGCCCGCAAGGATAATTATGACCTGGGGAAGGATTACAAGAGACAGTATGAGGAATACTGTGACGAACACT
>CBDUUV010000096.1:0-9634 GCA_965370495.1 uncultured bacterium
CCGGGATCAAGGGGCCCGATGGATTTGAAAGTATTAGTATAAGGGATTATTTCTCCCGTCTTCAGCGGACCCAATTCCCCAAGGTAGTTGCTTACGAAACGAACCTGCTGCTCTATCATTCTTTGCTGGTTTACTTGCAGAACAGGCCGGAGCTCAAGGTAAGTTCGAGTCTCGTGGACCTCGACGACCTGCTCGACAGGACCGAGATGGAGCACAGAAACTCGCTTGTCACCGCAATGCAGCCGGAAAATCTGATAATGCTCCGGTACAAGGATGGTATCCCCGCTTCATGCAACCATGGAATGGCATCGGGATCCAGGGGCGCAAGGAATATTCGAGAAGAATTTCTTGTAAAGATCTACACTATGGCTGCACACGCGGTATTCGAGATCAACCTCTTTACAGATCTGGTCGTATCCCATGCTGAAGATGCGGGGTGCGTCCCTTCAGACTATCAGGGTACGATCCCTTCCTATTTCATGAGCCAGCCCCCGAAACTCACAGTCAAACTCAAGAACCGGCCGCTGAAGACATACACGTTCACGGGAAATGATCTCACGATTGGAAGGCTTCCGGATAACGATATAGTCATTGACAATCTGAGTGTGTCGAGAAAACACGCGGTTATTCACGCACGGAAATCAGGATATTACATCAAGGACCTGGGGAGCAAAAACCATACTTATCTTAACGGCCAGAAGATCGACAACTCCGAGCTGACAACCGGTGATGTTATCACAATCGGGAAATACAACATATCTTTCAAGATACCGAAAATGAATGAAGGCCGGGGCGAAGATCTCGACCAGACGATCATCATACCGAATTTTCATTCTTCACGGACAGATAATGGCCCACCGCGACTCTTCAGAAGATCGGACCATGAGGAATTCGTTCTTGATTGTGACAGGATCACTATCGGCAGGAGCCGTGATTCAACTATCAGGTTAAACGGACTCTTCGCCCCCAGGATAACGGTAGAGATCATCAGGTCTGGAGATGACTTCATGCTTCAGAAGACTGCCGGGCGGAAAGATATATGCATCAACGGCGAACGAATGGCCGAAAAGGTCCTTGAGGAAGAAGACCTGATAGCGGTCGGGTCTGAAGAATTCGTATTCAAACGGTAAGAACCATGAAGATTCTCGTATATTCAGATATCCACGCGAATGCCGAAGCATTTGAAAAGGTCATGGAAAATCTTCCGGGTTTAGGCCCCGACCTTCTCGTATCGCTGGGTGATGTGGTCGGATACGGGGCCGATCCTGGCAGATGCGTCGAACTGGTCAGGGAGAACTCGGACATAAGGATCTGCGGCAATCATGACCTTGCGGCATCAGGCCATACAGAGGGAAAACATTTCAATGGTACGGCTGCGTTGTCGATAGAATGGACCCGGCAAGCATTGAACGACCATCAGAAAAAATTGCTTGAGGAGTACGAACCGATCTATTCATACGAACGCTGCCTGTTTGCACATGCTTCCCCTTTCTCCCCGCTGAATTGGGAATACATATATACCGTAGCTCAGGCTGAGAGGATATTCAACGAATTCGGTGAAAAATATATTTTTGTCGGGCACACACACATACCCGGAGTAATCAGTTTCGATAAAAAAAACGGTGCTCGGGTCGAACACGGAAATGATATAGAAATCAGGCCAGGTGCCAGGTACCTTATCAACCCGGGAAGTGTCGGGCAGCCGCGGGATGGGATCAGCGCGGCGAGTTTTGCATTCATCGATCTGGTCAAAGGCAGGATCGAGATACACAGAATCGCTTATGATGTTATAGGCGCGCAGAAAAAGATCCGCTGGAATGGATTACCTGAATCACTGGCCTTGAGACTGAAAACAGCAAGGTGACGATTATGGAAAAGAGAAACTACCGAATCCTTGACACAATCGCAACAGGCGGAACATCTGTCCTGTACAGGGCGATACAGATCTCCCTGGACAGGGAAGTCGTGATCAAGAAACTCCATTCTCATCTTACGTCAGACAAAAACTTTACCAGTCGTTTCGAGCTCGAAGCCAGGGCTGCCGCAAGCCTCGACCATGAAAATATCGTCAGAATCATCGACACAGGAAGTAGTAACGACAATTACTACATCGTAATGGAATATATAGAAGGATTGACGCTGAAAGAGATCCTCCGTAAACATGGCCCGATCAGTGATGAGCTCACCCTGCTGATAGCCAGGGAAATATGCCTGGGGCTCGATCATGCTCATCAGCGCGGAATCATTCACAGGGATATAAAACCCGCGAATATAATGATCACAAATGAGGGTCAGGTCAAAATCATGGACTTCGGTCTTGCCAAACTGAGCCAGAGCCAGCTGGAACAGACTGTGGCCGACACACTTCTCGGAACTCCCCTGTACATGTCACCCGAACAGGCGATAGGCGAAGGCGTCGATTGTCGAAGCGACCTCTTCTCCCTCGGAACCATATGCTACGAGATGGTGACTGGCAAACAGCCATTCTCGGGTGATAACTACGCAATCGTCATACGCAACATCATCAAAGGCTCCCCGCCTCCCCCGACAAAAATAAACAAAAACATAGATCCGAAACCCGAATCCATCATAATGAAGGCTCTCAACAAGGACCCCTCCAGGAGGTTCAGAACTGCCCTGGAGATGGCAAAAGCGATCGAATCTGTCCTGGGCCAGGAAAAAATCCTCAAAACGCGGGAATATTTCAGGCGCGTCGTAGCAGGCAACATCGTACCGGGCAATATGGTGACGAGCGGGCAGAGGCTGGCAAAGCCTTCTCGTGGCCAGTGTTTCAGAAAGAGGCTGCTCCCCGCCATTGCGGCAATGATCATCGGCATAACAGCAGTACATTTGTACATGAACCCCGAAAAGATCACGGCGGTCAAGGCAAACGTAAACGCCCTGCGGTACCGTGACCCTGCATCGCCTGAAGATAACATGATCCTGGCAACACAATCGATGGGTATCGGTATGCAGGCGCCGTTTCAAGGCCTGGCCGCCGCAGATTCCAGCACAATGGAACCCAAAGCGGATACATCATTTACAGATGAAGAAGACACTCTGGCCGTATCCGTCGCCACGGCCACGCTACTTCCAGACGACGGGGATGCGGCGCCGCCGGCCGAACCGGAAGAGATACTCCCCGGCAACCCTGATGTGGATAATAAACCGGAGGAAAGATTCGGGTATATTGACATCCATGTGGAACCTGAAGCCGAAATTACGGTCGATGGAGCGTACCGTATGTCTGGCAACAGGTACGGGCCGGTCGAGATCGAAGCGGGAACGCACAGAATCACCTGCCGACAAAAAGACTTCAGGGAATACTCGGAAACGATCACGATAATAAAAGGTGAATTGTCACGCAGGAGAATCTACCTCGAACAAATGAGCGGAAACCTGGTTTTTTCGACCAGCGCGGGAGTGCGCGTCTTCGTGAACGGAAAATTCATCGGGATAACACCACTGTCCAGGGAAGTCAGCCTGAAAACCGGAAAACATCTTGTAGATCTCAAAAGACCCGGTTACAGGAATTGGTCCAATGAAGTCTTTATCCCGGCTGACGAGACTGTCACCCTCAGGGTAGAGCTTACCTCCCTCTGACCGGCGGGAGTAATGATTCCACAGCGGACATAACGTCCGGAACAGTCACCGAGCCTGTATTGCCATCTTCAGAACTCACTGCTATAACCGATTTGTTGACAGGCTTCCATCTCGAGGGGGCCGTCGGGCCAAAGACCGCGACACACCTTGCGCCCGCGGCGCCGGCGATATGCATCACTCCTGTATCGTTACATATAGTGACAACAGCCCTCCTCATTAATTCTGCCAGCATCCCCACACCCGGACAGGACAGAACGACAGGAACATCGGGGCATTTCGACAGAAAACGGTCAAACGATACGATATCCACGAGACCCCTGACCGCCACGGTATTTATCCCGTATTTTTCCGACAGGTACCGGACGATTGAGGCAAAACCCTCCGATGGCCAGATATTCCGCTTCTTGCCCGCCCCCGGATGGACAACCGCGTAACCACCTCCCCGGGGATCTATTACCTCGATGAGATTTTTACACTCTTTGATTTCAGCGGACGTCGAAACAATCAGCGAGGTCAGATCCGTTTCTTCCACCCCTATCTCGCGAAGAGGATAGAGGTTATTCTCACTTTCATGCATACTTTCAAGTCGCTCAAACGATGGAAGGGAAAGCTCCATATGATAATATCGGAAAGTCAGGTTGTGACCGAATGTTCTGCTCGAACAGCCGATTCTTATTCTCGCGCCACAGACTACGGCAAGAAGCATGCTTGTAACAGAAAACGAAACCGTGTTGAGTACTATGACAACGTCAAAACGATGGCTTCTCAGGTTCCGAACAAATCGTAGTATGCCGAAAGGGTTCTTCCAGTATCTGGTCCCCGAATAAGTGATCAATTCGTCTATATACGGGTTATTTCTCATAACATCCGTATTGATAGAAGCCGCGAGCAGAGATATCCGGGCAGCGGGGAACCTCTTTCTAATGCCCCTGAAGGCAGGTACAGCGAGCAGCATATCACCCATCTGGTCGTGCTGTCTGATGATGAGAAGCCTTTTGACATCCTCGTGGTCAAATTCAGCGGGTGCAATTTTTTCCGTGCACAAAAACCTGGCGAGAAACCCCGCAAAAACGATTTTTCCGCGTTTCTCGAGTTTATTCAGCAATGCCACCTCATATGAAAATTCCCTGGAACTAAATCCCGGCTTTTACGTATCAATATACAGAGAGCGGATCAAATTCCCACCACCTTCAATCTCTCCTTACCCTGGGAGCGGCCCCCAACGGCCGCTCCATCTTTCATTTCAGCCGGTCAGGCAACTCTTCAAGAATCCTGAGATAGCTATCGAAACGCTCTCTGGAAATATTTCCTTTCTCAACAGCTTTTTTCACACTACAACCGGGCTCATGGCTGTGAGTACAGGTTGCGAACCTGCATTCAAACAGATACAGGTCAAAATCCCTGAAACAGCTATCGAGGGTCTCCTTCGATAACCCCCATACTCCAAATTCCCTGATTCCCGGAGTGTCACCGAGATATCCTCCGGAAGAAAGCCTGTGGAACTCGAAATGAGAGGTCGTATGCCGTCCCTTGCCCGTTTTTTCGCTGACTTTCCCTACCCTGATATCAAGTCCCGGCTCCAGTACCGTGATCAGGGAGGTCTTCCCCGCACCCGACGGCCCAGCCAGGATCGACTTTGTCGCACTCATTTTCGCGCGAAGTTTTTCTATGCCTCTCCCATCTACGGCACTGCAGTATATAATCTCATAACCCATTTTTTCATATGAAACCATCATCTCGTCCATCTCGCTGATATCGCCAAGTAGATCGATCTTGTTGATGCATATGATCGGCTCGATACCATCACATTCCGCGGCTACCAGCATGCGGTCAAGAAGCCTCCTGTTAAGGTCCGGCCTGCGGGCAGCATGCAACAGAAAGACAAAGTCGAGGTTCGCAGCAAGCACCCTGTATTTTTTTCTGCCCGATGAATCTCCCCTGGCAAATATGGATTTTCTTTTCTCGATAGTAGTTATAACGCCTGTCGGCCCTTTTGTATCAGGGACAGCTTCACGTTTGTAAATGACATTGTCACCGACGACAGGAAACACTTCCCCGGAACCTTTTCCGATGCGGAAACGCCCCCGCACGGAACACCTTACATCCTCATCACCATCGGCCACGTAATAGCAGGCTCCCTTTATTCTTATGACAAATCCATTTGACAAAAATCACCTCTTTATTCTATTGTGTATATGTTGATAATATATACGGGTACACGTAGTTCTTTTCAGTTGCAAGATGATAACAAAAAATTGTTGCAATCCGAAGAGTAAACTGCTATATCAAATAACAACTTGAATATATAACGAGTACAGAAGCAAAAGGCAAAATGAAATCAAAAAAACCGGCTTCGTTTTTCGAAGAAGATCTTTGTTTATTTCATCTCCGCTCAAGAAAAAAGGTCTCCGTTCTTCAGGAAATGGTTCGACATCTTAAACAATCCAGCAGGGTTTCGGACAAAGATTTTATCATGGAAATGCTGAAAAACCGCGAGAGCCTGGGCAGCACAGGCCTTGGGATGGGTGTTGCCTTTCCGCATGGAAGATCCCTTGCGATCAAGAAATTGACCGTACTGTTCGCCCGTTCGACAGCAGGAGTGGATTTTGACGCGCTTGACGGCAACCCCGTTAATGTCTTTTTCCTTCTACTGGCTCCCTCCGACAAGGGTGCGGAAACATATCTCGCGCTGCTCAGCGAATTGATCAATCTGATTCAGGAACCTGAAAAACTCGAAAAACTCATCCAGGTGCAGGACTATGCATCTCTGATCGAGATACTGGGTGGTGAACAAGAGTGAGAGAAGAATTCAGATTACTGATCGGCCTCCAGGATATTGATATCATGATAAAGGAAGTAAGGGACAAGGCTACTTCCAAGGAACTTAAAAATATGGGCTTCCAGCTGAATGGCCTTGAAGAACTGCAGAAAGCACGTGACAATATTGCTAAAAAGATTCCGACAGCCCTTTTAAACAGGTACGAAAAACTTGCTGGTCATTTTACCGTCGCGATAGTACCGGTAACCGGTAACATGTGCCTTGGGTGTTTTGTCAAGCTACCTACCTCGTTTTTCTCATCCGCCTACAGCCATGAACTTCTGACATGCGAGAACTGCGGCAGGCTACTCTACATTACGTAATTTCAACGGCAAACAGCAAAACTGCGTCGACGAGTGCTCCGGCACTCTGCCGGAAAACGGCGTTGCACCTGTAACTTCGATGATTTTTCAGATAGATTCATCAACAAATGCCAGATACCTTAATAACGGGCGTATATCTCAAGGATAATTTTAATACCTTGCCACCTTCCACTTGAATTATTTTCCTTTTTGCGGTAAAGTACCTTAACTGGTTAGAATATCTTACTGGACAGGCTCGGATAATGGAAAAAGAAAATATCAAACAAAGTTTTATATCGCGTTACACGGTAAACAGCCGTCTTGGAAACTTTCCCCTCTGGCAGGGATTCGAGGTCACAGATTCTCTCAGCGGCAGAAACTATCTCCTTTTCGCGCTACAGCCTGACAAGCCTGTCGCGCTTGCTGTCAGCGATATGAAGATGCGTGATTTTCTCTTTTCGAGCTCTTCTGAACTGATCCCTTCGGCCCTTTCACTCCAGGAAAACGCCGGGGGGATCTTCTTCCTTCTCTCGTATACAAGTACCGCTCTCCTTGAAAAGGCATTACCGGCAATGAAAGATGAGAGGTGTCTCTCCATCCTGAAAACGCTGACATGTCAGGTTCTGGATATAATTTCTTCCGGGCTCTTTTTTCACAATCTTTCCGCTGAATCAATAATACTCATAGATGATTCTCCCGTTATACTTCCAGTATCTTTCCTTATCCCGGGAAAGATACTCGACCATCGATCTTTTTCCACTAACAAACCACCGGGCTTCGAACCTCTTTTCAGAGACCTCGATGCTCTGGGAAAGATCTTTTCAACTTTTTCAAAGCACCTCCCCTCCGGGGAATCCGGAGCATGCCGGACAATATCGAGACAACTCTGCTCCCTGACCCGGAAAACGGCTCCGGAAGATTACTACACCGCTTTAGAACAACTCGTATCTTTTGCTGGCATCGACGACACCCGTATCCCCCCGTTTTCACTCAAAACCCGATTCAGCACACCTTCTTATGTACCGGCGATAAGAAAGCTCCGGCAGGCGGCTTTCAACGCCCGTGAAGGAAACAAGCAATTCGTTCTTGTCAGGGGAGGCGACGGTGAGGGAAAAACTTCTTTCCTCGAAGATGCCGTGTACAATCTGATAGATGAATGGGGCTTTGCGGGCGGCGAAATCCTGAGTGATCAGGATACGTGCAGGGATACCATTGCGCGTGGAGAAAAAGAGGGGCCTTCCTATATCGTAATCGACACACGGATGCAGGAACCGATGCTGTACAGTTATATTATCAACAAACTTTCCAGGGAACTGGACCGGCACAGTATCGCGATAATCTCCATCGGCAAGGATACAACACCTGTTTTTATCGAAAGCCTGGTGGACGAAGGAAGGTTAAACGATTTCAGGATCAGCACTATCGAGTTGCCATCCATCGAGGATGATGAAAAGAAGCGTATCACATCTGTTCTTCTTCCCGAACCACTTAAAAAACAGTTTCTCGAAGAAACACCGCCTGGAAAAACACTATCATACTATGGAATACTGTCTAGAATGCTGTCTGTATCGACACCGGAACGATTCAAAAAGAATACCGGAAAATCTCTCCTGGGCACACTGACACCTGAAGAAAGATCAGTGATCGATTTCATCGCTGCTTTCAGATTCGAAGTTCCACTCTCGGTGCTCCAGGATATATATTCTACCGAGGAAAACGGATTCTATACCATCATCCAAAGACTTGTCTCTCTCGGCCTCCTGAGAATGACAGCAGAAGAATCACTTCTCTGTAATAACCGCCTGAGCCTCTCGTTCAGCATAACTACGGGGAGTCTTTCAAGATCAATCCAGGCTTCTATTCCCTCCTCGAGGAAAAAAGATCTTCATCGCAATATTGCTCATATTCTCAAAGATAACAGGGATGCGCCGCTTGCATATATTTTCTACCACCTGGTTTCCTGCGGGGAAAAAGCAGATGCAGCTTTCAAGGGAATGGAAATATTTCACCTGTTGCTTGGCAGAAAAACTATAAATGCAATCAATTGTTTTAACGAGTATTTCATGGGCAGAAAACTTGCCCGTTATCTCCCGCCTGAAATGCACTTCAAGCTTTATCTCGAGCTTGGAGATTATTTTTCTCTCATCGGAAACTATGACAAGGCGGAACAGCTTTTCAGAAAATGCAGGGAAGAAACAGGCAGGAACGAGGAATGGCACAAACTCCGATCGCTGGCAGCCGAAGCGATCAGAAAAGAATGCGAAATCCTTGAAAAGCGTGGAGAGTTCAAAAAGACCGAGTCCCTGTTGAAAAAGGCGCTGGACACGCACGGGGAACACATCCTCGCAAGTGAACGCGCAAAATTGTACAATGACCTGGCATGGGTCCATTACCGCCTGGGCCAGCTGAACGAATCATGGGAAAACTGTCTTATCGTCCATAAAATCATCGACAAGAAACAACACCCGCGGGAACTTTCGCAATCATTAAGCCTTATGGGCGCAATCAACTGGAACAGAAGCAAATACGACGATGCCGTCATGTGTCATAAAAAATGCCTTGCCATCAGGGAAGAATGCAACGATGAAAGGGGTGTTGGCGCCAGTTATAACAACCTCGGCCTCGTCTACCGCTCCATGGGCAGGATCAAGGATGCTCTTGATAACTTTACCAGGAGTATGAAAATCAAGCAGCGAAATAACAACCTGCCGGGACTTGCGGTAGCCCACCTGAACCTTGCCCTGGCCTACATGGATCTCGAAGAGATCGAAAAGGCAGAAAAAAACTGCCAGATCTCCAGACAATTGGCTGAAACCCTGGGTAATCAGCAGCTTCTTGCCGAGATATTCGGCACAGCCGGCGAGATCTGTTACATCAGGGGAGATCTCGAAGGCGCGCGGGATCATTATTT
>CBDUUV010000097.1:0-9527 GCA_965370495.1 uncultured bacterium
TCGCCGCAGATTGAACAGCACCAGGTCCAAGTCTCCCCCAACTCGGTACTGCTCAATGGGCTTGGAGCGGATGGAACAGTCGGAGCCAATAAGAATTCGATCAAGATTATCGGTGAGGGAACAGATAACTACGCGCAGGGTTATTTTGTGTACGATTCGAAGAAGGCCGGTTCAGTAACTGTTTCCCATCTGAGATTCGGCCCGGACGAAATACATTCACCATACCTTATCATGAGCGCCGATTTCGTAGCTTGTCACCAGTACCCTTTCATGGAAAGGATCGATATTCTCAAGCGCGCGAAAAAAGGCGCAACATTTCTGCTTAACAGTCCGTTCCCGGCAGAGGAGGTCTGGGACCGCCTCCCTGTGGAAGTTCAGCAGACGATGATCGACAAGAAACTTCGTTTCTTTGTAATCAACGCTTTCGAGATTGCCAGGGAAATCGGGCTTGGATCGAGAATCAATACGATCATGCAGACATGTTTCTTTGTTCTCAGCAAGATTCTTCCAGAAAAGGAAGCGGTTGCGTCGATCAAGCATTTCATCAAAAAAACATACAGCAGCAAGGGCGAAAAAGTAGTAACCATGAACTTCGCGTCGGTTGACAAGGCTCTCGATAACATGCATGAGATCAGGATTCCCGCAAAAGCGACAAGCAAGTTCAAGATGGTGCCTCATGTGCCGGAAAATGCTCCTGAATACGTAAAGAGCATGATCGGCAAGATGATAGCTATGGAGGGGGATGATATCCCGACAAGCGCATTTACCTGTGACGGGGCTTTTCCCACCGGTACGACAAAGTGGGAAAAGCGTAATGTCGCACTCGAGATTCCGGTATGGGATAGCGAGTTGTGCATCCAGTGTGGAAAATGTGTTCTTGTCTGTCCGCATGCTGTTGTCAGGTCAAAGGTATATGACGCCAGTCTGTTGGATGATGCTCCCGCGACCTTCAAATCTGTCGATGCTAAGGCCAGTGATTTCAAAGGCATGAAGTTCAGTCTGCAGATAGCTCCCGAGGACTGTACGGGATGCGGTTTGTGCATCGAGAGATGTCCGGTAAAGAACAAGAAGGAACCCGGCAGAAAAGCCATCAACCTTGCGATGCAGCCTCCCATCAGAAGCCAGGAGATGGAAAACTGGGAGTTCTTCCTTACGCTTCCGTATGTTGACAGAACAAAACTCAAACTCAACGCCACGAGGACCGTTCAGTTCCTCGAGCCTCTCTTTGAGTTTTCAGGAGCCTGTGCCGGATGTGGGGAGACACCGTATGTCAAACTCGTGACGCAGCTCTTCGGCGACAGGATGTTGATCGGCAACGCGACAGGGTGCAGCTCGATATATGGTGGAAACCTGCCAGCCACCCCGTATACGACGAACAGTGACGGGAGGGGTGTCACCTGGAGTAACTCACTTTTCGAGGATAACGCGGAATTCGGTTTCGGTATGAGACTGGCCCTCGACAAGCAGAAGGAATACGCTACGGAGCTGCTTGAGCGGCTATCATCAAAAATCGGTGATAAGCTTGTCGGACAGATAAAAGCCGCAGAAATGTCGACAGAAGCCGGTCTGAAGGAACAGAGGGAACGCATTACCGTACTGAAGCAGAAACTCGAAGGTATCGATTCATCCGAGGCGAAGGATCTTGCCGGGCTGGCGGACGTTCTTGTCAAAAAGAGCGTGTGGGTCCTGGGAGGGGACGGCTGGGCATATGATATCGGTTACGGTGGACTCGACCATGTGCTTGCCCAGAAGCGTGACACGAATATTCTGGTTCTTGATACAGAGACATATTCCAATACCGGAGGACAGATGTCGAAAGCTACCCCGATGGGTGCAATCGCTAAATTCGCTGCGGGTGGAAAGATGACTCCCAAGAAAGATCTCGGGATGATGATCATGATGTATGGTTATGTCTATGTCGCAAGGATCGCGATGGGTTACAGCGAAAGCCAGACGATCAAGGCTTTCCTGGAAGCTGAAGCGTATGACGGCCCATCCCTGATAATCGCCTACTCACATTGTATCGGACACGGAATCAATATGCGCAGAGGGTTCGATCAGCAGAAAGCTGCCGTTGAGTCGGGAGCATGGCCGCTGTTCAGATTTAACCCGACGCTTATCGATGAAGGGAAAAATCCTCTGCAGCTCGATTCAAAGGCACCGAGCATCCCTCTGGAGGAGTATATCTACAACGAGAACAGATACAAAGTGCTCAAGAATGCTTCTCCTGATATTGCTGCCGCGCTTCTGAAGGAAGCCCAGGCCGATATCGACAGGCGCTGGAAGTTGATCGAACACTGGGCCGCTATGCCTGGATCCGGTGAGTAACAGGCGGGTTCAGAATATTTATTCTGGTAGAAGAAGAGGAAGCGGGCGCCGGGACTATTCCGTGCGCCCGCTTCCGGTAAGAAGTCGATTGATACCGTCGCCTGTTATACAGGTTTGAAGATCGTGTCGAGGAGTGTTCCATCTCTCCATTCGATGACTTCGACGGGTATGTCGGTGGTTTCGGGCCTGGAAGGTGTTTTGCCGATTCCGGCGGCAGCCTTGACTGACAGATCGTGAAGTTCATCGATACTTACGATTTTAAGGCCTCTGGAGACGGCATTTTCCCGAAGAGGTTCAATATATCTCGATTTGCTTTTCGGGTTGAGGGCTACGTAATCTTCGGTTACAGCTACGTCGATCACCTCGCCCGGGATAGATACCGTATAGACTTCCTCGACGATACGGGGAAATCCCATACCTTTTTCTTTCTTGCCCGTAGCCAGGGGCAGGAACATTATTGTCATATCCGAACCTGCCGCGACGCCCTGCGCGCCGCCGATACCGCCGATTATACGCCCGCCGGCACATATGCTGTTAATGTTGAACCCGGTATCCATCTCCAGCGTTGATAATACGGAAACGTCAAGCATGTTCACGGCATTTTCCTTGTTTGCTACATCGTCGTATTCACCGGTGGATATCTCATGATGATTGTAGTCATGCAGCATCGACTTGATCACCCTTTCGGAGGGTTCAAAACACTGGCCGTGAAGAAGGTCTTTGATAAAACCTGCCTGAAGCATCTCCACATGAAGCGATGTGCATCCTCCTATGGCAAACCCGGCTTTTATTTCGCGTTCTCTGAGGATTTTGTATATTTCGTCAAGCACTATGAGCCCTGCGCCCGAACCGACCTGGAAATTGAAGCCATCGAAGATCGTTCCGGCCGCCTGCATGACTTTCAATACCTGTTCAGCGATTCGGGAGTTGAAACTGCTGGCCCTTATCTTTTCGATATCGAGAGTGCCGGATCCGATACCGGAACTGTCTCCCGGATTATCGACTTTTACGACATAATCGATATCGACCATCGAAAGGGAGCGTGGAAAAAGGTAATTATCAGTGATTTCCCCGGCAAGCAGGCAGACATGTTCTGCCCATAGCGTGTCCGCAAGGAAGAGGCCCAGCGGACCCACCCAGGAGCCGGGATCACCCATCAGGCCGTTCGAGTTACCCCACTTGTCGGCTATCGGAACAGGGCCAAATGCGACCTTGACCTTGATTTCTCCCGTATGAAACCTCCTGACACGGTTTCCATGGCCGTATCCGGTAACAACCCACGGAAGGAAATCGCCATTCATAAGATGTTTCCCCATACCACGGTAGCAGCTTCCGTTAAATCCGGCTATAATGCCGTCACTGATCGCTTCCGGCAGCCAGGGGATGCAGTTATCGAAAAAAGCATTACCAAGGAGGTAGATATTCCTTTTTCCCTTTTCCCTGAGCTTGTCAATGATCATTTTCAGGCATACGTCGCCCAGCCTGTAGTAATGAGGGTATGAAATCCAGTCGCCATCTTCAAGCAGGTCGATGATGCTGTCCAGTGACGTTATCTTGCTTTTTCCAGAGTGCATACCAGCCCTGCCTGGACGGCCAGCCCATGGCTCGTTATAATCCGGATCGAAGGCTTCCTTGTAAGCCTTTTTTTTAACGCCGTTAACGTTGGTCGGGACTTTTCTGCCGATAGCATTTTTCACGAATTTCATTGATACCTCCGAATCAACTTCAAAACGGTTGCGGGACAGGACTCTTGCTATTCGTACGAGTATTTGCGCCTGATGTCAAGACAAGTAAGGGTCAGGAATAATAATCATTTGCAGAGACTCAAAATCTTCGTTTTTCTGCCGAATAAACCCCTTTGACAGCAATAAATGTGAAAAGGTTTCCCGATCAGGATGGAGGCATTCCGGATTATCGCGGAAATAAAAAAAAGATACTTGATTCCCGTGCTTGCACTACATTATTTACGCTTGACATCATTTGTTACCGCAATTATGATGCGATATTCAAAATATGCTTTTACATCTGAAGATCAAAGAAAATGTGCACTTAACAAAGCAAACCACACAGGAGGTTGCAGATGACAGAGGAGAAGAAGACGATAACTTCCATGCTGGATGAAAAGAGGCAGTTTCCTCCTTCAGCAGAGTTCGTCGAGAAGGCCCATATCAAGAGTCTGGATGAGTTCAACGCTCTTACGAAAAAGGCTGAAGATGATTTTGAAGGTTTCTGGGCCGATCAGGCGCGGGAGTATGTTCACTGGTTCAAGGAATGGGACACTGTCCTGGAGTGGGATCCACCCAAGGCTAAATGGTTCAGCGGCGGAAAAACCAATATCGCCTATAACTGTCTTGACAAACACCTTGAAAATGGCCGTGCGGACAAGGTCGCTATCATCTGGGAAGGTGAGCCTGAAGGCGATTCGAAGAAATTTACTTACAGGGAACTTCACGCAGAGGTCTGCAAGTTCGCGAACGTGTTGAAAAAATATGACATCAAAAAGGGTGACAGGGTCACCCTGTATATGCCGATGGTTCCTGAACTCGCGATCGCCATGCTTGCATGCGTCAGGATCGGCGCTATTCACAGCATAGTCTTCGGCGGATTCAGCGCCAACTCGATCATGGACCGTAATGTTGATGCCGAATCTAAACTTATCGTAACGGCTGACGGTTCGTTCAGAGGCGGCAAAGTTATTCCTTTGAAGGTAAATGTCGATGAGGCCCTGAAGGGATCCCCGACAGTCAGGAACGCCATCGTTCTTAAAAGAACCGGTATCGATGTCGAGATGGTAGAGGGACGCGATACCTGGTGGCATGACGAGATGGCAGATGTCAGTGCAGAGTGCCCCTGGGAAGAGATGGATGCAGAGGATGTGTCCTTTATCCTCTATACCAGCGGTACGACGGGCAAACCCAAGGGTGTCGTTCACACGACAGGCGGTTACCTGCTGTACACGACCATGACCTCAAAGTATGTTTTCGATATAAAAGATGACGACATATACTGGTGTACTGCCGATATCGGCTGGATCACCGGACACTCATACATCGTGTACGGCCCGCTGAACCTTGGTGCTACTACGCTGATGTTCGAAGGTGTTCCCAACTATCCGAATCCCGATCGGTTCTGGGATATTGTCGAGAAGTACAAAGTCAATATCTTCTATACGGCTCCGACGGCGATCAGGGCTATAGCCCGCTCCGGTGATGATTGGGTTACAAAGCATGACATGTCGAGCCTGAGGCTTCTTGGTACGGTCGGCGAACCGATCAATCCGGAAGCCTGGATGTGGTATTACAATATTGTTGGTGGCGGCAGGTGCCCGATCGTCGATACCTGGTGGCAGACAGAGACAGGCGGCATCATGATCACACCGCTGCCGGGTGCTTTCCCGATCAAACCGGGTTGTGCCACGAGGCCTTTCCCCGGTATTTTCCCTCAGGTAGTCAGGGAAGACGGTTCTCCCGCCGATGTTAACGAAGGCGGATACCTTACGATTCAGAAACCCTGGCCCGCGATGCTAAGGACGATCTGGGGCGATGACCAGAGGTACAAGGATGTATACTTCAGTCGTTTCAAGGATGTTTATTTCACTGGCGATGGAGCACGCCAGGACGAGGACGGATACTTCTGGATCATGGGCCGTGTCGATGACGTGATCAATGTTTCAGGTCACAGGATCGGCACAATGGAAGTGGAGAGCGCTCTTGTAAGCCACGAGACAGTAGCCGAGGCTGCTGTCGTTCCGATGCCTCATGAGATCAAGGGGCAGGGACTCTACGCGTTCGTCACCCTGCAGGAGGGTATCGATAAGACGGACGAACTTGTGCAGACCCTGAGGGCGCATGTCAGTAAGGAGATCGGTCCGATCGCCAAACCTGATGCGATCCAGTTTGCCGATGCTCTTCCAAAGACGCGAAGCGGCAAGATCATGCGCAGGATACTGAAGATCATTGCCACCGGCAGTGATGACATCGGTGATACCACGACTCTGGCTGATCCCACGGTAGTGGAGCATCTGCTTTCGGAGCGCAAGAATTAAGCGCTGAAAAAATGATTCATGTGAGGGTGGAAACTCAGGTTTCCACCCTTTTTTGTTAAGGCGGCGGCGGCCGAAGATCAATAAGGAAGATTAGCGGAAAATCTCTCAGTAGTATGACGGCTATGTTCTTTTATATCCGGCTTTCCGCAGTTTTTTCTGAGGAAACCTGATGTTTTTCCAGCTCAGGTACCGGGAATGATCTGGTTGATTCCATCTGCGAAGTGGCCTGGGTTTTTTCCTGAGTACTGCAGCCTTACTCAGGATTCATTGACAGGAATGCGGATTTCTTATATTTTAGGCAATGATTCATATCGAACATGTTTTGAAATGCAAGGGGAGACATAGTTTGTACAAGCCTGAGTTTTTGATGGTAAGTGTTTCAGGGGTAAGGGGACTTCTGGGTAATGGTATGAACCCTGAACTGGCTGCCAGGTTCACGGCGGCATATGCGGCATGGCTCAAGGGGGCCCTGGTTATAGTTGGCAGGGATACAAGGGCTTCCGGGCCGGCAATATCTTTGGCGGTATTTTCGGCACTGAGGTTCAAGGGCGTGGATGTCATTGATCTCGGTGTCGCTGCGACTCCGACGGTTGAGCTCATGGTCAGGGAACTGGAAGCTGACGGCGGCATTATTATCACGGCCAGCCACAATGATGAGAGATGGAACGCGCTGAAGTTTGTTGATGGTAACGGCGAATTTCTTGGCAGTGATGCTGTAGACGAGATCAGGGAAAGTGTAGACGGCGGCGGCGTGCTTTATGAGCCTCCCGGTTATTTGGGGAGTTATAAACAGATAGATTCTGCCGATATGGTGCATGTAGAGAGGATACTCAGTCTCGAATGCATCGACAGGGAAAAGATAGCCTCAAGAGGATTCAGGGTAGTGATCGATTGTGTGAATGGTGCGGGAAGCAGGATAATCCCCATTCTCCTGGGTGAACTGGGAGTGGACAAGGTTGAGTTATTTACAGATATTCATAAGCCTTTTCCCCATGATCCGGAACCAAAGCCTGCCAATCTGGGAGAGCTTTCCGAGGCTGTGATAAGGGAAAAAGCAGACCTGGGATTTGCCTGTGACCCGGATGCGGACCGGTTGGTGCTTGTTGATGGGAAGGGGAAAGTCCTGAGTGAGGAATTGACCCTTTCGCTGGCGGTTGATTTTATCCTTTCCCGGGAAAAAGGGCCTGTTGTCGCCAACTTGTCCACAACACGCCTGATAGATGATATTGCAAAGAAACATGGTGTACGTTCGATACGGTCGAAGGTTGGAGAAGCGAATGTGATCTCTGCGATGAAGGAATCCGGGGCGGTCATCGGGGGTGAAGGGAATGGTGGCGTGATATATCCGCCTATCCACTATGGCAGGGATGCCATGACGGGGATAGCTCTTATCCTGCAGCTTCTTGCCAGGTCAGAAACCTCTCTCGAGGAGAAGGTGACAAGCTTTCCTGAATATTGTATAGTCAAGGAGAAATTTCTCTTCAATGGGGAGCTGGAAGGAATTATCGAAGATCTAAAAAAGGAATTCCCGGGAGAATTTAATTCTCTCGATGGTATTAGAATCGATATTGAAACCGGATGGATACACATCAGGAAATCCAATACTGAACCGGTGATCAGGATAATCGCGGAAGCAGAAAGTGAAAGGGATGCTCTCGTCCTGGTTAAAAGGGCCAGGGCGATTCTTATGTCCCATAGTTGAGGACGAGTGGATAGACGGACTCTCCGGTTCGTTGAATCTATGGTAAGGAGTAGTATATGTGCGGGATAATCGGGTATATCGGCAGCAGAAGCAGCAATGTAGGAGAGATCCTTCTGGAAGGGTTGAAAAGACTGGAATACAGGGGATATGACTCGGCTGGTCTCGCAATCATCCAGAACGGGAAAATGGTTACAGACAAGATGCCGGGCAAGATCGTCAAACTCGAGGAAAAGCTGAAGGGCACGGATCTGACCGGGAGCCTGGGGATCGCTCATACAAGGTGGGCGACGCATGGCGAACCTAACAGGGTGAACGCTCATCCTCATTATGATTCCACCGGGAATATCGCCATTGTTCATAACGGTATTATCGAAAATTACATGACACTCAAGAAATCCCTTGAATCGGAGGGTCACAAGTTCAGCTCGGACACAGATACAGAAGTCCTGGCTCATCTTATTGAAAAGTTTTATGACGGGAACAACCTCGAGTATTCGGTTCAGAAAGCACTGGAGATGGTTGAGGGAACCTATGGTATTATAGTCATTTCCACATTAGAACCGAATAAACTCGTAGGGGCCAGAAATGGTTCGCCCGTTGTTGTGGGAATCGGTGATGACGAGTATTTTATCGCCAGTGATGTCGCGGCGATCTTCAAACATACACGCCAGGTGATCTATCTGGAGGATCAGCAGATGGTTGTTGCCACTCCTGATTCCTTCACGACGATGACGATCGAGAATGAGTATGTAGAGCATATCATAACCGAGATCGACTGGGACCTTGAGATGATCGAGAAGGGCGGGTTCGAGCATTTCATGTTCAAGGAGATCTTCGAACAGCCAGAGACTATTCATAATGCAATGAGAGGGCGCCTGATACACGAGACCGGGAAGGCAAGGCTCGGCGGCCTTAACATGAGCGATAACGAATTGAGGGATATCAAAAGGATCGTGATCCTGGGATGCGGGACGAGCTGGCATGCCGGCCTGCTTGGTGAATATATGATCGAAGAGACGGCGAGGATCCCTGTCGAAGTGGAATATGCGAGTGAGTTCCGTTACAGGAATCCCATCATGGATGAAGGGACGCTGGTGCTTGCTATCAGCCAGTCAGGGGAAACGGTTGACACGCTTGCCGCCCTGCGGGAGGCAAAGAGCAAGGGCGCGAGGGTGATGGGAATCTGTAATGTCGTTGGAAGTACAATAGCACGTGAATCGCAGGGAGGCGTTTACATACATGCCGGGCCGGAGATCGGTGTAGCCTCGACAAAAGCTTTTACTTCACAGATAACGGTACTGACCCTTCTTGCCCTTACTATGGGGAGGACAAGGAGTATCTCGCTGACTCAGGGGCAGGCAATGATAAATGCACTCGAGGCGTTACCCGAACAGGTGTCCTGGATTCTCGAATCAAACGACAAGATCAGGGAGATCGCGGAAAAATATCATC
>CBDUUV010000098.1:0-9104 GCA_965370495.1 uncultured bacterium
CCCATCCCTGGATCATCTTCATGACCCGTTTCTTTTCACCGAGATGAAAGAAGCAGTCTCTATCCTCGAGGCTTCCCTGAAGGGTGGAGAAAAAATATTGATCCATGGTGATTACGATGCCGATGGTATTTGCGGCACGGCATTATTGTTCAGAGCGTTAAGGAAGTTTGGAGCGGATGTACATTATTTTGTACCAGACAGAGCAAAGGATGGGTATGGACTTTCCATGCGGATGATGGAGAGGGGAGTTGAAAAGGGATTGGGCCTTGTCATTTCGGTAGATTGCGGTTCAAGCGATGATGCTGCAGTCCTGTTTCTGGCTGATAACGGCATAAAAACGATTATAACCGACCACCATGAAATAAACAGGAGAATTCCAGAAGCTGATGCTTTTATCAATCCAAAAGCTCCAGGCGAGACGTATCCTTTTACCGAACTTGCCGGGGTGGGAGTGGCGTTCAAATTAATCCAGGGATTGGAAAAGCAGAGCGGGAAGAACGCGGGTCTTGAGGAAATGCTTGATCTGGTAGCAGTTGGAACTTTAGGGGATTATGTTGTTCTGGAGGATGAGAACCGGGTTCTCGTATCCCTCGGATTGTTAAAACTTGGAGAGTGGGACCGGCAAGGGTTCAGGGCGCTCCAGGTTTTGTCCAACCTTGCCAGGGAAGGGTTCAGCGCAAGGCAGGTCTGTTTTACAATAGTTCCCAGACTGAATTCTCCGGGGAGGATCGGGAGCGCCAGGGATGTTGTCAGGCTTCTGACGACAGACGATACCGATGAATCATTTTCTATCGGAGAAGTGATAGAGGAGCAGAATTCATTGCGCAGAGAATTGGACAGCGTTGTAACCGAGCAGGCTTCCTATCTGGCGGATATTAATATTGCGAAGGATCATCCAAACGCTCTTGTTTTTTCGTCTCAATCCTGGCACGAGGGAGTTGTTGGGATAGCGGCTTCCCGGCTAGCGGAAAAATATTCTCTTCCCGCAGTTCTTATCGCCGACAAAGGGGAGATCGGCAAGGGGTCTGTTCGATCAGCTGGAATGATCAACGTAAGGGAAACGCTTGAAAAATGTTCGGAATTTCTTATGGCTTTCGGTGGGCACAAGGAAGCCGGGGGGTTCAGCATACGGACGGATGATGTTTATAATTTCAGAAAAAGGTTTAACAAAGTGGCCGGTGAGAGTATGGATTCAGAAAAAAAATGGCAACCGGTTACAGTGGATGGAGAGATTGAATTCGATCAATGTAATCTCGAACTGATTTCGTTCCTGGAGCGTATGGGGCCATATGGCCCCGGTAACAGAGAACCTCTTCTGATGCTGAAAAATCTCGAAGTCGGGCAGAAAAGCAGGATTGTCGGAAACGGGCATCTCAAGATCTCGGCCAGCGATACAGCGGGTGCCAGGCTGGACCTTATCGGGTTCTCACTGGGACGTGCCTGGAACCCCGCAGATATAATGGGGAAAAAGATCGATGTCCTGATAAATCTTCGGATGAATTCATGGAAAGGAAGGGACGAACTTCAGTTTCAAGTGACAGCGATAAGATATTCTGAAAAGAAAAGAAGCAATGCATGAGAGTTGTCGTTCAGAGAGTGGCCCAGGCCAGTGTGGAAGTAGAGGGAAGGATAATATCATCTATAGGACGTGGGATATTGATCCTGGTCGCATTCAGGAGTGGTGATACACAAGAGCAGCTGGACTGGATCGCGAGGAAATGTCTTGAACTAAGGATATTTGAAGATGAAAGCTGCAGGATGAACAGATCGCTGCTCGATATTTCCGGAGAGGTTCTCATCGTTTCGCAGTTTACTCTCTATGGGGACTGTCATAAGGGGAGGCGCCCGGCATACACGGGAAGCGCGCCGGCAGATGAGGCTTTGAAGTTGTACAGGGAATTCGTGGAAATCGCAGGAGGATATTATCCCAGAATCTCCGAGGGTGAGTTCGGTGCCAGTATGAAGGTCAGGCTTGTCAATGACGGCCCGGTGACTCTGCTGATAGAGAGGGAAGCCAGAAGCTTGTAATATATATCAATCGAAGACAGGGGAAATGCTGATGAATCCGTTTCTGTCGATGGGTGTTCAGGATAATCTGCTTCTTGCCTCGGCCTCACCGAGGAGACGCGAGATATTGACGATGCTGGGGTTCGAATTCGAGATTTCCCCTTCTGATGTCGACGAGGATGAGCTTATCTGGACAGACCCTGTTCGTGTGGCAAGGCTGCTATCTGAACTCAAAGCGGTTGATGTACAGAAATCTCATCCGCGAAAGACCATTATCGCGGCTGATACACTTGTAATCTGCGAAGGACGGTTTCTCGGCAAACCGGTGGGACAGGATGATGCGGTATCGATGCTCGAAACACTGTCGGGACGCGAGCATGAGGTCGTGACAGGGCTTACATTGATGACTCCTCCTGATATCCGTTATGTAGAGTCCGAGATAACAAAGGTCTTTTTCAGAGAACTTTCGAAAAGTGATATTGCGGCGTATATAGATACAGGCGAACCTTTCGGTAAAGCAGGAGCATATGCCATACAGGGGTATGCTTCTCTTTTTATCGACAGGGTTGATGGATGTTATTTCAACGTGGTAGGATTACCCGTATCTCTGCTTTTCAGACTGTTCAGAAGACTCGAAGCTGCATCTGGTATACTGCCGGGTTGAGGAGAGTACAAATGATTACTTTTGAAGAGGAACACAGGTTTTCCACCGATGGTGACGGGACGATCATCGATATTACAGGATATCTCATGTCTACACTTCAGAACAGCGGAATAATGACAGGCCAGTTGAATGTTATTGTACCCGGTTCAACAGGGGCTATTACTACGGTCGAATTCGAACCTGGCCTGCTTCGTGACCTTCCCAAATTCTTTGAAAAGATAATCCCGTCCGGTATCGAATACGGACATGATGCGACCTGGGGAGATGGTAACGGGTTTTCTCATATCAGGTCCGCACTCCTGGGCCCTGCCTTGACGATCCCGGTTTCGGATGGACGACTTGTACTTGGTACCTGGCAGCAGGTTGTATTCATGGAATTCGACAACAGGCCGAGGAGTCGAAATATCCACGTAAATATCATAGGGGAGTAGGCCTGCATGATCTTCAATACCATCGATTACATAGAAGGAAGAATCAGGATCATAGATCAGACGCTTCTGCCTTCGAAGGAAATCGATGTGGATCTGTGTACAGTTGATGAGGTTGCCGAGGCGATCTGTTCCATGAAGATCCGCGGTGCTCCCGCTATAGGGATTGTGGCAGCTTATGGAGTACTCCTTTCCCTGGAAAATTTCCTTTCAGAATCTGTTGTCGATCCACCACCCTTCTTTTTTGACCATGGAAGAAAAGCCGTGAATATCGATACAACAGTTATTGAAGGTGATAGTATCCGTAAAAGATTGCTCGGGGCGATTGACCTGCTTGCCGGAACAAGGCCTACAGCAGTTGACCTGTTTGTTTCCCTCAAAAGGATGAGGTCTGTTATCGAGCTCGGTTCTTCCGACGCACAGGAAATATGCGATAGGGTGGAGAACGAAGCGTTTCTTATATTCGAAGAGGAACTCAAAACGGAAAAGGTTATCGGTAGAAACGGATCTGTGCTGATAAGAGACGGCATGAAGATACTTACACACTGCAATGCCGGGGGATTGGCAACTGCGGGATATGGAACCGCTCTCGGGGTCATCTACGCTTCAGTGGAGCAGGGGAAAAAGATTCATGTATACGCGGATGAAACGAGGCCTCTTCTTCAGGGGGCCCGGTTGACAGCATGGGAACTAGTAAAAAAGGGGATAGAAACAACGGTTCTTTGCGATAATGCCGCGGCATCGCTTCTTTCTTCGGGTAATATCGATCTTGTAATAACTGGAGCTGACAGGATAGCGGGAAATGGTGATACGGCCAACAAGATCGGAACATTGTCACTGGCCATCCTGTGTTCGGAGTTCAATGTCCCATTCTATGTAGCAGCGCCATGGACAACCTTCGATCCAGGCCTGAGCTGCGGAGAAAAGATTCCTGTCGAAAATCGTGCTGATACGGAAGTTACATTTTACCAGGGATACAGGACTGTTCCCGATGGTGTTGGAGCATACAACCCGGCCTTTGATGTGACACCTTCGAGGCTGATATCTGCTTTTATAACTGAAAAAGGGATCATCGAGAAGCCTTTTGAAGAAAAAATAAGAAAAATTGCGAAAAAAGAAATATAGCTGGTAGCAATAAAAGGCATACCGACGCTGGATTCCTTTTTTTGCACCAGCATGTCAGCCTGTTTTGTGGGGTTTTTCGCGCAATCGAATGGTTTGGTTCAGGAATGAATAATAAAAGAATGAAAAATTAAAGAAACTTGACATAAAAGGGGATGGCATATATATTTTGATACTTAATTTTCCGGGGATAAGTGTGTTTGTCGGAGGATCAGAATGCAAAAAACTACGGTATTAAAGCCGGGAGAGTTCGAGAGAAAATGGTATGTTGTTGATGCCAGCGGAAAAACGCTTGGCAGACTGGCAAAACAGATAGCAACGGTACTCAGGGGGAAACATAAGCCTGCCTATTCTCCTCATATGGATATCGGTGATTTCGTTATTGTTGTCAACGCTTCAAAGATTCATGTGACTGGCAACAAGATGGAAGACAAGACCTACTGGTCATATTCCGGGTATCCAGGTGGTATGCGTCTGACGACCCTGAAGACCAAGATGGAAAAAGACCCAACCTTTCCCATCAGGAATGCTGTTAAGGGTATGTTGCCCCACAACAGGCTTGGTAGGAAGTTATTGAAAAAACTCAAGGTATATGCTGGGGCAGAGCACCCGCATAGAGCGCAAAATCCTGAGGCTATTGAGAATTTGGCGGGCTGGTAAAAGTATTAGTTTAAGTTATCAGTATCGATCTGTATGAGAGGGGGTGTATAATTGGCAAAGGAAAAATTTCATGCTGTAGGAAGAAGAAAATCCGCGGTAGCGCGTGTTTTCCTTTCAGAGGGAAAGGGTGAAATTCTGGTTAACGGGAAAACACTTTCCGAATACATGAAGAGAGAAAGCCTGACTCTGCTTGTGCGGCAGCCTCTCGTTGTTACAAATTCCGAAAGCGCGTATGACATTAAAGCTACTGTCAGGGGTGGCGGTACAGCCGGGCAGGCCGGTGCCATCCGTCTCGGTATCTCTAGAGCTATTCTTCTGCATGACGATTCCCTGAGGAAAGTCCTCAAATCGGGTGGATTTCTGACAAGGGACGCCAGGGAGAAGGAACGTAAAAAATATGGTCAGCCTGGAGCTAGGAAGAAATTCCAGTTCTCCAAGCGATAGGATCGTATTTTAATTCGCACATCCCTTTGCGATCCGCGGTGTCTCTTTGAGGGATTGGATCGGTTGAGGAAGGGGTGGAGGATCAACCAAAAGGAGAAAAAAGTGGAAGTCCAGATCAAGGATCTGCTGGAAGCGGGCGTTCATTTCGGACACCAGACGAGGCGCTGGGATCCAAAGATGAAGCCCTATATTTATAAAGAGCAGAACGGCATTTATATTATTGACCTCCGTAAGACTCTCGAAAAACTTCAACTTGCATATCAGATGCTTGTAGATATCGCGGCGGAGGGGAAAACCGTCATTTTCGTGGGGACCAAGAGACAATCCAAGGAAAGCGTTCGCGAGGATGCTACCAGATGTGGCATGTATTACATCAATGAGCGCTGGCTGGGCGGTACTCTCACAAACTTCAAGACGATCAGTTTAAGCATGGACAAGATCGACGATATCGAAGCCATGGAAAAGGATGGGAGGATCGAGCAACTCTCAAAGAAAGAAAGGCTCGATCTCGAAAGGCATAAGGATAAATTATTGAAAATCCTGGCGGGTATCCGCGGGATGAACAAGATGCCCGCGTGCATTGTCGTATTCGACACGAAGAAGGAAGCGATTGCTATCAGAGAAGCTAAAAAGCTCCATATACCATTGATAGGGCTTGTGGATACAAATAGTGACCCGGATGAAGTCGATCTTCCCATACCGGCAAACGATGATGCGATCCGTTCGATCAAGCTGTTCACAAAGACTCTGGCTGATGCAGTGATCGAAGGCAGGGCGAGGTATCTGAAAAACAAGGATTTTGTTGACAATAAGGGCAAAAAGGAATCGGCACCTTCATCAAAACCTGTTCAGAAAAATGCCCCGGAACCAAAATTGACAAAGCAAAAACCAGATAAATCTGGAGACAAGCAGTCATAAGAGATATCCTGGAGGATAGATAGATGGAAATTACACCAAAAATGGTCAAAGAATTGAGAGATAAAACCAGTACAGGAATGATGGATTGCAAGAGAGCCCTCAAGGATACCAACGGTGACATGGAGGCTGCGATCAAGGTGCTTCGTGAAAAAGGTCTTTCATCGGCTTCCAGGCGTGCTCACAAGGCGGCAAAGGAAGGAATGATTTTTTCCTACATCCACAGCAATGATCAACTTGGAGTCATGGTTGAGCTGAACTGCGAGACAGATTTTGTTACCCGTACAGAAGAATTTCAAACACTGGGGAAAAATCTTGCAATGCAGGTGGCAGCCGCCAACCCTATGGTTGTCAATCGTGAAGACGTTTCCGATGTTGAAATAGAGCGTGAAAAAGAAATTTTCAGGAACCAGGCGTTGAAATCTGGCAAACCTGAAAAAGTCATCGATAAAATTATTGAAGGCAAGATTGAAAAGTTCTACCGTGATGTGGTCCTTCTTGAACAAACATTTATCAAGGATGATCAAGTTATTGTCGGCGACCTTGTCAAAGAGGTGATAGGAAAGCTCGGTGAGCACATGGTCGTGAAGCGTTTTGCCCGATTCCAGTTGGGTGAGGAAACGTCCTGATGAGTGAAGCTGGTTATAAACGACTGTAATGTAGATTATTCAGCGCGGGAACACAATAATTCCTGCGCTTTTTTACGGAAGGAGCATTGGATGGAAAGGCGCCCGGTTGTCAAAAGGCTGCTTCTGAAGATCAGCGGAGAAGTATTCGGTGGCGCGGAACAAAGTATCGATTTCAAGATGATCGGGTCGTTTGCTTCAGAGCTGAAAGATGCTCTTGCGGCAGGATCTGAAATTGCTGTTGTCGTAGGGGGTGGAAATATTCTACGGGGGGCGATGGTCAGCGGCAAGGCCGTACACAGGATCTCAGCTGATTATATGGGGATGCTCGGGACCGTCATCAATGCTTTGGCACTTCAGGGAGCGTTAGAGGAGATTGGTGTTGAAGCCAGGGTCATGACCCCGTTTGAAGTTGGGCAGGTCGTAGAAAGATTCAGCAGGATAGAGGCAGGCATTCATCTCAATAAGGGGCGGCTGCTGATTCTGGCAGGCGGTACGGGAAATCCGTATTTTACAACTGATACCGCCGCTGCTCTTCGCGCAGCCGAGCTCGAAGTCGATGTTTTGATCAAGGGCACGAAAGTCAAGGGAATATACGATAGTGATCCCGTTAAGAACCCGAATGCGAAGATGTTGAACGAAATGACTTTTAATGAAGTTCTGCGGGATGATCTCAAAGTGATGGATGGAACAGCTGTAGCTCTGTGCAGGGATAATGATATACCCATCATTGTGTTCAGTATAAGGGAAAAGGGGAATCTGAAAAAAGTGTTATTGGGAGAAGAAATCGGAACTATTGTCAGATGAGGAGGGAAAAATGGATTCGGTCGACAGAATTTTCTCTGAAACAGAAGAACATATGAAAAAATCCATTGAGATGGCAGAAACTGAATTGGCATCGATCCGAACGGGCAAAGCGTCACCTGCAATCCTGGATAGTATAAAGGTGGATTACTACGGGACAATGGTGCCTCTGAAACAGGTCGCCAATATTTCGGTCCCGGACGCGAAACTGATAACAGTCCAACCGTGGGAAAAACCGATGGTTGGTGAGGTTGTAAAAGCCATTCAGTCTTCCAATCTTGGGCTTAATCCTCTGAGTGACGGTTCTTTTATCCGTGTCCCCCTGCCACCTCTTACCGAAGAAAGAAGACGCGATCTTGTCAAGACCATCAAGCACCTGATAGAAGAGGGCAAGATCGCAATAAGAAACATTCGGCGCGATGCCAACGAGAAAGTAAAAAAACTCGAGAAGGACCATGAGATCTCGGAGGATGATTACCACAAGTATCACAAGGAGGTCCAGGAGCTGACCGACAACTCGATAAAGGAGCTCGACGAAGTGTTCCAGGTCAAGGAGAAAGAGATTATGGAGTTTTAACCCGTTGAGTCGGGTTTGAGGCAGGCAATAAATATAATGACAGTCGATATTGAAAAGGAAATCAGGGATCTGAAAAACCTGAAGGGGCTTCCCCGCCATATCGCTATAATAATGGATGGTAATGGCAGGTGGGCCAGTAATAGGAATCTTCCCAGGATAGCAGGCCACAGGGCAGGCAGAGAATCTGTGCGTGTAACGGTCAGGACCTGCGCAAGTATTGGCATTCCCGTCCTGTCTCTTTACACGTTCTCATTGGAAAACTGGCAGAGGCCGAAGCGGGAAGTACGGGCTCTGATGACTTTTCTCAGAAAGGTCCTCGATTCTGAATACCTGGAGCTTGATGAGAACAATATACAGCTGAGGGCTATGGGAAGGCTGGATCTTCTTCCCGAGACAACAAAAAGGACACTTGATGAAACGATCGAAAAACTTTCCCTCAATGAAGGAATGGTCCTGAACTTGTGTCTCAGTTACGGTGGGCGCGCGGAGATTGCAGACACCGCGAAGAAACTTGCCAAGGCTGCAAGAGATGGTGTTATATCGGTTGATTCGATAGATGAGGAGTTATTTGCCGGGAGTCTTTATTCACCTGAATTATCTGATCCGGATCTGCTGATAAGGAGCGGTGGAGAATTCAGAATAAGCAACTTCCTTTTATGGCAAGTCGCGTATTCTGAAATATTTGTTACTGATGTATTATGGCCTGATTTCAAAGAAGAAAACCTTCTTGGCGCGATCAGGGAATATATGGGACGTGAGAGAAGGTTCGGAAAGATAAAAAACCGGCCTGGAAAACAATAATGGAAACTGAAGTTGATAACAATATGGGTGAAGCAGAGGTAAGGAAAAGAAAAGGA
>CBDUUV010000099.1:0-9100 GCA_965370495.1 uncultured bacterium
TCGTTTGTTGCATTATTTCAATCTCTTCGGGTTGAAAGGGTTGAAAAACCTGGAAGAAACGCTTTGGAAAAAGTATCAGCGCAAACTAACCAAAGTTGGCGCACTTAAGTGGTCTGAAATCGGTTACGATATTCTTTGGAAACTATTTGATGGATATGAATATCATAATATTAAATTTGAAAGGTTTGCTCCTTTGAAATATAATGACTGGGAGCAATTTTTTAGAAACGATCTTTCTCCAGACGATTTAATAAAAAATGATTCGATTTCTGTGATGTTATATAATAAATATATGTTTGATCCTCTAAAAAATTTGACTAGAGATGAAGTGTTGGCGCAGGACTGTCTTTTAGCAAAGTTGTTTAAATACAGTTTGGAGCGGGATTAGCGAAATAAAGAGCGGTTCCCAATGACTGTTCAGGTATTTCGACCGGTTTTCCCTGAAAGCTCCAGGATAACGATCGTTGCTCCCCATCCGCCGCCGCCTTCACCGGCAAGCCGGTAAGAAACCACTTCGGGAATCCGATCCAGTATGGCGTGAACCGTTTCACGCATTGCTCCGGTTCCCTTGCCGTGAATTATACGGATCTGGCTGATCCCTTTTTTTCTGCATTGATCCAGGTAATCCGGTATGAGTGTCTTTACATCCGAGGGGGCGAATATATGCAGGTCCAGCGTTCCATCTATCGGAAATTCCAAAGGCCTGTTTTTGTTGGTCAGTTTGTTTTCGCTATGTAGATTGTTTTCGTCGGGCAGCCTGTCTCTGTTTGTTGGATCTTTTTTGTCAGTCATCTTGACATCATCACCCCGAGATTCGGCGGTACTGAACGATCTGTGAATTTTATTCCAATGTAAGCGATAATGATTCTACGCTGATCCGGATCAAAAAGCAACAGGGAGCACAAAGCCCCCTGTTGACAGATCATCCTCAAGAGTCGATAGTTGCGAAACAACAACCCGTCTGAAAGGGCGTTAAATCACATCTTCAAGAGGAGTGTATTTCATCCTGAACGCCTGTGCGACAGCCGGGTCAGTGATCTTTCCATCGATGATGTTGATCCCTGTCCATATTGTCTCGTTCTCGATCGCGGCCTTCTCATACCCCCTGGACGCTATTTCCAGTGCGTATGGCAGGGTGGCGTTTGTAAGGGCGAAAGTCGATGTTCTCGCGACCGCGCCCGGCATGTTGGCGACAGCGTAATGGACGATGCCATTTACTAGGTAGGTCGGTTTTGTGTGTGTCGTAGGTTTGATAGTTTCGATACAACCACCCTGGTCGACAGCAACGTCGACGACGACAGAACCCTGTTTCATGGTCTTGATCATCTTTTTTGTAACGAGCTTGGGAGCTTTTGCACCCTTGATGAGGACAGCGCCTATGAGCAGGTCTGCCTTTATGACTTCGTTGCGGATATTCTCCGGATTCGACATGAGGCATGTGATGTTGGGAGGAAGAATATCGTTCAGGTAACGAATGCGTTCGAGGTCGAGTTCGAGGATCGTGACGTCCGCTCCGAGTCCAGCCGCCATCTTTGCTGCATGAGTGCCGACGACTCCGCCACCGATAACTACGACGTGGGCGGGAGATACGCCTGGTACCCCGCCGAGAAGGATACCCATTCCACCCATCGGGCGCTCAAGGTACTTGGCGCCTTCCTGTGTGGCCATCCTGCCGGCGACTTCACTCATCGGTGTGAGGAGAGGCAATGTACCGTCATAGCTCTCCATCGTTTCATAAGCTATCGAGATAGCTCCTGTGCGTGCCATACCCTCAGTCAGGGGGCGGTTTGCGGCAAAATGGAAATATGTGAATATGATCTGTCCCTTTCGGATCATCTTGATCTCGACTGGTTGAGGTTCCTTGACCTTGATGATCATATCAGCTTTTGCAAAAACAGATTTTGCGGCAGGAAGAATTTGCGCCCCCACCTCACGGTACGCTGAGTCCGAAAAACCACTGCCAATTCCGGCGCCTTTTTCTATAAATACCTTATGGCCCTTTTTAATGAAGGCCTCTGCTCCGACTGGACGAAGGGCTACGCGGTACTCATCCTTTTTGATTTCCTTGGGAACACCGATAATCATTTTGCCACCTCTGATTAATTTCCCTGGTTAAGGAACGATCTACACAATTGATATACAGTAATATATCTGTAATACCGCAATTTTCAACACTTATTTTCCGCAACGGGACCCAGGCTGATTGGTAGTCGTAATATGGTGATAATGCGTAGGTTATGTTCTGTTGAAGGGATGGGGAATTTTGGCTTGACAAAAATACTGGTTAATTTATATTCAAATATTCCTGAGTTGTTTGTCTCAGGGGTATAAAGTGTTACAGGTTCCTGGTTAAGGATACTTGCATTGGTTTAATTATTCCATAAAGGGGGCACAGATGTCTAACGATATCGCTGCATTTATGTCTTATGTTGAAGCGCGTGATCCAAATCAGCCTGAATTTTACCAGGCCGTTCACGAAGTCGCATCTTCGCTGATGCCTTTCATCAAGAAAAACCCCAAGTATACAGATGCAAAGATCCTTGAGAGGGTTGTTGAGCCGGAACGCGTGATCATGTTCCGTGTGCCCTGGGTAGATGACAAGGGTGATATCCAGGTCAACCGCGGATTCCGTATCGAGATGAACAGCGCGATCGGTCCCTACAAGGGCGGCCTGCGTTTTCACCCGACCGTGAACCTCGGCATCCTCAAATTCCTTGCCTTTGAGCAGGTTTTCAAAAATGCAATTACTACACTCCCGATGGGTGGCGGCAAGGGTGGATCGGATTTTGATCCCAAGGGAAAATCAGATGGTGAAGTCATGCGTTTCTGCCAGTCGTTCATGAGCGAGCTTTTCCGCCATATTGGGGCGAATACTGATATCCCTGCCGGTGATATCGGTGTTGGCGCTAGAGAGATCGGTTTTCTTTTCGGTCAGTACAAGAAACTCAGAAACGAATTTGTCGGTGTCCTGACTGGTAAAGGCCGTAACTGGGGTGGAAGCCTCATTCGTCCGGAAGCTACAGGTTATGGACAGGTATATTTTGCCGAAGAGATGCTCAAGACAAAGGGCAATTCGATAGAAGGCAAAATCTGCACGGTTTCCGGTTCCGGAAACGTCGCCCAGTATGCAACCGAAAAAGTTCTCGATCTCGGTGGCAAGGTCGTTACATTGTCGGATTCGGGTGGAACGATATACGATCCCGAGGGAATCGACAGAGAGAAGCTGGCATTCATAATGGAACTCAAGAATGTCAAGCGCGGCCGCATCAATGAATACGCCAAAAAGTACGGAGTGGAGTATCTCGAAGGCAAGCGTCCATGGAGCGTCAAGTGTGATGTAGCGCTACCGAGCGCGACACAGAACGAACTTGATGTAAATGATGCCAAGGCTCTTATCGCCAATGGCTGTATCTGCGTTTCAGAAGGCGCCAATATGCCCAGTACTCCTGACGCTATCGAGGTCTTCATCGGCGCCAGGATTCTATACGGTCTGGGCAAAGCTGCTAATGCTGGCGGCGTGTCTGTCAGTGGGCTTGAGATGTCTCAGAACAGTTTGCGTTACAACTGGTCCCGTGAAGAGGTAGACGCGAAACTTCTCGGTATCATGCGGGCGATTCACGAACAGTGTGCCGAGTATGGTAAGGACGGCGATTTCATTAATTATATGGATGGAGCGAATATTGCCGGATTTATCAAGATCGCTGATTCGATGATCGATCAAGGTGTCGTGTAATAACAGAGGCATGATAACACCTGCCTGAAATGCTTTTGGAACTTATGATTCACAAAGCGTTTCGAATAAGTTGCCAGTACAGGCCGGGCACCTGCCAGGTGCCCGGCTTTCCTGTAAAGATCTGTTGAATTTGCTTGAGCTGATAGAGAAAAACGAGGACAGACTGCTGGACAACACTTTCCCCAAGTGTTAGATTGTCCGAACATAAATGTGTGTTGCAGACAGCGCAATACATAGTATTCTGCCTGTGCATGATCCGGCGCCTGTTGTCGTCATGTGCTTTTATTGAAAGGATCCCCGGAATGAAGAAAATATTTTTTATCAGCCTTGTAATGTTGATAATGGGAAATCTGGTTGTCGGCTGCAGCAAGAAGGATGAATCTGCCGAAACCCCGGCCGGTAAACAAATCGATAAAACCATTTCTCTCAACGCAGCGGATCCCGGCGTTACGGTAGCAACTATCAACGGGAGAGCGATAACCGATGGAGAAATCGACCGTGAGATGAAGATGATCAAACAGCAAATGGCGAGCAGGGTCAGCCCGCAGCAGATGCAGGCGATGCAACCGGGTCTGAAGAGGGGGGCTATGGATAATATTATCAACAGGGTGTTGTTGAGGCAGGCTGCCGATCGAGATGGGATCGAAGTCTCAAAAGAGGAAAAGGATGCGAAGATAGAGGAGATCAAGAAAAATTTCCCATCCGAAGAAGCATTCAATGCCCAGATCAAGGTAAGCGGGTTGTCGGAAGAAGAGTTCGACAGTGAAATCGAATATACGATCAAGATCGAGGCCCTTATAGATAAAGTGACAAAATTTCTGGAAGAGACGACCGATAAGGAAGCCAGAGAATTCTACGATTCGAATATGGACCAGTTTGTCAGTCCGGCAAAGATCAGGGCGAGCCACGTACTTCTGAAGATCGGGCCGGAAGATACTGACGAGGTCAAGGCCGAGAAAAAGGCAAAGATCGAAAAACTCCTGCCGCGTCTGCAGGCAGGGGAGGATATTGCCGAAATCGCATCTGAATACTCTGATTGCCCCAGCAGTTCAAACGGTGGAGACCTGGGATTATTCGGGAAAGGCCAAATGGTCAAATCGTTCGAGGACGCGGCATTTGCCCTTGAAGTCAACGAACTGAGCGGAATTGTTGAAACAAGGTTTGGATACCACATTATCAAGGTGACGGAAAAAGAGAAAGCAAGCACGACTCCGTTTGCGGATGTCAGGGAAGATGTCAAAAAATACCTGGATGAAATGAAAAAGCAGCGCGAAGTCGAAGAATATGTGCAGGCGCTGAAAGGTCTGGCCGAGATCGAATATATGGATTCTACCCTGGCCATGCCGTAAGAATCGAACAGTTGCCAATGTTTCCGGCCTGCCGAAAATGATGGAAGAAATCTGCGTTTGCAGCGGGTACGCGGGTACCGCTACGTTTTGCTGGTTGCTTCCGGGCCTTTGTTCTTCTCCGGTTTTTTGTATGGTATTGTAAAAGTGTCGGCTTTCCAGATATCTTTGTTATATTCCCTGATAGTACGGTCTGAGGAGAATTTGCCCATGCGGGCGACGTTGAGGATCGCTTTTTCCGTCCATTCCCCGCGGTTGGAATATGTCCGCCCTGCCCTTTCCTGGCATTCTTTGTATGACCCGAAGTCCGCGAGTGTCAGGAAACCGTCAGCATCGAGAAGATGATTCATCAGCGGGTGGAAAAGTTCATGCTCTTGCGGGGAGAAGAAACCGCTGTAGATCAGGTCGATAGTTTCTTTTAGCAAAATATCACTGTTGTAGTAATCCCTGGCATTGTATGAAGGGGCCAGTTTTTTTGTTTCGCCGGCAGTAAGTCCGAATATGAAGATATTTTCTTTTCCAACTTCTTCCAGTATCTCTATATTGGCTCCATCGAGAGTGCCGATCGTCAGGGCGCCGTTCAGGGCGAGTTTCATGTTTCCCGTACCGGAAGCCTCGAACCCCGCGGTCGAGATCTGTTCCGAGAGGTCAGCCGCGGGGATGATGCGCTCGGCAAGTGATACACGGTAGTTTGGAAGAAACGCGACTTTAAGTATTCCCCTTGTTTTCGGATCATGGTTGATCATCTCGGCCGTATGGCAGATGAGTTTTATAATCATTTTTGCCATATAGTACGCGGGAGCTGTTTTTCCGGCAAAGAGGAAAGTTCGTGGATGCATTTCGAAGCCGGGTTCATGCTTCAATCTTAACCAGCAGCTTATGATATGCAGGATGTTCAGAAGTTGCCTCTTGTATTCGTGGATCCTTTTTATCTGGATATCGAAGATCGAATCGGGGTCGATCGTATAACCGGTAAGAGCGCCTGTTATACTGGCAAGCTCTTCCTTGTTTTGTTTTTTTATTGCGTTGAACCGTTCCTGAAAGGATGAATCGGAAGCCAGATTCTCGATCTTTTTCAGCTGATCGAGATCCCTGATCCAGCCCTTGCCTATATGGTCGCTGATCAGTCCCGCCAGTTTCGGGTTGGCTGCCAGAAGCCAGCGCCTCGGTGTAATCCCGTTGGTCTTGTTGCTGATCCTGCCGGGGTACATCTCTTCGAAGTCGCGGAATATCCCTTCCCTGAGCAGTTTTGTGTGTAGAGCCGCGACGCCGTTTACCGAATGCGATCCTACTATGGCGAGATGGGCCATGCGCACTTTTTTAGTTTTTCCTTCCCCTACTATAGACATTCGAGACAGGCGGCTGTTGTCTCCCGTGTAACGGAGTGCTACGTCTCTGAGAAATCTCCTGTTTATTTCGTAAACGATCTCGAGGTGGCGGGGCAGCAGTGTGCCGAACATCGAGACAGGCCATTGCTCGAGCGCTTCCGACAGGATCGTATGATTTGTATACGAGCATGTCAGGGTGGTGATTTCCCATGCTTTTTCCCATTCGAGCCTTTGTTCATCGATAAGTATTCGCATAAGTTCGGTTATTGCCAGGGATGGATGGGTATCGTTCATCTGTATCGCTGTCTTCTTGGAAAATTTGTCGAAGTTACGATGAGTAACCAGGTAGCGGCGCACGATATCCTGGATCGAGCAGGACACGAAGAAGTACTGTTGTTTGAGGCGCAGCTCCTTTCCCATGAGACTGCTGTCATTTGGATAAAGGACCTTGGATATGTTCTCTGACAGGTTCTTTTCTTCGACTGCCTTGAGGTAGTCTCCATGCTGGAAATAATCGAGGTCGAATTCGTTCGACGCGCGTGACGACCACAACCGCAGTGTGTTGACGGTGTAGTTGTCATAGCCGCAGACAGGAGTGTCATACGCTATGCCGATCACATCGTTCGTGTCGATCCATTCCGTTCTCGGCCGGCCGTCCGGCCATACGGAATTCTTGATATTTCCGTAGTATTTTACAGTGAAGCTGTACTCCGGCCGCTCGATTTCCCAGGGGTTTCCGAATTTCAACCATGAATCAGGAAGCTCGACCTGGCCGAAGTCTCTGATCACCTGCTCGAAAATTCCAAACTCATACCTTATACCGTATCCGTAGGCCGGAATCTCGAGGGTAGCCATGGAATCGAGAAAACAGGCCGCAAGCCTTCCAAGCCCCCCGTTGCCGAGGCCCGCGTCCGGTTCCTGTGCGACAAGTTCCTCCAGGTCCAGTCCGAGTCCGGTCATGGCCTTGTTGACCTCTTCAAAGAGGTCGAGATTGATCAGGTTGTTGACGAGAGCCCTTCCCATCAGGTATTCGGCCGACAGGTAGTATACACGCCTTGCATCATTGTCATAGTAGTGTTGCTGTGTCTTGATCCACTGTTCGATGATCCGCTCACGGACTGTTAGCGACAGTGATAAGTAGAGGTCTCGTATGGTCGCCGTGTACTGGTCTTTTGACAGTGAATATTCCAGGTGGTTGGTAAAGCACTCCTCTATGTCTCTCGCCTTCATCCCTTTGTGAAATATTTCGTGGTTTTCAAACAGAGCGCGTTTATCCACAGGTGTTGCTCCCGTCCAGAGTGAATGATTCTGTCTTCAAGCGTGCCGCGATGGTGTGATGAAACAAGACTAACATCATACCCTTGCAAATGTCATATGGTTTTATCGGTATCCAGACTTGAAAGTACAGTATTATACGGCCAGGGATAAGGATTCGGGCAAGCGGTTTTCAGTTTTCCTGTATTTCTGTACCCTGTGTGGTGATCCGGGCGGGATGATGGAAGCGATCTTCCGTATATCGGCTTCCGAGAGAAGATTCTTGACATATGTCGTTCTGAATTCATGCTTTACGGTAGAGCCGGAAATGATTCCGAGGCTTTTGGTTATTTTTTCGATCGGCAGCTCTATGCCGGTCAGCCGGCTGTAGATATCCATCGGCGCCTTGATATCCATGGCTATGTAGTCGAGAAGCCCTTCATGGATCAGGGAATTCAATACTTCCGGGTTGCTTCCGTTTGTATCGAGTTTGATCATCAATCCCATATCTCTCAGAGACCGGATGAACCCGGTAAGGCCTTTCTGAATGGTCGGTTCGCCGCCGGTCAGGACCACCCCGTCCAGTTGCCTGCTTCGGGCCCTGAGAAATCCCATGACTTCCTCTTCTGGAATAAGAGTTTCAGCGTTTGGGAGAGTCGTAATAAGCCTGCTGTTATGGCACCATGAACACCTGAAATTGCACCCCTGCGTAAAAATGATAGCCGCAGTATGGCCGGGGAAATCACTCAGGCTGAATTTTTGAAAACCACCTATCTTCATTTCGACTCCTCGATACAGAAAGTGTTTCTCATTTCGAACTCTGACTGTTTTCCCTCATTCCACTGTCCTACGGGGCGGAGGTACCCGACGACCCTGGAATAGACCTCAGTCGCGATGCCGCATTCAGGGCAGATTGCCTGTTTCCCTTTCAGGTAGCCGTGTGACGGGCATACAGAGAAGGTTGGTGAAATGGTAAAGTACGGCAGGTGGTATTTGTTGCATACGCTGCGGACAAAATTCTTTACAGCCAGAGGGTCAGGAGAGGCTTCGCCGAGAAATACGTGCAGTACCGTGCCACCGGTATATTTTGTCTGAAGATCGTCCTGCAGGTCAAAGACATGAAATATGTCATCGCTGTAGTTGACCGGGAGATGGCTCGAATTTGTATAGAACGGTTTGGCTCCCTCCTTGATTTCCCTTTCGTTCGAGCAGAGGATTTGAGGATATTTATCCTTGTCTATCTTTGCGAGACTGTATGAGGTGCCTTCTGCAGGGGTTGCTTCAAGATTGTAGAAGTTGCCGGTCTCCAACTGAAAATCCGTGAGTTTGTCGCGCATGAAATCCAGGACGCGGCCGGCAAAGAGAATCCCCTCATCTGTGCCGATATCCTTTCCCAACAGATTGAGACATGCTTCGTTCAGGCCCACGAGCCCTATTGT
>CBDUUV010000100.1:0-9045 GCA_965370495.1 uncultured bacterium
TCCATCCACCCATCAGGTAGACAGGTTTGACGATCCCGACAGATTCGAAATATGTAGCTTCCGCGACCATGATTGAATCTCCGTGAGCTGCCGCGTCAACCGCGTCCTGGATCGAATGTGCCGCCCAGGCTGATGTCGAATAAGGATACTGATTGTTGCCGGCAGGGCTGACGTACCTGTAGGGACTCCCCTCGATCGTAAAAACATCATCGCTCGTATCGTATCCGCCCGTGGTCCCGCCGTACCAGGCGGTGACCCTTATTTTGACTGTGGATACAGGAAGATCATCGACATTCCATACAAAAGAATTAACACCGGAGATCCCGCTGGCGAGCGTGTAGTCGTAGTTGTCACCGCTATCGATACTAAGCAGGATGCTCAGTGAATCCGGAATCGCTCTGCCGGTTGTCCAACTGATCGTATAGTCTTGTCCCACTTCCAGGATCTCCCCGCCATCGGGGTCATTTACACGTACGAGGACAGTACTGGGCTGATATGTTATCTGCCGGGTACCCGAGCCGATACCATTGACGCCATATTTTACATACCCGAATCCGTCCAGGCCCCAGTCGGCACCCCAGCTGTTCTTGATGATCCAGGCGCCTTCACCGCTACACTTCGTATCATCCCATCCAACGATCGCGACAGCGTGGTATCCGACAACCGCGTCCTCCGAGCTGAAACAACCTCCAATATAGTCGTAGAATCGATCGACGACATCGATAGTTGTGTATACCGGGCCGGTAAGAAGAGCTTCCTTGATCGAATTGATATCGTTGGATACGGAACTGTATCCCGTGATAGAGCCTACCGATTCACAGCTGGCCTGGGTACAGGGAAGATCATCACGGCCTTCGTAAGGGATACATGATTCCAGTACCTGGCCATAACCAAGCATTATCTGATAAGCAGCGGTCGAGAATCCACCATCGCAGCCTGCTCCATAGGTGTTGCAGTAGAGAGTCTGGGCCTCTGAAAGGGCCTCTTTCCTCTGGTCGAATATCATCATATGGGATTCGAGCTGGGCGACAGCCGCAAAAGCCCAGCACGCTCCGCAACCGGCCTGGTCTCTTGCTTCGGTAGTGCCGTACATCGTTCGCCAGTCGAAGATCTCATCGTATAGATTTCCTGCCGGGGCTTTGATCACGGGAAGGCCGCTCTCAGTGCCGGGAGGTTCAGGAAGAACACCACAGAGAGCTCTTTTCTCGGCGTCCGACAAGTGCGAAACAGATGTTGTTCCAGCTATCCAGTCCTGTCCCTTTCCCTGTATTTCTCTGTTGATTCTGTCGATCCTCTGCTGCTCCGTCTCGGTTTCCGCAAACGACAGGTTCGAGAAAGTTGTTAAAGCGACAAGAAATATGGCGAGGCAGGAGAATAGACTTTTTGATGACCATCGGATGTGCATACTTCGACCTTTCTTGAAAAAGCTCAAATACTTCTTATCATTATAACAGTTAACAGGAATTTTTTCCATGAGTAATAATGATTATTGATTGCTTTTGCCGGTGGCTGCGGTACAGAGCCATTCCGGGCGGGGAGATTTGCCACAACCGGAACTTTTCCTGAAGGAGCGTATATAAAAAGTCTGGACACAGGTGTTTGACCTTGAAAGAAGCAGAGTTTTATATTAGATTCTGCAACAATCCGGCCGGAGGGCCGGCAAGAGGGTGAAAAAACGTAACGAATTAAGTAACACCAATATAGAACTAATGCTGATGATCTGCGGTTTTTAGATGAGGAGCGGTGAAATGGCTATTGATGTAAAGAAGATCGGCGAGAAAGTGGAGAAGGAAAGCGCCGTTCTTGACCAGGTCAGGAGCGAGATTCAGAAAGTTATCATAGGCCAGGAGTATATGATCGAGAGACTCCTCGTGGGGCTTTTATGCAACAACCACGTATTGATAGAGGGTGTCCCCGGGCTTGCCAAGACACTTGCCGTAACGACCCTTGCAAGAACGGTGAAAGCCTCATTCCAGCGGATACAGTTTACTCCGGACCTCCTTCCGGCCGATCTTATCGGAACGTTGATATATAATCCGCGATCCGGCGACTTTACCACGAAGAAAGGGCCGCTTTTTGCCAATATCATCCTTGCCGATGAGATCAACAGGGCGCCGGCAAAGGTCCAGAGCGCGCTTCTCGAGGCGATGCAGGAGAGGCAGGTGACGATCGGGGAGGAAAGCCATTTACTTGACGATCCGTTCATGGTGCTGGCTACCCAGAATCCCATAGAGCAGGAAGGGACATATCCGCTTCCCGAGGCGCAGATCGACAGGTTCATGCTCAAGCTCGTAGTGACATATCCGAGCAGGGAAGAGGAGAAAAAGATTCTTCAGAAGATGGCGACGAGCGACCCGAACCTCGAAGTAAACTCTGTTATCGAATCATCCGATATCCTCCGGCTCAGGAACTTGACCGACGAGATCTACATGGATGAGAAGGTAGAAGATTACATTATCGATATCGTCCAGGCGACAAGGGTACCCGGGGAATACGGGCTTGATGTAGCAGGGCTGATCCAGTATGGAGCATCACCAAGGGCGACGATATTTCTGGCCATGGCTTCAAGAGCCCACGCGCTTCTGCAGGGTCGGGGGTATGTGACGCCTCAGGATGTCAAATCGATAGGTATGGATGTTCTCAGGCACAGGGTGATCGTTACATATGAGGCCGAAGCAGAAGAAAAGACTTCCGAGGATGTTGTCACCTCGATATTTGACAACGTGCCTGTGCCCTGATCGCCGCGCGGGAAGAACCGGTAACCCTTTAGTGATATGGTTGTGCCATGATCCCTGAAGAACTGGCAAAGAAGATACGAATACTCCAGATAACAACCCGGAAAGTCATAAATGATGTTCTGGCCGGTGAGTATGGGAGTGTGTTCCGCGGGCGCGGCATGGAATTCGACGAGGTACGCGAATATATGCCCGGGGATGATATCCGTACGATCGACTGGAATGTCACTGCGCGGACCGGTACGCCTTTCGTGAAAAGGTATGTCGAGGAAAGAGAGCTTACCGTCATTTTCCTTGTCGACCTTTCCGCGTCGGGGGCCTTCGGAAGCGTGAACAAGTTGAAGAACGAGGTTGCCGCAGAGTTCTGTTCACTGCTTGCATTCTCGGCCGTAAAGAATAATGACAAGGTCGGGCTGATCGTTTTTACCGACCAGGTTGAGATGTTCATTCCTCCGAAGAAAGGTACACAGCATGTGCTCAGGGTGATCAGGGAACTTCTGGATTTTACCCCGAGAAAGGCAAAGACGGATATCGTCGGGGCCCTTGACTATCTCGGCAGGGTTACGACAAAACGAGCGGTCGTTTTTCTGGTCTCTGATTTTCAGGCGGAAGGTTTCGAGAAATCGATGAGGGTTATCGGCAAGCGGCATGACCTGGTTGCCGTGACTGTGATAGATCCCAGGGAGATGAGCCTCCCGAATGTGGGGTTGATCGAACTCGAGGACGCCGAGACAGGTGAGATCGTGCTGGTGGATACGTCCAGTTCGGTTGTCAGAAAAAGATATGAGCGGCTCGGAAAGGACCAGTCAGCGGAATTCAGGGATCTTTTCGCGTCCATGGGAGTCGATCAGATAGAGGTTCGGACAGACAAGGATTATATCCCCAACCTTGTAAGATTTTTCAGGTCGAGAGAAAGAAGGTACTGACATATGCCGGATGACCTCGGATTGAGTTTAAACAGAGGTAATACCCCGGAAAGCCGCGGCCCGGTGTTGATCGTGGTGCTTCTTGTCGTGGCCATACTTCTTTCCGGAGCAAACCTTGTTACAAAGCTTGCCGGCTGGAATACCGGGAGCGATGCGCCTTCGGGCCTGAGCGGCGGCAAGCTCGAGGAATTGTCCCTCAAGCTCGAGGGGCAGCAGCTGCATGCGGCTGCCGCACGGTCGTGGATCGACTATCTCCTGGTCGCCCGCCCGGACACCAGGGAAAGTGCCGGGATATGGTACAGGATCGGAAGGCTCTACCAGGAAAATGGGGATTACGAGAGGAGCCTGGACGCCTACTATCGCAGTGAGACGATATTTACACTGAAGGATATTCAGCCCGAGATATCGCTCAGGGTTTCTGAATGCCTGGAAAGACTCGGCCATTTCGCCGCTCTTCGCCGGGAACTGGAGCGCAGGACAGCGTTCGAGCCGGGAGGCGAACCGGGTGGGGAGATCGTTGCCGAGATAGGAAACTGGAAGATCAGCCAGATCATGCTGGAGACGATGATAGAAGCTGAGGTCGACGCGCAGCTCGCGCGGGCCGCAGGCGGATTTCCCCCGGAAGAGATAAGGGCCCGGAAGGAGAAGCTTCTCGGAGATCTGCTCGGGGAAGGTGAGCGGCAGAAATGGCTCGAAAGGTTTATTGTCGAGGAACTCATCTATCGTATCGCCATGGAAGATAAAATATATGAGACTGCTTCGTACAGGGAGCTTGTCAGGGATCTCGAGAAAAAGCTTATCGTACAAAAACGGATGGAGAACGAATACGCCGCCAGGATTACAGTTACTGACGAGGAGATGAGGGCTTGGTACGAGAAAAACACGGATATGTTCAGAAAAGATGGGGTTACTAAGGGATTCGAAGAATCTGCAGGGCAGGTACATGCGTCGGTGCGTCTGGAGAAGGAAATGCAGGTACAGTCCATGTTTATCAGGGAGCTGATGGAAAAGTACGATGTAGTTATTCACCACGCGGCTCCAGCAGACGGCAGGGAATAGATCGCGGGAGTTATGATCAACCGGAAGAATAGAATACGGCTGTTTTCGGATGGGGAGTACGGGGCGGGAAGTATGACCCCGGCATCCATTTCAAATAGAGTGTGCCGGGTAGAAAATACGATCCCGGCATTCATTTCAAAGGAAAAATGCCGGGTGGGGTACTGTTTTCTTCTGCTTTTCTTTCTGACGGCCCTTGTCGCGGCCGCGTCTTCGTGCAGCGATGAAACGGGCCTTGACGGAAAAACCGGTGAATACGAGATAGACCTCGATTATATAAGGGGGCCTGTCGTTCTGAGAGTGGCTCTCAGCAGGAAAGAGCTGACCATCGCCGATCACCTGGATCTTCTGATCGAGGCGAAGGCGCGTGACGGGTATGTGGTCGAACTGCCGAAGTTCGGAGACAAACTCGATCAGTTCGGCATCGTCGATTACAGTAATCCTTCCGTAGAGCTGGAAGGCGATGGCACTGTTGTGACAAGGCGTATTTATGAGCTCGAGCCTTTTCTCTCGGGGACGTACAGGATCCCTCCGATGACCGTTACTTTCAGGCAGGAAGGTGATTCTCTCATCCATTCTGTCGAATCAGACACAATCAGTATAAATGTTCTTTCCATTCTTCCCGCTGACAGGGCCGAGTTGGAGATGAAAGATATTATCGGCCCCGCCTCGATTCCCGCAAGCCGTCTCTGGATCTATATTCTGGCGGGAAGCCTGATCGTGGCGGCCGGAGTGATCTTCCTGGTATTTTTCCTGAGAAGAAAAAAGGAAGCTGAAGTCAGAATAATATCGGCTCACGAGATTGCCTTCGGGCGGCTCGAAAGACTTCTTGCCGAGGGGCTGATAGATGAAAAGAGGTATGGTGAGTTCACCGAAAGGGTATCTGATATTCTACGTCACTATATCGAGGACCGCTTTGGTTTGAGAGCTCCTGAAAGGACGACCGAGGAATTCATCATCGAGGTAGGTGACGGGCTCCCCGTGGATTCGGGGCGCAAGGATATCCTGAAGGATTTTCTGTTGCACTGTGACCTTGTCAAGTTTGCCGCGCTCAAGCCATCCGCCGAAGATGTCAAACGGACTTTTGATACATGCAGGGATTTTATCGATGCAACAAAGAAACTGGAGGAGGTGGACGGGAAGGCCGCGTAGAAAGTGGTCGCAGATATGATACGCTTTGCATCGCCATACGTTTTTTTGCTTCTTCTCCTGATACCTCCTGTTCTCCTTGTACTGGCCAGGCGTGACAGGGGAGGTAGTATCCGTTTCTCCTCTCTGCTGAATGTGCGGAAGGCCGGAAAGTCTCTGAGGCATAGATTCGTGTGGTTGCCACTGGTGATCAGGGTGGTCCTGCTGACACTTCTTATAGCGGCGCTTGCGCGCCCGCAGCGGGGAAGGGAAATGGTCAAGGAAATAACCAGGGGGATTGCCATTGAGATGGTGATTGACAAGTCGGGAAGCATGAGTGCCGAAATGGAATACATGGGGCGGAAGTCCAACAGGCTGGAAGTGGTCAAGAAAGTATTCGAGGAATTTATCAGTGGGAACGGAAAAACTCTCGATGGACGTCATAACGACCTTGTTGGCATGATAGCTTTCGCGAGATATGCCGACACCATGGCTCCCTTGACTCTCGGGCACGGCGCGCTCCTGAGATTTATCGATACAGTGCATATTGTCAAACGCAGGAACGAAGACGGCACGGCGATAGGGGACGCGATCGCGCTGGCAGCCGCAAGGCTGAGGACTGCCGAGGAAGATATCGCGAAGTTTGCCGGCGAAACGGGGGAAAAGGAATACGAGATAAAGAGCAAGATTATAATACTCCTTACTGACGGCCAGAACAATTCGGGGTTGAGAACCCCTGGAGAAGCGGCAAAACTCGCTGCCGAATGGGGGATCAGGATATATACAATAGGGGTTGGAAGCGACCAGAGTGTCAATACGGTCAGGACGCTTTTTGGAAATTTCAAGGTCCCGACGGCCAACAGGGTGGATACGAGGCCGCTGCAGGCTATTGCCGATATGACCGGGGGTGTCTTCAGGCTGGCCAGGGACGACAAATCACTGAGAGAAATCTACGAGGAGATCGATTTGCTGGAGAAAAGCGAGATCGAATCGATAAGATACGTTGATTACAGGGAATTGTTTATTCCTTTTTCGGTCGCGGCACTGCTGCTGCTGATCCTGGAAGTTATCCTGACCAATATCGTATTCAGGAGAATACCTTAGATGGCCAGGCCTTTTCTGAAGGGCACCGGGCCCGGAAGGACGAAATAGACAGTTATGCATCTTGGTAATGTAAAGGTACTACTTCTTCTCTGGCTGCTTCCCGGCCTTGGCGCGATATATGTATGGGCCGCCTACCGCAGGAGCAGGGCGCTCAGGGTTTTTGTCGAGGCTCAGATCCTCGACCGGATCTCGATGTCGGTCAACCACGCGGGAAGAAGGCTGAAAGCTGTGCTCGTACTTGCTTCCGTGGCGTTTATCATTATCGCGCTTTCGAGGCCTGCGTGGAATCCAAAACCCAGGACGGTAGAAAGGCGCGGCAGGGATATAATCTTTGTGCTCGATGTGTCGAAAAGCATGACCGCCGAGGATCTTGCGCCCAACAGGCTCGAAAGAGCGAAGTACGCGATCACCGATATGATTTCCCGCCTGGAAGGAGACAGGGTCGGGCTGGTTGTTTTCGCCGGAACGGCCGCGCTGAAATGCCCGCTTACACTCGATTACGGGTTTTTCAACATGATGCTCGACGATGTGGATATATACAGTATAGCCCGGGGTGGAACAATGATCGGCGATGCGATAAGGAAGGCTCTCGACGAGGGGTTCGACGACCAGGAAAAGAAGTACAAGGACCTGATACTGATAACCGATGGAGAGGATCATGATTCTTTCCCCGTCGAAGCGGCCGAAGAGGCAGGGCGGAGGGGGTTGCGGATAATCGCGATAGGGCTTGGCGATGAGAACCAGGGAAGAAGAATCCCGGTGACAGGAGATAGAGGGGACCGGTCCTTCATGACATACAAGGGGCAGGAAGTATGGAGCAGGCTGGATGCCGCGACACTGCGCAGGATGGCAAACACCACTCCCGGCGGCAAATATCTCAATGTTGCCACGGGGGCAATCGATCTCGGTGACGTTTACATAAAACTCATAGCGGGAGAAGAAAAAAGGGAGATCGAATCGCTGACGATCAAACTGTATGAGGAGAAGTTCCAGATATTCTTGTCGATAGGCCTCATGTTGCTGCTGGCGGAGATGCTTGTCTCCGAGAGAAGGAGGAAGGCATGAGCGCCAGGTTTTCCGCGATTGTGGTGATAATGCTTTTTCTGGCCAGCGGGCAGGTATATGCGGATTCCGCCGGAAAGCTTGTCTCAAAGGGGAACAGGGAATATGACGGGGATAATTATGAAAAGGCGGCCGTGTATTACGAAAAGGCATCAGTGAAGCTGCCGGAATCTCCGATCATTGCTTTCAACCTCGGGAACGTTCTGTATCGGAAGGATGATTTTTCTGGCGCCAGAGAGTACTTTGAAGATGCCGCCCTGAAAACGCGGGACATTTCTTTCGAAGCCGGCGCCTGGTACAATATGGGCAACTGTGCCTTTGGTGAGGCAGGCAGGCAGGCTGACAGCGATATGGAGAAGGCGCTTGAATTCTACAAGGAGAGTGTCAGTTTTTATGCTACCGCCCTGGAAAAAGATCCCGGGTTGACTGATGCTGCGCACAACATGGAGATAACCCGGCTCTATATCAAGGATCTGCTCGACAGGATAAAGAAGCAGCAGGAACAGATGAAAGAGATGCAGGAAAAGATGAAGGAAGTGGTTGATTCACTCTCTGCGGCTACCGGGAGGCAGCAGGGAGCGCTCGATAAATCGCTCGAGCTTGATGGTGGTGAAGGGCAGGGACAGATGGACAGGCTTGCGGGCGATCAGGAAGAGATCGGTGAATCGACGGGCAGTGTGCGGGACAGGCTCAGGGAGCTTTTCCCCGGAGAACAGCCCGAACCGGTCCGGCAGGCTTCATCACATCTTGACAGTGCGATTGTCAACCAGGATGATGCGGTCGATGGTTTGTCAGCGAAGGAGCCCGATAGTGCCGCTGTGGACCAGGAAAAAGCGCTGTCCCAGATGAAGAAGGCGCTTGAAATACTTACGCAGGGCGACAACCAGGACCAGAATGGCCAGGAAGAGAAGCAGGACCGGCAAGGGGAGCAGGAACAGAAGGAACAGCAGCCGCCCGAACAGCAGCAGAAGCAGGAACAGGCCGGGAGCGAAACGGCAATGGGTATCCTGGAAGAAGATAAGGAAAACAGAAAA
>CBDUUV010000101.1:0-8983 GCA_965370495.1 uncultured bacterium
GCTCCCTGCAGTTCGCCCTGCTTCTCGCCATATTCCTTGTATACCTTGTGATGGCATCACAGTTCGAATCGTTCCTGCACCCATTCGTTATTCTCTTCACGATTCCGCTTGCTCTTATAGGAGCTATACTGGGCCTCTGGATAACAGGCTCCACAATAAGCGTAGTGGTCTTCATAGGGCTGATCCTGCTTGCCGGCATCGTGGTAAACAACGCGATCATACTGATAGATTTCATAAACAAACTCAGAGAATCTGGAATGAATAAATTCGATGCCATCGTCGAGGGAAGCCGTGCCCGGCTTCGCCCCATTCTGATGACGACGCTCACTACTACGCTTGGATTATTCCCTCTGGCGATGGGAATCGGCGAAGGAGCGGAACTCAGGGCTCCCATGGCGATCACCGTTATCGGCGGTCTGACCGTATCGACTCTCCTGACGCTGGTTATCATACCTGTCGTGTACGCGATAGTCGACAAAAAGAAATAGAACCGCAGCGTAAAGTTTCACTGGAACATCGAATATGAACCTGACTGAAATATCACTCAAACGTCCCGTAACGATAACGATGATATTTGTCTGTTTTGTCGTCATGGGCGTGATATCGTCAAGGCTGCTGCCCAAGGAGTATTTTCCCGATCTGGACGTCCCGTTTATCTTCATAGACATCCCCTATCCGGGATCTACGCCGGAAGAGATAGAACGGCAGATCACCAAGCCGGCCGAAGAGGTTCTTGCAACGATAAGCGGCATCAAAAAGATGCACTCTAATTCAGGGGAAAACGGTTCCTGGATTCGGCTCAACTTCGACTGGGGCACTGATACCAATATCAAGGCGCTTGAAGCGAGAGAAAAACTCGACGGCATCCGTCACCTCTTTCCTGATGACCTGGAACGTTTTTTTATCAGGAAATGGTCTACTTCCGACATGACGATGCTCACGCTCCGGTTGTCGAGCAACCGCGACCTCTCGAATTCCTACGATATGCTCGACAGGAGTCTCAAGAAGCGCCTGGAACGTATCGATGGAGTATCAAAGGTAAATCTCTACGGCGTGGAAAAGAAAGAAATCCGCATACAGCTGATTATGGACAGGATCATCGAGCATCGTATAGATATCAACAGGCTCACGCAGACTCTCCGCAGGAGCAATTTCCTTGTAACCGCCGGAAAGATAACCGACGGAAACAAGCGCTTCGTCGTGCGCCCCATCGGGGAATTCCAGACGATCGAGGAAATCGGCGGCATCGTCGTTAATGACAAGAATATCCATCTCAGGGATATCGCCAATATTACCTGTGATCATCCGATCCTCACATATGGACGGCATCTAAACAGGAAATACGCCATTGGCCTTGATGTGTTCAAGGAAAGCGGGGCCAACCTTATCGAGGTCGCGAACAGGGTCATCGGCGAGATCGAAGAAATCAAGAAACTCCCCGCGATGGAAGGCATAAGCATTTACTATATGGAAAATGCGGCCGAGGGCGTCGAGAGTTCGCTCAATGAAGTGCTGAAATCGGGGCTGTTAGGTGGTTGTCTGGCGGTCCTGCTACTGTTCTTTTTCCTCAGGCGGTTCTCGGCAACCCTTATGGTGGCGTTCGCAGTACCGGTTTCCCTTCTTATCACCCTTGCTTTTATGTTTTTCACAGGCGTAACTCTCAATATCATGACGATGATGGGGCTGATGCTCGCTGTCGGAATGCTTGTCGATAACGCAGTTGTGGTGACCGAGAGCATCCACAGGCACCAGATGAACGGTCTCCCGCCCCGGAAGGCGATAACGATTGGTGTGAGTGAAGTGTCGCTGGCCATTACAGCCGGAACTCTCACAACTGCTATCGTGTTTCTGCCAAATATAATCAACCCGAAGGACGATGTGTCGATATACCTCAAGCATGTCTCGATAACCATCTGCATCGCGCTCGGTGTATCGCTCATCCTGGCACAGACCATAGTCCCGCTCATTGCTTCGAAGCTCAAAACACCCAGGCCTTCCAAAAATACCACGGTGATCAATAAACTACTCGACAGATATTCGAGAGTTCTTGAATGGACGATGAAACATCCCAGAGCGACAGTGGGCTTTATCCTGCTTATCCTGCTGAGTATCGCCGCTCCGATAAGTCTGGTTAAGATGGAGATGTTCGATGAACCGGAGAACCGGCGTTTCAAGCTTCACTACCATATAAACAACCATTATACGGTGGAAAAGGTCGAAGCGGCTGTTGATGTATACGAGGAATATCTTTTCGCCAACAAAGACAAGTTCGAGATAGAATCCGTCTATTCATATTACCAGGGCGATTACGCTGTTTCCACAATCCTGCTGAAAAAAGGCAAGGGCGCGAAAAAATCGATAGAGAAAATACAGGAAGAGGTCCGGGAAGGCCTCCCTAAACTCGCGATCACCAATCCTTCGTTCGAATGGCAGAACACGAGCGGAGGCTCGGAAACGATCCGAGTGCAGCTCACGGGAAAATCGAGTGAATACCTCGTCGAGATATCGCGTGATATCGCCTGGACGCTTTCAAAGATAGAAGGGCTCACCGACGTCAGGTCCGAGGCGGAGATCGGGAACCAGGAGATCCATATCATTGTCAACCGAGACCGGGCACGGCAGTACGGGTTCTCAACATCCCAGATTGCAACTGTCGTTTCGACTGCGATGAGGGGAATCAACCTCAGGCATTTCAGGGACGAACAGGGGGAAGTGGAGATGCGTCTCGAGTTTCAGAACACCGACAGGCAATCGCTGGAACAGTTGAAGAACGTGCCTCTTATAAATGAACAGGGCCAGCCTGTTTCCCTCGCTACCGTTGCTGATTTCCGCGTGCGAAGGGGACCGAGAAACATCCAGCGTGAAAACAGGGTCACCTCGCTGGGCATTACAGCCAATCTGAAAGGCATCACTCATAATGAAGCCAGGAAGAAAATCGGACATGTTCTTTCCAACTTCGATTTTCCGTCCGGCTATAAATGGAATTATGGAGAGAGTTTTGATTTTGAACAGGAAGCGTTGAACACGATGCTTATCAACCTGCTCATGGCACTGGCCCTGATATATTTTCTGATGGCCGCGCTCTTCGAGTCGCTGATCTTCCCCGCCGCCATATGGACCCAGATACTCTTCGCCGTTGTGGGAGTATACTGGTTCTTCCTTGTCACCGGAACATCCATGTCCATCATGGGAATGATCGGGATACTCATACTGATCGGCATTGTCGTGAACAACGGGATCGTTCTGGTCGATCATATCAACCAGCTGCGCAGCCAGGGTACAGCCCGGACCGAGGCGATTCTCCAGGCCGGCAGGGACCGCCTCAGGCCTATACTTATGACAGCAGGAACAACCGTTCTCAGCCTGATACCTCTCTGCATAACCGGGGCTCAGATTGGCGGCGACGGCCCTCCCTATTTCCCGATGGCGAGGGCCATCGTAGGCGGGCTTACATTTTCCACGATCATTACGCTGCTGGTTCTTCCCACGATCTATGTCCTTCTCGACGATATGCGCAACTGGGCCAGGCGGATAGTAAGAGCCTCCAGGCAGGATCAAATCCGGTGAATGCGAGTAGATCCCCCTACTTTACAACTGTTACATCACCAGCGTTGGTACCTATAAAAGTAATCGCCATATCGCTGATGCCGGTTGTAATCGGGTCTCCGGGCTGGACCAGGCTCCTCTCATAGCTGGATACAGGGCCTGTTTCAGCAGCGTAAATTATAGTTCCATAATCGAAAAATCTTGAATAACCCAATGAACCACCCCCATCCGTGCCTTCCCATACCCCGAAATCAACCAAATACAGACATTCAACCGCCCCCTTGATACCCATAACCGTTTCAAGGTCGAAGCGCCTCAGCACACGGCAGTGGAGAAATACATCGTCCGCCAATTCTGGAACGAGCTGATGAGTAAACTCGTGGCCGGGCAAAAGGTTCGATTCCAGAAATTTCCACGCGAGCAGCTGATCGAGGTCTCCATAACCTCCTATGTAGTCATCCGTCTTAACCCAGCAGTAACCGTTTAAAAAGAGCGGCCAAAACAAAGGATCTGCTTCCACTGGTCTCCTGTTCGTCGTTGAGGAAACGGATATACCCGAATCGTCTTCGATATATGGCATTATCTTGCTCTTCAGGTCGGGGCGGGCAACGAGAAGTCTTTTAAGAAATGAAGCCTTTCCGGTTCTCTCCGCGCCAAGTGCATACTCTCCATCATCTTCCACATAAAGCGTCTTGACCACTTTCTGGCCGGAGGCACCCGATTCTGTGGTCATCATACCATCAAATGCCAGCTTGTATATGCCGCTTACAGTGTCTGGATTAGCACCTGTCGGATGAGAATCAATGATCAGGGCAAGGCTTGACAGCGACGGCGGCGGCGGAACATCCTGCTCCGCAGGCCAGTAAACCATATCCGGGATACCCCAGTTTCGTTGAACGATATCGTAATGCCATGACGTTCCGTCCTCGTTGGGCCAGATGTTCTGGATATCGGGATCGGGGACGACCGGATCACACCTGTCGGGACAAACAAGATTCTTTTCATTATTGCAGCCGGCCATGACTGCGATAAAAAGAATCAATAAAAATGCCAGCATGTACGGTGTTTTACAAACCTTCATGCAACACTCTCCTCTGGTTATGATTTGTCGTTAAAATGTTCAAGCGATTGAATGCATTGTACCTCACATACGCCCACACTTCAAGCGGAAAGCTTATAGAAAAAAATCGAAATTCTTATCCTTAATTACTCGCGATATTTCCAGAGAAAATATATACTGTCCACATGGAAATGAAAAAAGAAGCGAGAGAGATAAGCAGGGCTCTCAAAGCCCTGGGCGATCCCACGATTGCAGAACATTCACAGCGTTTCTTCAAGACGGGCAAGAACGAATACGGGGAAGGCGACCGTTTTCTCGGCATCCGGGTACCCATACTCAGGGCGAAGGTGAAGAAGCTCAAGACACTTTCCGTCGAGACGGCGCTGGAACTGCTACTGTCTCCTTTTCACGAGATACGGCTTTTCGCTTTGCTCTTGATGGTGGAGAAATTCCGCAAGGGAACCGGCAAGGAAAAAGCGACTATCTACAAGGCCTATCTGGCAAACACCCACCGGGTGAACAACTGGGACCTGGTTGATAGCTCGGCGCATCTCATCGTTGGCCCCTGGCTCGAGGACAGGAGTAGAAAAGTGCTGTGCCGCCTCGCGAAATCCCGCGGCCTGTGGGAGCGAAGAATCGCCATCATGTCAACGTATCATTTTATCAGAAACAGAGACTTTGCCGACACGCTCGCTATATCGGAGATATTGCTCCACGACAGCGAGGACCTGATCCACAAGGCTGTCGGCTGGATGCTCAGGGAAATTGGCAACCGCGACGGCGCTGTCGAAAGGGTATTCCTGAAGAAGCATTACAAAGATATGCCCCGCACGATGCTGCGCTACGCGATCGAGAAGTTCCCCGAGAAAGAGCGGAAAGCCTGGCTGAGAGGCGAGGCAAAATGACTTGTATTACTGTCACCTCCTGATGCATCAAGAACAAAAGACCTGTCGTGGGCCACATCAAAGCCAAAGGGAGGGATAAATACTTGAAAAATGACGAAATTTGTGCTATAAGTTAAATGAATGTTCATAATTCCGTTATCCGGGCGGCGGCAGATGTATCTTCGGCCTTTTCGGGTAGATAGTTGGTTTTCTGGATAATAATGGCAGAGATGCTTATACGCCCCACCCTACTGCCAATCGGTTTTGACGGATAGCTAATGGTCCTCTCTCACTTCGCATCACTGCGCGAAGAATGGGGCCAGTTCTGCATAATGAAAAGAGGGGGACGTATCATGCGGAAGACTGTACTGTTTCTTTCCGTTTTCATTTTAATCGTCACATCTCTGGACGCTCCCATGGCAAGGGAGCCTGAAAAACAGCGTATGCATATCAAGCAGAGCTGGTCGAGGCATGACTACCCCGGGGACCTGCTCGAGGCAACGGGATTCATGATGGCTCCCGCATCGGTCGACACCTACACTCTCGTGAATTATTCCTTCGGTATACAAAACTGGATGGGCTGGACGAGGAAAGACGGGACGGCACAGCCGGACACGTTCTTTCATGTCGATGATTTCACAGACCTTGGCGGCGGAAATTACGGAAGGCTCGTTTCGCTCGAAGGCTCGAAATCTCTCTGGTGCGGGGCGCGTCCCGGCAACGACTGGTATATGTGCAGCTGGTCAGCCGCGCCCGGCTACGGCAATTCCTGGGACCAGAGCTTCGAAACCGATCCGTTCAATTTCAGGGGAACGGTAACAATCTCCTTTAAGGGAATGATAGATTCCGAACCTGAGTACGACTATCTGACGGTTGAATACAGTCCGTACTTTCTGTCGGCATGGATCGAGCTTGCAAGTTTCGACGGCCGCGCCGACACAACGGTTTCGATTACATACGTTCCGTATAACGTATTCACGAAGCTGCGATTCCACTTCACCTCCGATGGCGCGTGGAGCAACGAGGACGGTTTGTATAACACCGACGGGGCAGCAATAATCGACAGTATAACAATCAGCGACATAGACGGTCAGATAGATTTTGAGGATTTCGAATCTTCCTCCGTCGGTGACAAGACCACCGCTTTCTGGCACGCAGACGTAGCGAACTCGATGGGCCTCTACTCAAGCCTGTGGAACAACCTTCTGGACAGGGACCCGTGCAACAGGAACTTCAGTTCGCAGATCGTGTTCTTCAACAAGACGACCTTTCCCGACCCGACTTTCCCCGGGCAGTACTGGACGCCATGGTGCGGTGGAGAATTAGAGGGTGAAGAATACTGCCAGAGAGAATCGGTTATCTCGCCGCCTATAGATATGAGGTTGTATACCAGCGCAGGAGACGAAAATCAGGACGTGCCGATACCGCCTGCCGATCTCCCCGACCTCGGGGGATGCTACCTGAACTTTACCAGCTATAAATATCTTCCCCTGGCAAACGTTGTCTTCTACAACTGGGCGGTGCGAGATATTGTGGACGGCTGCCCGCAGGGGTGGGAAGACCGCGGATTCGGATATTACGGCACCGACGAAAACTACCATTTCGAAGAGAACATCATAAGCGACCTGGTTGGCAATGCCGATACGATTCAGATCATGCTGACCGTTATGGACATGTGCGATGTATGGGGTCTTGTGTATGGAGACTGCGCCGAGCACACCAGCTCGCCGTACTTCGACAATATCTCGATCAAGCGCTTCAAGACGGACGGGCCGCAATTCTCCTGGCGCGGGCTGGATCTTTTCCAGGATAACTTCCCTTCGGATGAAGACAACATGGAAAGCTGGGTGAGGGCCGATATGGCCAACGATATATGCTGGACAGGCGACCCCTGGATCCATCCGGGCGACTCGATCGCCATCCGGTGCGATTCACCGCTTGGCGGGGGAATCGCGGAGGACGGGAACGGACCGAGAATATATATGCATGCAAAATGCACGTATATAGCCGATGACGGGCTCAAGCCCGCTCAGCTCGCGGGGCCGTCCCTGGAGGGAACGTACGGAAGCTATCTGAGCGACGACGGGACATGGACCATAATCCAGGGCGATTCGGCGAAAACAGCGGGCGGCACACCGATTCGGGGCATTTACGCGTTCGATCTTAACGACTCGCTATTCACCCGCGGCTACATGATCGAGTACTACTTCAAAGCCTTCGATAACGTTGGCAAAAGCGCGACACTTCCCAAAGACGCGGAGACGGTAGGCGACTACCCGTATTACAACGGGAGCTATCTCTTCGAGTTCACGTGTCTGCCTACGCTGAATACGGGCATACTGTTCGTCGACGATTATGACGGGCGGGGGACAAATGAGGGTATCGTTCAGATCTATGTCGATCCGTCATTTGACGCGGTCATTTCACAGATGCCGGACCGGTATGACGTTAACAGCCCCTCTTCATGCGTGAGCAACGGCCCTGGGAGCAGGGCCAGACAGCTTCAGCTGAGAACAGCGTACAATACGATCTTCTGGGATTCGGGTGACCTGTCAGGGTGTACTATCTCCGACGGTATTAACAACAAAAGCGACGATTGCCAGATGCTTGTCGACTGGCTGCAGCATTCTCCCCACAAGACCGGCCTGTACGTTTTCGGCGACAATATCGCTTCGGAACTTACATTGTCCAGTTCGGCTTCCGCAGCGGCGCTTCTTGCCATAGCCGAAGTATCGCTGGTAAACGATAGCTACTTCGATATGACAGGTGGATTTGACGGGGGCGGGGTCCCGATACCCCATGTGACCGGAACCGGTATTTTCGCCGGGCTGTCCTGTTACATCTTTGGCGGCTGCCCGGGAATCAACGACTTCGATGTCCTGGAGAAAACGGGATCGGGCCAGTACGCGCTCCAGCTGCCATCGTGCAATGAAACTGATTACTATATCGGAATATCGAACGAGCAGACGAACCTTGCCGGGTTTACTGCAAGAACGGTCTGGGTCGGCCACAGCTTCATGTACATAAGGAACGGTAATGGAGCAACGCTCGCAAGAAACGAATTCCTGGCTGATCTGCTGCAGTTTACAGAGAGTGATACCAATGAAGATATTACCGGCTCGGATATACCGGTGGCCACCATGCTGGCGCAGAACCACCCCAACCCGTTCAACCCGGTCACGACGATAGACTACGCCCTCAACCGCAAGGGGCATGTATCACTGAAGGTCTACGATGTCTCTGGCAGGCTTGTGCGGACACTGGTCAGCGAAGTTCGGGATGCCGGCCGACACAAATCGGCCTGGGACGGGCTCAACGATACCGGCTCGACTGTGGCGAGCGGAGTGTATTTTTACAGGATGAAGGCGAAGGGATTCGAGAAGAACATGAAAATGGTTCTTTTGAGATAACACGTGCCTTTTTCAAGTGCCGGATTGTCCATTCTATTCAAAGGTGGAGCCACACCCTATGAAAATTGATCTTATCGTTTGGG
>CBDUUV010000102.1:0-8794 GCA_965370495.1 uncultured bacterium
AGAAAGATGAGTAGAAGTGGAGACTTCAGCTTGTGGAACGGGTGCCGTTGCTGTTTCCGTGATAACGTCACACATGGGGCTTATTTCTTCACCAGTAATATGCGAAACTTCCGGCGGAGATTTCCTGGAAGTCGAATTTGAACTGAATGATAATGGTGCCAAAAACTGCTACCTGAGCGGCCCCGCTGTCGTCACATTCAGCGGGCATTTTTCTCTTTCGAATTATCTCTGATATCACTTGAAATCAGCTATCCCGCTGAGGGTGGCCGTTATTGAATTCATTGCTGGTTCTGATGAAGTCTCTTGAGTCAAACAAGCCCCTGGATTCCACGAAAGACATCAAGAGCAAGTGAATACCTGTTGAAAGGAGCGCTTACCTGCGCTCCGGCAATATTCGGCAAAAGGTTTTCGAGTACCTCTACAGAGATACGAACTCCTTCTTCCATAGCTTCTTTTCCGCTGCCGGCCTTCTTCATTCTCTTCATAATATTATCGGGAACAGATACCCCTGGAAGTTCATTATTCATGAATTCAGCGTTTTTATAACTGGTGAGAGGCCATATACCGGCTATGATCGGTATTTTCAGTGATACGATTCGTGAACGGAAACGTTCGAAAACTTCAAGATCGAATACAGGCTGCGTAATCGCGAATTCGGCTCCAGCTTTGACTTTCCAGTGTAAACGATCGATCTCCATCTCGAAATCGGTAGCCCCGGGGTTAACACCTACGCCGATCAGAAAAGAGGTGGGCTCCCCGAACTCATGCTCTCCTATATCACGTCCCCTGTTGAGACTATGGACCAGGTTTGTCAGGCCTATTGAATCGATCTCGAAAACTGAAGTAGCATCGGGGTAATCTCCTGCTTTGACAGGATCTCCTGTTATGATCAGGATATTTCTGAGGCCTAACGCATGTGCTCCCAGGATATCAGATTGCATGCCAAGGATATTCCTGTCTCTGCAACAGTAATGGAGAATCGTCTCCATACCGGTTTCCTTTTCAATCAACACTGCCATTGCCAGCGGACTCATCCTGGATGAAGCTCTTGGACTGTCAGGTATGTTAACGGCATTGATACCTTCCTGTGCGAGATTGACGGCGGACCGTATCACGCTGGATGGATCACACCCCCGCGGAGGAACGAGTTCAACGAGTCGCACGAAATCGCCCCTGGCTATTTTAGCTGAGAGAATCGATTTTTCAGACATGGGAACGGAGATATTTTCAGAATGGGCAGAGGTTTCTGGAAAGGAAATCGAGACAGCATGTCTAACAGGCCTAACAGAACTTAATGCATTCCGCATGGCCTTCGTGTGTTCAGGTGTTGTGCCGCAACAGCCACCTACCACACTGGCTCCAGCTGTCACAAAACGGCGGGCATATTCAGCCATGTATTCCGGTGATGCCAGGTAGATATTTCTTCCATCCACATTCTGGGGGATACCCGCATTCGGTTGAGCGGAAATGGGAGTTTTAACAACTGCTGACAGTTTCTCAACAGCTTCCAGCGTGAGTTTCGGACCTACCGAACAATTTACGCCGATAACATCTGCTTTCCATTCACTTAAACGGGCTGCAAACTCTCCGGGATCTGTACCGTACATACCCAAACCGTCTTTTTGAAGCGTCATCTGTGCAACAACAGGAAGCTTTGATTCCTTGTTGATCCCTTTGATCGCCTGGCGGATCTCATTGAGATCGGAAAAGGTCTCGAGAATAAACAGGTCGACTTTTCCCTCAAGAAGTGCGTTTGCCTGCTCGCGGAAAGCTTCTTCTGCTTCTTCTTCTGAAGTCGGACCCCAGGGCTCGATCTTTATTCCGAGAGGGCCGATAGCCCCGGCAACGAGTACGTTTTTCAAAGCCGATCTCCTGGCGATCAGCGCTCCCTGCACATTGATTTCTCTGAGTTTCGAGTCGAACCCGTGAAGCTTCAGTTTGTACCTGTTTGCACCAAAAGTATTTGTTTCGATCACATCAGCCCCGGCAGAAACATATTCCCTGTGGATCTTTTCGACCAGAGCAGGATCAGAAAGGTTTATCTCGTCGAAACACCTGTTTATGAAAATGCCATAGTCATAGAGCATAGTGCCCATAGCACCATCAAAAAGCACGACCCCTTCATCAATCATTTCGAGGAAATCAATCGGCATACTTCAACCTTTTCACCGGTATAATGGCCATTGATGGCCAGCTTACTTCAATCTTGTATATTTAGACAGATTAGTTTAGTATATTTACTATATATGAATACAGTATTTTTATTGATATTGGTATCTTTTGTTACAGGAAGAGGAAGGTATGCGCTGGTCTGAAAGTTGTATTCCCACTTTGAAGGAAAACCCAAGGGACGCGGAGATTCCAAGCCACATTCTTATGCTTCGTGCAGGATTGATCAAGAAACTGACATCGGGTGTCTATACATTTCTGCCTCTCGGATTCAGGGTTCTCAGGAAAATCGAAAAAATCATTCGCGAAGAAATGGACAAAGTTGGTTGTCAGGAAGTACTTATGCCTATACTTCATCCGGAAGAGATATACAGAGAAAGTGGCCGTTTGAAGAGTTTTGGGCCTGAACTGTTTAAACTGGTGGATGGACGAAAAAGGGTTTTTGCACTTGGACCAACTCATGAGGAAGTCATAACGCTGGTAGCCAGGGATGAAATGAGGAGCTACCGGGACATTCCACAGTGTCTTTACCAGATACTGACTAAATTCAGAGACGAGATAAGACCGCGATACGGTGTAATGCGCGCACGTGAGTTTATAATGAAAGATGCCTACAGTTTTCATGCAGATGAAAGCTGCCTCGAGACGACATACAGGCGGATCGAAGAGGTGTACAGGAGGATCATCGAAAGGTGCGGGCTGGAATACAGAGTGGTCGAAGCTGAATCTGGCTATATCGGGGGAAATGAATCGCATGAGTTTATGGTTCTTGCTGAAAATGGTGAAGACAGGATACTCAGCTGCAAGTGCGGTTATGCTGTTAACCTCGAAAGAGCCTCTGTTATAGAAGAAAACAATGAGAGAGGGAATAACGACGGGGCACCATACGTGGAAATGGATACACCACGTGCGTCGACTGTGGAAGACGTTTCCAGGTTTCTAAAAGTTTCTCCGGTGGAGATAGTCAAGACACTTTTGTACGATTCGAAGGGGAAAAAGGTAGCCGTTCTTATTCCGGGTAACAGGGAAGTCAACGATATAAAACTGGCAAGGATTCTGGATGATCCTGCCGTACGATTCCTGGAAGCCGGTGAGATCGAGGAACTGACCGGAGGACCCGTAGGATATTCAGGGCCTGTCGGCCTTCCCGAAGGAACTATCATCCATGCCGACAAACTTATCAGAAGATACTCCAGTATGATCGTTGGCTCTAACAAGAATGATATTCATCTTGTTGGTGTGATTGCAGGACGTGATTTTAAAATAGACGGATTTAACGACTTTGTGATGGCACGCGATGGGGATAAATGTCCATCTTGTGGGGAAAATATGAAAATCAATAGTGGAATAGAAGTGGGGCATATCTTCAAACTGGGGACAAAATATTCGAAAAGCATGAACGCTACTTTTCTTGATGAAAAAGGTGAAAGCCACCCGTTCATAATGGGTTGTTACGGATTCGGGGTCAGCCGGATGGTAGCTGCCGTGATTGAACAAAAGCACGATAATGACGGAATCGTGTGGCCGGAATCCATTTCTCCATTTCATGTCATAATACTTCCAGTCAATACAAGTGACGTTGATGTGATGGATGCCGCGATAAAACTTGAAGAAAGCTTGCTCGAGAAGGGCGTGGAAGTTCTTATGGATGACAGGGACCTGAGCCCGGGTGTCAAGTTCAAGGATTCTGAGCTCATCGGTGTGCCATTGAGGGTCACGATAGGCAGAAAGCTTAAGGATGGCAAGGTCGAGTTATTCCACAGGTCAACCCGACAGGTGGAAGATATACCTGTCGGAGATGTCCTTGATAAGATCCTCGAAATCACAGATGTTTAGGATTCTATTGTTCTTTTTGAAAGCCTTGATTTCATCCGAGCGGCTGTTCTGTGATGGATGATTCCCTTTTGTACGGATTTGTCGATGGTCGAGACCATTCCGGGGAATTGCTTCTTCGCTTCCCCGGAGTTATCAAGAGCTCTGAAAGCCTTGACAGCCTTACGGAGAAAGGATCTGTGCGCTTTATTTCTTTCGCGTCTTTTAGCGTTCTGGCGCAAACTTTTCCATGCTGACTTATGATTCGGCATTTGATTATCACCTCCAACGGTTCGATAACATAATATAAGGAAAAACTTTTGTCAAGCAACCATAAAGAAAAAATTAAAATCGATCTCGGAAAGATCCCTGATTCTCCCGGAGTCTATATCATGAAGAACGAGAGGGGGAAAGTCCTTTATGTGGGCAAGTCAAAGATGCTCAGGAACAGAGTTCGCAGTTATTTCCATTCACCCGATAACCTTGACCAGAAAACAAGAATGCTTGCCGGGAAAGTTGAAACAGTCGATTATATCGCTACCGACAACGAAATAGAGGCTTTGATACTTGAATGTAACCTTATCAAGGAATACAGACCTAAATACAACATAAGGCTGAAAGACGACAAGAGGTATCCGTATCTCAAGCTTACAACGTATGAAAAGTTCCCCAGGATAAGATTTGTAAGAAAAGTTGAAAATGATGGTTCTGAATATTTCGGGCCATATACTGACGTTGCCGCTGTCAGGAGAGCTCTCAAACTTATTAAATCCATATTTCCATTGAGAGACTGCACCGGCAATGTATTCAGGAAAAATAGGCCGCGTGAATGTTTGAATTACCAGATAGGCAGATGCTCCGGCCCCTGCACTGGAAATGTGAACTACGAAGATTACTCAGAGACCGTCAGGCAGGTAAGTTTATTTCTCAAAGGCAGAAACAAGTCCCTTCACAAGCTTCTTGAAAAAAAAATGCGATCATTGTCAAAAGAACAAAGGTTCGAAGAAGCCTCTGTTGTGAGAGACCAGATAATAGCGATCGGGAAGATAAGCGAGAAACAGCACGCCGTCGAAGTTGGAGGCGCTGACGAGGATATAGTCGCTCTGGCAATCGAGGGAAATGCAGCCTGTGGAGTGATAATGAAAGTAAGGGAAGGGAAAATCCTTGGTTCTGAATCGTTTTTGATTCCGGATAAGGGAAATGCTGTTAATACAAAAGCTCTAACATCGTTTCTACAACTTTACTATCATTCTGCTACAGATATACCGCAAAGAATCTATCTGCAGGAACAGCCTGAGGACCTCGAAATACTTCAGAAATGGCTGAGTAAAAAAACGGGGTGTCAGGTCTCCATCAAAATTCCGAAAAAGGGATACAGAAAACGGTTGATCAAGCTGGCCGGAAAAAATGCGGCTATGAAACTGATCTCTAAAAAAGGAAGAAAATCAGAAGTTTTTGAATTGCTCGGTGAAGTTAAGAAAACACTCGGGCTTCCGAACACTCCCTTCCGCATAGAAGCTTATGATATCTCTAATATTCAGGGCGCCCAGGCAGTCGGATCGATGGTCACATTCGAGAATGGCAAACCCGACAAATCCGGGTACAGGCATTTCCGCATCCGGGATGTAGCAGGAGCGGATGATTGCTCTATGATACAAGAAGTCCTTCAAAGAAGATTGAAAATTCTGAATACAGGAAAAAGCAGGCGTCCGGACCTGATCCTTGTTGATGGGGGAAGAGGGCAGGTATCATCAGCAATCAATGCCATGTTTGATGCCGGCATAAGTGAAATTCCAATCATCGGGCTCGCGAAAAAGAATGAAGAGATCTACATGGCCGGGCACAATAACGTAATCTGTCTTTCAAGGAGAAGCAGCGTTTTGAGACTGTTTCAGAGAATGCGTGATGAAGCGCACCGTTTTGCTGTAGAATACCACAGGAAACTCAGGCGAAAAGGTCTTCGAAAATCTGAGCTTGACGGTATAGAAGGAATAGGTAAAAAAAGAAAGATGACTCTCATGGTCAGATTCGGTAGCATTGAATCTATCAGGAATGCGTCGGCCGAAGAGATAGAAACAGTCCCCGGGATAGGAAGGAAAATTGGGCAAAAGATCTATAAGTACCTTCACAAAAAAGGATAAACGCTCAGAGCTGGAGATTTTGATCGAGCTCTACCTGGATTACCTCGCAGTCGAAAAAGGTCTAAGTGCATTAACAATTAATGCATACAGTGGTGATTTAAAGGAATACATCAAGTATCTTAAGGGTTTGGATGTTGCTTTGCCCTCCAGGATAACACTTGATTCAAGCCTCGCATTCTCGGCAAAAATCATAAAAGATCGTTCTCTATCGTCAAGAGCGAGGATTCTAAGTGCCATCAAGGGTTTTCATAGATTCTTGTACCTTGAGGGTGCGATAAAGAACCTCGAAGTGGAAAGGATATCATCACCAAAAGCTGTACGCAAGATACCATTTGTCCTTTCCCGTGAAGAAACTGACATGCTGCTTTCATCTCCGGATGGAAGCATTCTTGGCTTGAGAGATTCGTCCCTGCTGGAAATAGCTTATTCTACAGGGTTAAGGGCTTCCGAGATATGCGGTCTCAAAATGGAATCGATTGATAGCGTTCTCAGGCTCGTAAGAATAAGGGGCAAGGGTGGGAAGGAGCGTATTGTTCCATATGGAAGAAAAGCGGAAGAAAGCCTTGAAAGGTACATAAAAGGGTCAAGGGTGAAACTCCTCAAGGAGAGGGATTCGGAATATGTATTCCTCAATTACAGAGGATCACCGATCTCAAGGGTAAGCTTCTGGAAGATAATAAAGAAGTATGCCGCAATTGCTGGCCTTCCATCTACTATAACTCCTCATACACTCAGGCATTCCTTTGCAACGCATCTGCTTGAAGGCGGAGCGGATCTCAGGGCAGTGCAGGAACTTCTCGGCCATTCGAGCATTTCTACTACACAGATATACACAAAACTTAATATGGACTACCTTCTAGAGGTACACAAAACATTTCACCCGAGGGGTTAGATGCGCAAAGTAAAGAGTTGACACTTATGCCACTTTCTCTTAGCATTATCATATCTATAAGGCACGTGGAGAGCGGAAAACCTCCTGATGTGAATATATATACAGATGGACATAAATATATATGATATACCAGATACATCTTGAACAATTCGAAGGCCCCCTTGATCTTCTGTTGCATCTTATTCGCAGGGACAAGATCAATATATACGACATACCCATTTCTCATATAACCAGGGAATATCTTTCATATATCGACGTAATGAGTGACCTGAAACTCGAGCTGGCAGGGGAATTTTTCGTCATGGCTGCAACGCTTATGCGTATAAAGGCTCAGATGCTCCTGCCCCGCAGGTACGAAGAAGAGGAGGAACAAGAGGATCCAAGAGAAGATCTTGTCAGAAATCTTATCGAATACAGAAAATACAAGGAAGCTGCGACTCATTTTGCTGAAAAGGAAATGGACAGGAAAAAAGTCTTTTCAAGACCTTCTGTAAAACCTCCCAGAGATATTTCTCTTCTGGAAGACAGAAAAATGGAAGTTTCTGTTTTTGATCTCGTTGATGCTTTCAGAAAAGTGATGGACGAGTTAAAGAACCAGGTCAGTTACCGGATCGAGAAAGAGGCATTTACAATAGAGGAAAAAGTGGAATTGATCAGGGAAAGTATCCGCAAACGGTCAGAAATCCTTTTTTCTGAACTCTTCAAAGGTGTTTTTGACAAAATTGAAGTCATAATTACTTTCCTGGCATTGCTCGAAATGGTTAAAACAGGGGACCTGGCAGCCAGACAGATGAGCAATGGAAATGATATCTGGCTATATAGACCGGGGAAAATGAAGGACGGAATTGAAGAAAGAAATCTAGATGGAATCTCTGCGTAACAATGAAACAGAGCTGAAGAAACTGGAAAATGAAATTGAAGCATTACTGTTTGCCTCGGACGCTCCACTGTCAGCAGGCCGGCTTTCATCTATGACTGACACGGCATCTTTAAAGTCTGTAAAGAATGCTATCAAGGCTCTTGAAGGATTTTACAGGGAGCATAACAGAAGTTTTGGCGTTGTCGAGATAGCCGGAGGCTATCAGCTGGTTACACTTCCTGAATACGAGTCAAAAGTTGCGTTGCTTTTTAAAAGCCGGAGAAAAACAAAACTCTCACAAGCTGCTCTGGAAACACTCGCCATTGTCGCATACAAACAGCCTGTCAGCAGAATATCCATTGAAGCTATACGAGGAGTAAACTGCGATGGTGTTCTTTCAACGCTGATAGACAAGGAGCTCATCACTATAACCGGGCGTGGAAAAGGGATCGGGAAACCGTATCTTTATTCGACCACAAACAAATTTTTGGAATATCTTGGACTCAGGGATTACCGCGACTTGCCCAGTGCTGAAGAACTTGAAAAGAACATCGAGAGGATCAGTCTGATTCCGCAACCATCCGATTTTGAACCGGTTTCAGAGCTAAATAGCGCTGCGGAAATAAACACCGGTATCGATAACGGAGATACAGAGACCAGAGAATCCGATTCAGAACCTGAAGACAATTCGTCATTTTCTGAGGAAACAAACGTATTGAAGGATGCGGATGGGTCCGTATCCGGAATGAAGGATGGGCTTCAAACTGATCCGGAATGAGCGCCAGGATGAGAATCAACCGCTTTCTTGCCGCATCAGGCCTTGGTTCCAGAAGGAAAGTCGAGGATCTGATAAGGAAAGGAAGTGTTTTTGTTAATGGTGTCAGGATAGAGGAATTTGCCGTTAATATCGATCCTGACAGT
>CBDUUV010000103.1:0-8702 GCA_965370495.1 uncultured bacterium
AAAATGTTCCAGTCCCATAATCGACACAATCTTCACTGCCAGAAAACCCTTTCCAACATCGAAAAGCAGTACAGGAACAGCAGCCTTTACACCCAGAACCCTGAATGTATTCGCAGCTCCAAGGTTACCACTTCCGTGCCTGCGCAGGTCAATGTTCCTCACCAGCATACCCATGATATAGCTCGATGGTATTGCTCCCAGAATATAGCAGGACAGGACGATGAATACTGTTTTCCATATCTGATCCATTGTAATCACTCCTTGGACTTAAGGGTGATTCTAATCGCTGTTCCCTCAAAGGTAAACATATTTCTTACCTGGTTGTTTAGATAACGGATATATGAACGAGGGAAATAGAGTGATTTGTTCACAAAAAGGGTGAAGGTGGGAGGTTCAGTGCCTGTCTGGGTCCCGTAATAGATTTTTCCGGTTCCGTGTTTGTGAAATTTAGGAGGATTTGAAGATGTAGCTTCTGCGAGAAGTTTGTTCAGTTCTGATGTCGATATCTTTTTCCGCCTCTCCTCCTGTATGTGGAAACAGAGTGGGAATATTCGGGAAACCCGGGTTCCTTTCGTGGCTGAAATGGTCAATACAGGAGCATATGAGAAAAATGGCATGGCTCGCCTTACTTTTTCGACATATTCTCCGACAGTTTTGTTATCTTTTGAGACAAGATCCCACTTGTTGAGAAGAAGTATTACCCCCTTCTTCGCTTTGTGAGCAGCAGCGGCAATTTTTGTATCCTGTCTTGAGATTTCATTTCTGGAGGCGTCGAGGATTATAAGCACAATTTCCGCGTCTCTTATACTCTGCAGGCTTTTCAGGCTGCTGATAACATCAAGCCCTTTCTCTGTTCTTGATTTGCGTTTTACTCCTGCAGTATCAATAAGAACAATTTCCTTGTTGTGATACTTCATTCTCAGATTGATTGCGTCCCTCGTTGTACCTGGTTCTTCTGAAACAATATGCCGGTCCTCTCCTATGAGCGTGTTTAACAGAGAACTTTTTCCGACATTCGGTTTCCCCACTATGGATATGGCCAGATCGGTATTTTCTTCGCGAGGTTCCGGTTTTTTTGGCAGGCGTAAAACTATCTCGTCCAGAAGATCGCCTATCCCATGACCGTGGACCGAGCTTATTAAATGAATATTACTGAATCCCATCTTGTAAAACTCGTTCGCATCCAGTTTGTCCTGGTTGCTTTCCACCTTATTGACAGCGAGGATCACCTTGTCCCTGTCTTCCCGTAAAGTACGCAAGAGACTTTCGTCTTCGAATGTAAGCCCGGTATCCACGTCAACGAGAAAGATAACTATGGCTGATTCGCTTACGGTTCTTCTTATTCGATCCGTAATCTGGCTTTGAAGCGGGTCTTCTCCATTGAGACAAAATCCTCCGGTATCCACGATTCTGAATTCTACTCCGTTCCAGACCGTCCTTTCCTCCATCCTGTCCCTTGTTACTCCCGGCATCTCGTGAGTAATAGCTTTTCTGGATTTTGTGATCCGATTGAAAAGTGTTGATTTGCCGGAGTTGGGTTTTCCTATAATTGCCACGGTCGAAAATCGTTTCATAATAATACCTCTTTTCTTCCGCACGCGAGAATTACCTGTTTTTCAAGAAAATTACTTTCCGGGATTAACACATTTACTCCAAGTCGTTTTCCTATTTCTTCCGTTGTCATATTGTCGAGAAGAACGCCATCATAATTAACACAGTTGGGTGGCAAGACGAGGCATCCCTTGGCCTTTCCTGATTTTTTTACTGCATCTATAATATCTTCTCCTGTTAACAGCCCCGAAACTCCCACCGTGCTGCCAAACTTACGGTTTCTAACGCTGACAAACCTGATTCGATGTCCTGGCAACGTATTTTTCAGGACAGGCGCTATATATTTTTTTATGAGCTTTGCGCCGAGTGTCCCGGTAACAACGGTCATTTCAATATTGCTTATTCCTTTCTGCATCAGAAAAACAGCATTTCGCTCGATATCTTCGATAAAAAGCCTGCACATACCGACACCATTCGAAAGCTGGTCAAATGACCCGTAGTCTTCCGTTTCAGGAAGCTTCTTTCCAGCCAGAAGATATAATTCATCTGATGGAAAGAGAAAAGGATCGTCTCCGCTCTTTTGCCTAAAAGCTTTTCTCTTCATGTCGACCCAGCCAAGAAGTTGCCTTGCTTTTACCGCAGTAAATCTCTCGAGAGGATACAATCCCTTCCTGTGACGCGTAAGCCCTACCGGAACAATAGCAACAGATCTGCAAGCTGGATATAACCCGTAAATATCGTCTACCGTCTTTTCCAGTACTAAACCGTCATTTATACCCGGGACCAGTACGATCTGACAGTGAATGAGTATTCCTTTATCAGCAAGCGATTTCAATATTTCCAGGATCCCGGTTTTAAGTGGTCTGCCGAAAAGTTTTTCCCTGTTTCTATTTTCTGTAGAATGCACTGAAATATAGATCGGGGATAAATTATACCTGATGATCCTGTCAATTTCTTCATCGGATATATCATTAAGTGTCACATAATTACCAAAAAGAAAGCTTAACCTGTAATCGTCGTCTTTTTGATAGAGAGTCTCTCTCATGCCGGAAGGCATCTGGTCGACAAAACAGAATATGCACTTGCTGCGGCAATTAATGAAACTCATTTCTTCGAAAGACAGCATGTAATTTTCGAATGTTTCAAAGCGCAGTCGCCTTTTCACTATTTTACCGTTACTGCGTCGAATAACGAAAAGACCAGAACCCTCTCCTGCGGTAAGATAAAGAATATCCAGCTGGTCTTTTACCTCGTTGGGACCGACATAAAGAATCTCGTCACCTGGTTTGAGAAATCCCTTCCTGCCACAAATTTCCTTGATTCGAACCGACATCACTGCCACCTGCAAAAATCCCCGCAAGTTATTACGCCTTGCAGGGAAATAAAGTTCATATGGAGCGGGCAACGGGAATCGAACCCGCGACCTTCAGCTTGGGAAGCTGATACTCTACCAGCTGAGTTATGCCCGCTTTTGTTCCTATCAGCTTGAAAAATATCAGTTTCACCCCTCACTGTCAAGAGCCTTGAGGATTATATCGAAAGGTTCGTATTGATCCATATCAATCCAGTTCACATCTGATTCCTTCCGGAACCATGTCATCTGTTTCTTGGCATATTGCCTGGTTTGAGTAATGATTCTGTTGATCATTTCATCTTTTCCGGTAAATCCTCCCAGGTGACTTATCACCTCCGGGTACCCCAGCGTCTTCATGCCGGGCCACGAAGCCTTAGCGCCACTTTCAAGGAGTCTATCTACTTCTTTTATCCATCCTGAGTTGAACATTTGCAATGTTCTGTTTCCGATCTTATCTCTGAGTTTCTGCCTCTCCATTTTCAGGCCTGTTTTCAGGATATCGAGCGAAAGTGTGCCTTTTGAAGATTGTCTCTGACACCTGAAGTGTTCGCTTATTGTTGTTCCCGTCAATTCGTATACTTCCAGTGAACGAATAATACGATACCTGTCATTATGATGGATTCTTCTGGTGCTTTCCTCATCGACAACTTTCAATCTCGAGAATAATTCCACGGTTTCCATGCCCTGTATCTTCGAGGCAAAATCTTTCCTGTCGAGCGGATCGAGATCTATTTTGAAGAAACCATCCACAACTGCCCGTAGATACATTCCCGAGCCTCCGACAAGAATAGGAATTTTCTTTCGTCCGATTATTCCTGCTATTGCTTCGCGTGCTTCCGTAGCAAACCACCAGGCATTAGGTTTCTGCTCCAATCCAATAATATCAATAAGGTGGTGCGGGACTTTGAGTCTCTCTTCTTCCGAGGGTTTAGAAGTGCCTATGTCAAGCCCGGTGTAAATCTGGCGTGAATCTATAGATACTATCTCCCCATCGAGTTTCATGGCCAGTCGGATAGCAAGATCACTTTTCCCGACAGCTGTAGGGCCAATTATCAATATGGAATCCATTATTTCTTTCTGGAAGAAGTCCTGTGGAACCTCTTGTCAAGGTCCTCGAGACCCACTCTGAGAATAGTAGGCCTGCCGTGCGGACAACTGAATGGAAAATCGGTTGCAAACAACTGGTCTGTGAGGGTTTCCATTTCCTGGTTCGACAATTTGTCTCCGGCTTTGACAGCTGAACGGCATGCATATGTTCTGAGAAAATCGTCTATACTGTTTCTTCCAACCCCTTTTTCAGCAAGGATATCCTGGAGAAGCTTTCCATCACTCCAGTTTCTGACACCAGCCGGTATCCCCCTGATTATTATAGACTTTTGTCCAAAGGGTTCTACATCGAATCCAAGTAAAGGAAGTTGTTCTGCAAGTCTATCAAAATTATCGAATTCTTCATGTGTAAGTTCGAGAGTGGCCGGAAAAAGCAGGGATTGAACGACAGGTTTTTCACCCGAAAGGTTATTCTTGGCCTGGTTGTACAGTATCCTTTCGTGAGCGGCATGCTGATCGATTATGACCATCCCTCCTCTTATCTGAATAAAGATATAGCTTTGATGCAGCTGCCAGTATAACCCACCCGATACGGTAGAGGATTGCGTTTCATGGCTGTTTGTAAAAAGCGAATCGGGCGATTCCCTGAAAAGCCATTCAGAACGTTGTCCGGTTGCTTCATCTCCCTGATATAAAGATTCAGGCATTTCCCGGGATGGGGTCTGGCCATGTTCGGAGGTCGTATTTTCTCCTCTATCACCGGAAGGAAATATCGTTTTGTATACGGATTCGACTTTCTCACTGAAAGATATGGTTTTTCCCTGAAGAGTTTCGCGCAGAACCGATACCACACGATTATGGAGTTCTCTTTCATTCTGGAACCTGACTTCAGATTTGGTTGGATGAACATTAACATCGATCTCATCAGGAGGGATTTCTATAAAGAGTATAATAATTGGAAACCGGTCAGAAGGTATAAGCGAAGTATATGCCTGTCGTAATGCATGTCCCAGGACCCTGTCTTTGATTGCGCGTCTATTGATATAAATGTGCTGCATCGAACGGTTGCCCCGAGTCAATTCCGGGAGAGAAGTATATCCGGATATTGTCAGATGTCCGACATTACTCTCGAAATATTTCAGATTGGAAAAAACCCTGGTCCCGAAAACGACCTCCACGCGTTCATCCATGGAAGATGCAGGATAATGAAGCGTTTCATTCCCGTTTGATTTCAGAGCGAATCCTACTTCGGGAAATGCAAGGGCATATCCCTGGATCAATCCTGTGATACGCCTCGATTCGGAAGAACTGCTTGAGAGAAATTTTTTTCTCGCGGGTAGATTGAAGAAAAGATCGGAAACAGTAATTTCGGTTCCAGGTTCCCGAGCTATCCGATTATCTTCCAGGATCTCCGCGCCCCTCCACGAAAGTACGCGTCCCATATCCTCACCCTGGGTTCTTGAAACGATTTCAAGCCTGGAGACGGAACGGATACTTGCAAGTGCTTCTCCCCGAAAACCGAGTGATTTGATCCTCATTATATCTTCGATATTACTGATCTTGCTTGTCGAGAAATTTTCTACAGCAAGTTCGATTTCTTCACACGGTATTCCTATACCATTATCTGATACCTTTATATACGACTTGCCCCCATTTTCTATATCGATGTTTATCCTGGTTGCTGCCGCGTCAAGAGCATTCTCTGTAAGTTCTTTTACTACATTTACAGGGCGTTCGATTATCTCTCCAGCAGCGATCTTGCCTGTAGTATCAGGTGATAATCTTTTTATCCTTGCCATTCGAGCCTTTCATATCGATACAACTCGATTCTGCAGGTTAAAAACAACTGCAGTAACACATAATCTCGTTTTGAAACTGTAAGATACCACAGCAATGGTTTGAAGGGCAACATCGAAAGGTATAAGACCGTATCTTCTATTTCAACTTGCTTTTAACTTTGGTGATAAGCTCCGGGGCTGTTTCCTCCGCGCCCGGATAAAGTGTGCAAGCTGAATCAGCGTAAAACCTTTCACTATCGAAAAGGCCTTTTTTCTTGAGCTGAGAGTCGATATTTTCAATAATCCTTTTTTCCAGATCGGAGGTTTTTTGGTAGCTTTCGAGCGAAATGATTCCGAAAATATCAATTTCTATCCAGGAAAAATAGTCTGTTTTGCGCACTTCCTTTCTCAGGCCGATGCTCAAGTTGTTGACAAGTTCAAGTGCATGATCAGAAGATATTTTATAATAACCGGCTAATCCATGTATTTTAAAGAGAGTTAGAGCAATGCCATGATGGTATCTGTTCGCCCTCTCAATCTCTTCATTTATCCGGTCTAAAAAGATCTTCTGGTTTGACTTGAGCAAGCCCTGAAAGCCGGAGAGTGATTTCTCATCTGGGGCCGTAGTTGTCTTTTTAAGGATCGGGAGAAGGATGTCCCGGATTTTGTCCAGGATCATCAGTTCGTGATGCCCGAATATCGAAGAATCCAAAGGGCTCTGTGGTACCTTGTTGTATCCGTTGTAGACAGCTGTGAAATCACCCTCGACCCGGAACGGATACGAGATAACGGACAGATAAGCTGGAATTTCTTTATAAGTATCTATGTTTTTCGGAAGAAAACCTATCGTCTCGGGCTTGTCGAGTTCAAGAGTACGTTTCCTGATTTCATCGTCGTATTCTATTCTTGACTTACTGTTTAGTTCGTCATCCGGGAATTTGAAATAATTGATCGATTCCATTTCTCCGTTGGAAAAGAAAAAGCTGCCCATAGAAGCATTTAAAAGAGAAGATAGAATGCCGGGTATCTGTTTCAACCTGTCAGCGTTCGATTCAAGGCCCATGACAAGGGGAGTTAGAGCTGAAAGGTCCTCGTATCCTTTTATTTTTCTGAACTGGTCCAGGTCTTTGAGTTGTGAATGGACGAAAAACCCTACCTGAAAGGACAGGGTATCCTTCAGTTGTAGAAATCTTTCCATCGCAGCAAGAATTGAAAACTCAATAACAAGCACGCCAAGCGGCTTGTTATGCAAAAGAGGTAGATATATCGATGTGATAGAATCCTTGTTTGCCTTGATTTTCAGAGAAGTGTCATGAATGGCTTCGGTCAAAATAACTTCTTCGGCATTGAGATAAGCTTTTGCCAGGCTTCCCTTGCTGCAGTATATCCTTGGTGCTTTATCGGCACATAGCATATGCTGCGCGCTTCCACCAAGGATCAACCAGTCTCCTTCATCCGTTGCCGTATAGATGGTTACCGTATCAGCATTGAGTTTTTCAGCCAGCGTGGAACTCAAAAACGTGAACTTTTCATAGAACCCGTACTCAGACCTGAACAGAGACTCCAGACAACTTCTTATCTGATACTCAGTATCACGCATGTTTTGAGTATCGATTCTGAGATGTTGTTCCAGAATCGGTGATATCTTGGAAGCTAGTAGTTCGATGGTAGCAACATCATCTTCAACAAGTAATTTTTCGCTCCTGGATGTCGAAACATTCAGCACTCCGATCAGGTGGTTTTCGAAAACCAGCGGGGTTGATATTGCACTAATAATCAGTGGTCTTTCTCTCTCTCTTGAATCGAGCTGATTTTCATGTATATCACTTATTAGCTTTGATATGCCTGATTCGGCTACTTCGCCGGCTATCCCCTCTCCGATTTTCTGCCTTGTATTTATGATTACGTTTCTGCTGAGTCCGGTGGCATAACCTATGTACAATTCTTCAGCCTTTTCGCTGTGCAGCATAATTGATCCCGAAGTTGCTCCAACCGACCTGACGGAGATCTCCAGCAGCCACTTCAAAAGTCTTCCTCGATCTGATATTCTTTTGATGTACTCCAGAGCCACTTCGAGGTGAGCCGGCCATGGCAAGGCTTCAGAAGATTCCCCTGAATCATCCATAGAAAGGCGTGTTACAGCTTCTGATGGATTGATGATCTTGAGTTTTTCCTGTTTGAGAAGATTTATCTCTTCCTCATAATCCCTTCGCTTATCAGTTACTATGATGTAATCTGCTTTTCTGAATTCGGAAATAAATGATTTGTCACTGAATTTCGGAATACCGATAATCTCGGCTATTTCCAGAGCAACTGCCTTGGGATTCTTGTCGTAGATAGCAATTATATTATATTCTGGATTCTGGTGGAACTCGCTCAGAATGTTTAATTCGTCCTCTCCACCACCAAGAATCGCTATATTGTTTACTTTTTCCACGATTAACCCCGAAATAATGCAACAAACAGACCATTCCGATTGGATTATAGCAAGAGTCAAGCCATATATCAATTATAGGGAGTTATTCGACATCTTGCGCAATTCAGACAGGATTTGAAGCGCTTGAAGAGGTGTAAGAATATCAGTATCGATTTCCTGCAATTTTTTGATGACCGGAAGAGTCTCTTTAAATAGAGAAGGTTGTAGAGGACTTTCTTTAATCGTATTATCTTGGCCGTTTTTTGTTTTTTCCAGAGATTTGAATATTATCCATGCTTTTTCGATGACTTTTGATGGGATTCCAGCCATTTGCGCAACATGGATTCCGTAACTCCTGTCACTTTTCCCCTCAATTATCCTGTAGAGGAAAACGATCGAATTTTCCCATTCCCGTACGTCTACCCTCATATTCCTGATCCTGTGATATTTTTCAGCTAGTTGGGTTAGTTCATGGAAATGAGTAGCAAAAAGAGCTTTAGGTTTTTTTCCTTCTTCTTCAAGAAGATATTCAGTTACCGCCCATGCTATGCTGAGG
>CBDUUV010000104.1:0-8275 GCA_965370495.1 uncultured bacterium
AACAGTGAAAGAGAGGATTTTCTCAGGTTTCAGTTATGTGAACTCGATGCTCTTAAGCTGGAACCGGGAATAGATATAGATCTCGAAATGAGGATAAAGAAACTGGAGAACCTTAACGATTTTGCATCCGCACTGAAGGAATCAGGATTTCTCATATCCTATGGAGACGAATCCATACTGGATAAATTATCTGCTGCAGAAAGAGCAATGGATCGGTTGTCATCGATAGATGATAAATGGGGAGACATCAAAGAGCGTATTTCGGAGATGATGATATCGCTTAATGAGATAACCCGGGAGATAGAATCTTCTGCTTCTGGTCTTGCGGACGAACCGCAGGATATTGAGGATCTCCAGAACAGACTGGCCGCTATCCAGAGAGCAAGCCGGAAATTCAACATTAATTGCGATGGATTGATCAAGAAGCAAAATAGTCTCAGCGATATTCTGAAAACTCTGAAAGATGGATCGGATGACATCATTGAAGTTTCACGTAAACTGGAAAACTTGAAGAAAGAGCTTCTCCCCGTGCTGGAAGAACTGAGCCTGCGGAGAAAAGAACATGCCGGCAGGATAGATATTGAGGTTACGATGGAATTGCAGAGCCTGGGCATGAAAGGCGCTCTTTTCAGGACAGATATAGACAGGATGCAAATAAATGCTTTTCTGGAAGGTTCTGATGAGCTAGATTTAACCCCTGGAGGATGGGACAGTGTAGAGTTTATGATCAGAACCAATGTTGGGGAAGAAATTCATTCTTTGTCGGATGTAGCTTCAGGAGGAGAGCTTTCGAGGATCACATTGATTCTCAAAAGACTTCTCGTACGGGAAAGGGGAATCCCTACATTGATCTTTGACGAAGTGGATTCTGGATTGGGTGCTGACCTGGGAGCCGTTGTTGCAGACAAGATGAGAGAACTCTCTGAAAGGTACCAGATAATTTGTATAACACACCTGCCTCAGGTTGCAGCGGTTGGAAATCAGCACATACTCATTCGAAAAAGTGTGAAGGACGGGAGAACAATAACGACTGCGATGGATCTCAAAGGAAGAAAAAGAACCATGGAGCTGGCGAGGATGTTGGGAGGCGTGGGGGATCTTCAGAAAAAGCTTGCTTCAGAACTGCTATCCAAAGGACAAAGCGCCCGTAGCTCAGCTGGATAGAGCACCAGCCTCCGGAGCTGGGTGTCGGAGGTTCGAATCCTCTCGGGCGTGCCAATATACTCTGAAGCCCGGCCCGAAAAATCCGGGCTTCGGGGTAGCAATCAGGGAGAGGCAATTTGAAAGGACAATTGTTACGGTTTCCGATCGCGATCGTGGTATTGTTCTTGTCTTTGAATGTGTTTTCATCAGACAGGAAGGTTATCCCGGGTGACCCATTCGGGGTGACATCTATTCGTTCCAACCAGGATTCCCTTTCTTCAATGATCGATTTTCTTGTATTTTATCCCGGAACGAAACAACTGCGAACACGTTTCTGTCTGCGCGAGGCAGAGTTGAAAATAGTAGCTGATTCTCTGGCAGACAGGCTGGAGAAGTATACAGGGCAGGCTGTTGAAAGAATACCCTTCGAAATAACGGCGTATGACAGTACTTTTATATCGGAGAATATCGTTGGTCGAATCGATGCAACGGGGCCAGGTTCGGGAGTATTCCTCATCACAGCTCACTATGATGCGATCGCTTCCAGAACCAGGAATGATATTCTTATCTGGTTTGATGACTGGGAAAATCAACCGGCGCCAGGAGCGGATGATAATGCAACTGGTGTCGCAGCGCTTCTTGAAGCCGCAAGAGTCCTGGCGAAACTCGACCTGCCTTTTGACCTGAAGTTCATCCTTTTCTCAGGTGAAGAGCTTGTTCGGCTTGGAAGTATTGATTATATGAAAAAATGCGATTTTTCGTGTGTATCCGATATTCTGGGCGTGATTAACATGGATATGATCGGTTACTCGGGTAACGGTACCGGGGTGGCTGTGATGTCAGATCATTATTCCGGGTGGCTGGCAGCGCTTCTGGTGGACTGGATAGGTGAATTCGATCCTTCTCTTGCGGTTCAATTGGTCAAACCAGCGCCATGGAACTGGGATCATGCTTCATTCTGGGAAAATCAACCCCAAGTACCAGCTATAACATTTGCAGAGCCGCTGGGTGAGCGTGGCAGCATTTTGTACCCTTACTACCATACATTGCAGGATCTTCCAGACCAGGTGGATATCGATATGACATCACGCATAGCCGACATCACGATCGGGTTCATTTCTCAATATGGGGAAAAGCAAGCTGAAATAGCTGTTTCAGAATTTGATCTTCTTTTCTTTGATAATAACGGAGTCTTTATCCCGATTAATAAATTTTCTGCTGGGGATCAGATAGTGGCGCGTGTAGGTGTCAGAAATATCGGGGGAGAAGCTCCGTCAGGGGATACACATATCCGTCTTCTTGTGGAGATAGAGGGTGCCTCTGGAAGGGAAGCTGTTTTCGATGATGAAGTAGGTTTTCCCGAACCACTTCGAAGCAACTTCACAGAAATTGAGATCTATCTGGACGATTCCTATGCTGGTGGATACAAGCTGAAGGCATCAGTTAAAGTTTCCGGGTTCGAAGATATCAGCGCGAACAACAGTTCCGAAGTCTTTTTTGCAGTGGAAGGCGGAAAAGGTTCTCTGATCGGTCATCATTTTTGTCCAAATCCAATAAAATATTCCTTTTCCGAAGCATTGTTCTGTCTCAATCTTGCACAGGACGCCAATATCCTCATAGAAATTCTTTCACTTGAAGGGAATCTGATCGGCTCTGGAGAATTGTGGGCGAACTACGGTTATTATCTCTCTTCAGGTTATTCCTGCCATCGCTGTTCAGATATTTTCAGGGGAATCGATAATATTGCTTCCGGTGTCTACCTGTACAGGATATTTCTTCATACGAATGATGGAGAAAAGAGGAACTATACAGGGCGTTTCGCGGTGGAAAACTGAAAAACGGCCTACGGTAACGCGGGGGTTGAGATGAGTTTTCTCAGATATATACTTTTGTTTGTCATGGGTTACTACCTTTTGAAGGTTGTATGGAGATTTCTTTTTCCAGGCGCAAGGAAAGACAACGTAACGGACCCCGTTGACAAAAAGGGCAAAAAAGTTGAATACAGCAAGTTTACCGACCAGAAGATCGAAGATGCTGATTATGAGGATCTCGAAGATTGAACACGATCTGTCAAAAACGATTCGGAGCCAGGTACGGCCATATGGGGAACGTGTCAGAATATTTGCCGTTCAGGTGCCCGGCCTGACTGCTTGCGGGTCATTTTCGACAGATTGAGCTGATAACGGACAATTGTCGGTATCCGGCAGGGAGGTTGATCGAAATGATACTGCAAACAAGAAAACCTGACCGTCGAAGATTCAAATCATCTTTGCGTACGAGTATAAGGAGAAAAAGGGAATATTACTATTCATTCGTAACGGTATTAGTGGTAAAAATTGTTCTGCTTGTGTTCCTTTGCATTCTCTTTTCCACCACACTGAGGGTTTTTTATAGCAGATTTTCCGGGAGAACTCCATTTGTGCGGTTCTCGGTACCTGTGCTGGTACTGGTAATGATAGTGGTCTTAATATGGTTTATCGTCAAGAATATCAAAGAGTTAAAAAACGAATATAACAATCTGCATTAACTCGAGAAAGCTTGCTTACAACTTCCCCTTGTATTCTGGATGACCGGGTTCCGATATCTTTCCATATTAATTGCAGGTGGCATATCTTTTGCGAGCTGAACTTTATTTGTAACTTATACAATGGTAATAATATGCAACAAAAAATAGATGAAAAAGATGTTCTGTTCCGAACCTTTGCCGAAATTACCAGCCTGATAAGCCTCGGTAAGGATAACCATGCTATTTACAACAAGATTATTAACAGTGCGATGGAGATACTTCCTTCAAATAAAGTGCACCTTATATTTCTGGAGAATCACAGAATAACCAGATATACGGGGGAGTTCAAAGAAAACAAGCAAATGATCAGCATGGAAAACCTTCCCGAAACGACGGGAATAACAAAATGGTTGCACAGGGAGTTCAAGGATTCGAGGAGTATATGCAATATTTTCGATCTGGACCTTTCAGTTCTTGCAAGTGAATTCATCCAGGAAGAAAGTCATTTCAGTACAGTAATTTCAGCTCCTCTCATGGCAAAAAGCGCTCTCTTCGGAGTGATTATAGCGATAAATGATCCGGAGAAGGGCGAATTTTCAGAAGATGATATCCATCTTCTGACCGTTATGGCCAACCAGGCGGCGATAGCATTTGAGAACTATCTGCTTTATAAGAAACTCAAACTGGAATCAATTACCGATGGGCTGACAGGGATATTTAATTACAGGCACCTGATCAGGTCCATGAAACTTGAGATGAAAAGAGCGTTGCGATTCAAGCAATCCTTCTCATTTTTAATGCTTGATGTGGATAATCTGAAGGAGTACAACGACAGAAACGGCCATTTGTCCGGAAGCAGGGCACTTACGGATATAGCAGCTATTCTCAAGTCTAATTGCCGTGATATTGATATTGTTGCAAAGTACGGAGGGGATGAATTTGCTATACTTCTTCCCCAGACAGGGTTAGATGGTGCTATGAAACTCGGGAAAAGAATACTTGAAGCAATAAGGAAGTTCAAATTCGACCGAATCAATTCAGGGTTGCTGACATGCAGCCTTGGGATAGCTGTCTACCCGGAAGACGCTCTCACTGGAGAACAGCTTATAGACAGGGCTGACTCAGCGCTGTATCTGGCTAAAGCTGAAGGGAAAAACAATATAAAAAGCTACCGGGGATTGAATTACGTAAAGAGGTCCCGAAACCTTTGACGTGAGGACCGGTTTGTTATAGTCTCATTAACAGAATCAGCATTGAAAGGGGAGAGGTTTGAGGCTTAAAGAGAAACTACAGAAGCGAATTGCTGTACAGTCGGTTATAGGACTTGGTTATGTCGGACTTCCATTGGCGGTAGAGTTTGCCAGGGCCGGATTAGAGACAGTCGGAATAGATATTGATTTCAGGAAAGTGGAAATGGTGAACGCCGGCGAAAGTTACATCGGCGATGTTACAAGTTCAGAACTGAAGAGTGTGGTTGACAGCGGAAAACTCAGGGCGGTTACGGATTTCTCCATTCTGAGGGAGGTAGATACAATTAACATTGCTGTACCTACTCCTCTTCGCAAGACAAAGGATCCAGATATATCCTATATCGTTGCAGCTCTTAAAGAGATTAAGAAGTATCTTCACAACGAACAACTTATAATACTCGAAAGCACAACATATCCGGGGACCACCGAAGAAGTTATGATGCCTCTTCTGGAGGAAAACGGCTTTAAGGTGGGAAAAGATTTTTTCCTCGCTTTTTCTCCTGAACGAGTGGATCCAGGAAATAAAAATTACAATACCAGTAATATCCCAAAAGTTGTTGGAGGAGTAACGCCGGAGTGTACAGAACTTGCGGTCATGCTTTACAAGTCTGCCGGTATGACACCAGTGCCTGTTAATTCCTCAAAGGTTGCTGAGACGGTCAAACTGCTCGAAAATACCTTCAGAAGTGTAAATATCGGCCTTGTAAACGAAATCGCACTGATGTGCAACAGGATGGGTATCAACGTGTGGGAAGTCATCGATGCTGCGGCAACGAAGCCATTCGGGTTTATGCCCTTCTATCCGGGCCCGGGTCTTGGAGGTCACTGTATTCCGATCGATCCGTTTTACCTGTCATGGAAAGCAAAACAGAGCGGGTTTGACGCCCGTTTCATAGAACTGGCAGGCATGATAAACGGTGATATGCCGTTGCAGGTTGTGGCCCGTGTTTCCGAAGCGATGAACAGTGCCAGGAAATGTATGAATGGATCAAAAATACTTATCGTCGGAATTTCGTACAAGAAAGATATATCCGACACACGTGAATCTCCTGCATATGACATCATAAGGTTATTACTCAATCGCGGTTCGGAGATCTTCTGGTACGATCCATATGTGGAAGAACTCACGGAACTCGGAGATGATGTTAAAAAAGTCAAATTGAATCCTGAGACCATAAGGAAAATGGATTGCGCGATAATAGTAACAGGTCATTCAGGTGTTGACTACAAGGCTCTTGTCGAAGGCTCTGCACTGATCTTTGATTCGAGAAATGTACTGAAAGATTTTGACGAGAATTGTATTGTCACGTTGTAATACAACAGCTCTGTGAAACGGAGGAAAGATGGCGAAGTACCTTGTGACAGGTGGCGCCGGTTTCATCGGATCGAATATTGCCGAAGAACTGGTTGCTCAGGGCGAAGAAGTTGTTGTTTTTGATAATCTTTCAACTGGCCACGAAAAGAACATCGAGCATATAAGCGCTGATATAACCTTCATCAAAGGTGATATCAGGAACCCGGATGAGGTGGGTAAGGCGATGGTTGGCGTGGACCATGTTCTTCATCAGGCAGCGCTTGCATCAGTTCCAAGAAGTATTGAGGATCCTGTTCTTGTGAACGATGTAAATATAAATGGCACCCTCAACATTCTTGAAGAAGCGAGAAAGACCGGTGTAAAAAGTCTGGTATACGCGGCATCCTCATCGGCGTACGGAGAGACCGAGAGGCTTCCTAAAAGAGAAGATATACTTCCCCAGCCGTTATCCCCGTATGCCGTAACTAAACTTGTGGGAGAATACTATTGCTCTGTTTATTCAAATGTGTATGGATTGCCTGCCATAAGTGTGAGATACTTCAATGTCTTTGGCCCCAGACAGGATCCAGCTTCTCAATATGCAGCTGTGATCCCGATATTTATTTCTCACATGCTGAAAGACAAGAGCCCAACGATCTTTGGAGACGGTGAACAGAGCCGTGATTTCACTTACGTCAAGAATATTGTCAACGCGAATATTCTGGCATCGAGATGCCCGGAAGCTTCCGGGCAGGTTGTTAATGTAGCGTGTGGAGATAGATATACTTTGAACGAATTGTATGCAAAACTCCGTGAAATGACAGGTGCTGATGTGGATCCTGTTTACGAGGACACACGGGTAGGGGATATCAGGCACTCGCATGCTGACATTTCAATGGCAAAAAACCTTTTTGGATATACAGTGGAAGTTCCTTTTGAGGAAGGCTTGAAAAAGACGGTAGAATGGTATCGAAAAGTTGCTGGAGTTGCGAAGTAGATCTGTTTTTGCTTTACAGGTAAGTAGAGAAAAGCTAGTTTTATAGCCTCAAAAGAAGGAGGCGGTAAAAATCAGAAAATGGAAAAAGGTGATTTCGGCTGCAGTGCTGATGCTGTGTGCGGGCGTGCTTTTATCAGCAGATGTTTCTGCCCAGGAAGTTCGGTTGAGAAACAATGACAGACTGGATCTGGTCGTTCCCCAGCGGCAGGAACTTGCAAGACAGATAGTTATCAGTTCGAATGGCACTGTGTACATTCCGGTAATCGGGGATATTCAGGTCGAGGGGCTTTTTATCAGCGAAGCAGAAGTTGTTATTCTCCGACGTCTACAGGAGATCTATCCCAGCGTTCGAAGTATTACACTATCACTTGTGGGAGAAGAATCGAGACGAATCGTTTATGTTCACGGAGAAGTACTGGCTCCGGGAAAATATGAATTCAGGACAAATCCGAGTGTGTGGGAAGCCGTGCGCGAAGCGGGTGGAGCAAATCCCGAAGCCTCTCTCGAAGCCGTTCGGATAATCCGGGCCGCGAAAGAAGGTAGAAGGACGCTTATAGTCAATCTTCAGAGGGTAATCGAAAGTGGTGAGTTTGAATCATTGCCTGAACTGAGGCCGGGGGATACGGTTATTGTTCCGGCGATGACGGCACAATATTCAGGCAGCGGGTCAGTTCGGCTGATCGGTGCGGTTTTGCACCCAGGGCCTTACAAGCTTACTGCAGACAAGACACTTACAGATGCTATACTTGCAGCGGGTGGACCGGAAGATAATGCAAACCTGCGAAAAATCACGATCATCCGTCATCTTCCGGAAGGTGCGGTAGTTACTATCGAGGTCAATTTTGAAAGATATCTGAATAACGGGGATTCAAGGCAGAATCCACTCATTCTTCCTGATGATACTGTGAATGTTCCACGTGACCGGAACGTGTTTAGAGTTCTTGTGGGCGATCCAAGGTTCCTGGTCGGAACGTTAACAGCCACGGCTGCGATGATCCTTGTATTCAACCGATAAGGGAGAAAGTGTGGAAAAAATCAGGAAATATGTTCCGGAAGAGGAAGAACAGAAGATAGATCTGTATATC
>CBDUUV010000105.1:0-8159 GCA_965370495.1 uncultured bacterium
ATAGGATTTCATCTCGGATCGGTCTTGGTGTACGGGGGCATATTCCTGATGCTGCTGATGATCTAGGACTAGGCGTTCAGTAATTTTGAACTGATCGTTTTCACATTCGGGTTCGGTGTGCTGATAGCCGATATGACCCTTCACAAGCAATCGAGTCTTACGGTCATCCTGCTTGTTATATTCGCCATCCTCCTCATCTGGACCACTATGTCGAAAGGGAAATTTGCCCTGACCGCATCGTTGCTACTTGTTCTCGGGATTTCGGCACACCTCTTTCTTTTGATAAGGTCCCATATGAATCCAGGGATCGATATGGTGGACCCCGAGAACTGGAGGGCGCTGTATGCCCACCTGCGCAGGGAACAATATCCACCGATGAATGTTTTTCTTCGCAAGGCATCGCTCGTGTTCCAGTTCGGACAATTCGGAAGGTATTTCCGGGAGCAGTTCCGTCTGGCAGGTGATCTTCTCGTGGGCCCATTCAATCTTGGCAAGGCATCGATCATGATCCCGCTTGTTCTGGGTATGTATGGTGTTGCCGTGAATTTTGTTCGTGAGCGGAAGAGTTGGGTGCTGGTTTTTACCAGCCTGGCTATCAATACCCTGGGCCTGATAATGTTGCTGAATTTCAGCAATCACGAACCGCGCGAAAGAGATTATTTCTATGGACCCGGATTCTATTTTTTCGCTATCTTCATTGGGATAGGGGCAAGCGCTTTTCTGGTCTTTTTGATCGATCAGGCAAAAGAGAGCAGCCACGATCTCAGAAAATATATCGTGCCGGCAGGAGTTTTTTTACTGATATGTTCGGTGTTGCCTGCCGGTTATCATTGGCACAGGCATGACAGGTCGAATAATTATCTTGCGCGTGATTACGCATACAATATGCTGGCGAGCCTGGAACCTGACGCGATACTGGTGACCAACGGAGATAACGATACATATCCATTATGGTATATCCAGAACGTGGAAGGATTCAGAACGGATGTCAGGGTAATGAACCGGATGCTGCTTAATACACCCTGGTATGTCAGGCAAATCAGGGACCAGTATCCTACCGCTCCGATCGAATTGACCGATCTTGAAATCGAGAGGCTCAGGCCGGTGCGTGATTCCAAGGATGGGTCTATCATCTGGACCTATGCAAGGGTACTGGATCATATAATCAAGACTACGTACTGGAGGAGGCCATTCTATTTCGGAGTAACCGTTCCACGCGAAGTGTGGGGCAGGTATATCGATTTTCTCGAGATGCAGGGAATGGTGAGGCGCCTAGTGCCGGTCAAGGGAACATATATGGTAAACGAATTCATGATAGACCGTAATCTCAGCGATATATTCGAATGGCGGGGTATAATAACGGAGGAGGGGCTTAATGACGATACGATCTACAAATCAAGCGATGTTGTAGCTATGTATCAGAACTATTCAGTTGCTGCCATGCAGCTGGCTATGAACGCAGCTCAACGTCATAAATACTCAAACGCGGTTAGCTGGGGTGAACTTGCTTTCAACATAAGCCCTGATTTCATCTGGGGCAAAAAAGAACTGGGGATTTACTACATGAGAAACCGGCAACCCGAGAAAGCTCTGGAACATTACGGTAAGCTGAAAGAGGAAGATCCAACCAATGGTGATTACTGGCTTGGCATCGCTGCTGTTTATGAGAGTGTCGGGCAGATGGACAGCTCTCTGAGTACGCTGAAAGAGGCGGCGATGATGGTGCCTGATCGAAAAGATATTTTCAGGCACGGATTCCAGATGGCTGCTACCCTGGGACGAAGGGAAGAAGCTGTAAATTTCGTCAGAAAATGGATAGACTCTCATCCGGATGATAAGGATTTTATCGCGCTCTACAATAATATAGACAGGGTGCTGGACGAAGAGTTCGGTGCGGGGGTGGGGCAGGATTCCATTGGTGGGCGATCGGAGAATTCTCTTCCAATTCCCATTGGATTTTAGTTAGTATAGTCAACTTTAAGGGTATTTGCTCCAATGCTGATTATGGCAGTAAACTGAAAAGGTAACAGAGGCATGTCGGAGAAACTGGTTCACAGGGGTCTAGCGTTCCTGATATTCGCGATCAGCCTGGTCGTCTATATCATGACGATGGCTGTGACCGTATCGTTCTGGGATGCGGGAGAGTTCATAGCGACTTCATACATCCTCGGTATTCCGCATTCACCGGGAACTCCGCTCTATGTTCTTGTGGGCAGGGTTTTCTGTCTGTTTCCACTGGCGATTTCCGCGGCCCAGAAGGTAAATCTTCTTTCCGCTGTTTCCGCCGCCCTTGGCGTATTGATGGCCTGGCTCGCGATGGTTTATGTAGTGCGTTTCATGTTCGGCAGGGCGAAAACAGCAGCCGGCAGATTTGCTCAATATGCCGGTCCGACCATTGGTGCTTTTTTCCTGACATTCAGTGATACGTACTGGACCAATGCTTCAGAGGCGGAAGTATACGCTCTGAGCGCGTTTGTGATGGGATTCTGCACGGTGCTTTCCCTGAGGTGGCTGAAAAACCCGGCTGGTGAACTGGATGCTGATGTAAGGGAAAAAATCATTGCCGAAGCAGGGATAGCCAGGGGAAAGATCCTGATAAAGGAAGCAACGGAGAAGAAGAAAAGACGTTCGAGAAATCTTGTACTGCTTATAATCTACTTTCTTTCCCTGGGGATCGGGTTTCACCTGGGAACGATCCTGGTATATGCCGGTATTTTCCTGATGCTGATCATGGTCAGAAAAAAAGCTTTTAGTAATTTCGAACTCCTGGTATTTACATTCGGATTCGGTGTAGTGGTTGCCGATATGACTATACACAGGCAATCGCTCCTGACGATTATACTGCTTGTGATATTTGTTATCCTGGTCATCTGGGCTACACTTTCGAAGGGTAAGTTTGCGTTTTCTGCTACGGCCCTATTCGTGCTCGGCATCTCGGTTCACCTGTTTCTCTATATACGTTCCGGTCTTAATCCTGCTATCGACGAGGTCGACCCCGAAACCTGGAAGTCGCTGTATGCGGTACTGAGAAGAGAGCAGTATCCGCCGATGGACGTATTCGCCAGGAAGGCGCCGGTAATGTACCAGCTGAAGCATTTCGGGACTTATTTCACAAACCAGTTCAGAATTATCGGTGATTTTTTCGTCGGTCCTTTCAACTTTGGCGCTTTAACGGCATTTATTCCCCTGTCGCTCGGGCTTTTCGGCATCGTTGCGAGTTTTTATCGCGAACGTAAAAGTTGGGTACTGAATTTTACAAACCTTGCGCTCAACTCTCTTGGCCTTATCATCTTTCTCAACTTCAGTGACCACGAGGTGCGGGAAAGGGATTATTTCTATGGAGCAGCATTCTATTTCTTTGCCATATTTATCGGGATAGGCGCTACAGCTTTCATGATGATAATGATCGAGCAGGCCAGGGAAAAGGGTCAGAACCTGATAAGATTTGTCGTCCCGGTCGGGATTTTTCTCCTCGTGTGTTCGATACTGCCCGCTACACACCAGTGGTACAGGCACGACAGGTCTGATAACTTCATTCCCCGCGACTACGCGTACAATATCCTTTCGGGGCTTGAACCTGATGCTATTATCTTTACAAATGGAGACAACGACACATTCCCTCTGTGGTATATTCAAAATGTGGAGCATTACAGAGAAGATGTCAGGGTCGCTAACCTCAGCCTTCTCAACACATCGTGGTACATCAGGCAGATAAGGGACCATTACCCGTCGGTACCGATCGATCTTAATGATATGGAGATAGAGAGACTGAGGCCGATACGTGTTCAGGACGGGATTCTGTGGAAGAGGGACCTTGCGGTGAATCATATAATAAGGGCTGTTTACTGGGGAAGGCCGATCTATTTTTCGGTAACAGTTCCATCGGAAGTGTGGAGCAGGTATTCCGAGAACCTGGAGATGCAGGGGATGGTGAGGCGTTTCGTTACGGTCAAGGGCAAGCACCAGACGAACGACTTCCTTATGGCAAGGAACCTCGAGGAGATATTCGAGTACCGCGGGTTCCTGACAGAAGATGGTGAGAGGGACGATTCGGTATACAAACCGTTGAACATTCAGAATATGTTTATTAATTTCTCGCTCGCTTCTTTCCAGGTAGCACAAGGAGAATCAAAAAGAAAGAATTACGGGGAAGCCGTAAGGTGGGCAGAACTTTCATACAGATTTGCCCCGCATTTCGAGTGGCCCAGGAAGTATCTGGGAATGTATTACATGAAAAACGGGCAGTATGACAAAGCCATCGAACATTACCGTGGAGAGATCGCAAAGGAACCGGGAAGAGGGGAATTCTGGGTCAACCTTGCATCTGTCTACGAAGCCATCGGACAGATGGAGGTGTCACTGGGTATTCTGAAAGATGCCACTGGTGTGGTTACTGACTACAAGGATGTTTTTGGACATGCTTTTCGAATGGCCGCGTTACTGGGGCGCGTCGAGGAGGCGAAGGGGTATATCAGGGCGTGGATCGACCGGCACCCCAATGACAGGGAGTTTATTTCGTTGTACGAAGATATAGACAGGATCCTGTTGGAGGAATTCGGAGTCGATTCTTCGTCTGACCTGGAAGCCGGGGAAGGAAGAGAATGAAAGCTAAAGTTGTAGTAACAGGCGCGGCGGGATTCATCGGGTCCCATCTTTGTGACAGGCTTCTGGATGAAGGTTACAGTGTAGCGGGGATAGACTGTTTTACAGACTACTATGATCCTTTGAGGAAAAGGGGAAATATCAGCACCGCCCTTTCTCGCGACGGTTTTTCCCTTATCGAAGAAGATATTAATAAATGTAACCTGGTGAAACTGTTCAAGGGCGCGGAGTGTGTTTTTCATCTTGCTGCACAGGCAGGAGTCCGCAGAAGCTGGGGAAATGAGTTCTCCTGCTATGTGGATTCCAATATCCTGGCAACGCAGAAGGTCCTGGAAGCAGTGAAAGAAATTGGCGGTATCAGGCTTGTCTATTCCAGTTCCAGTTCGGTATACGGGGAGACGCAAGATCTTCCCATGAGCGAGGATCACAGGCTGAAGCCGGTGTCACCGTATGGCGCTACCAAGCTTTCAGGTGAGGATCTCTGTGAACTGTATAATTTCAATTTTGGGCTGTCATACGCTGCGTTAAGATACTTTACCGTATATGGGCCAAGGCAAAGGCCCGACATGGCATTCAGTCGTTTCATCACAGCCTCCCTTCAGGACGGGGAGATCGAGATATACGGGGACGGCAGACAGACGAGAGACTTTACTTTCGTCTCAGACGCGGTTGAAGCGAATATGCTTGCTTTCCGGTATGATGGTGGAGATAAGGTATTCAATATAGGTGGCGGCAGCCGTGTTACAGTCCTCAAAGTCCTGGAGATCATAAAGAGTGAGACCGGGAAAGAAGCGAAGATTCGTTTCACTGAGCGGGCCAAGGGAGATGTGCTTGATACATGGGCGGATACGTCGAGGGCTGCCGGAGAGCTCGGATTCTCACCAAAAGTGATGCTGGAAGAAGGTCTTGCCCGCGAAGTGGGCTGGTACAGTGCATTTTTTGATGCCCGGCACGGGAGGTAGGGATTTGGAAGAAAAGAGAAGTCATTATATTTCGGTCGTCTTACCGCTTTTCAACGAAGCAGAGAGCCTTGAAGAACTTTACTCCCGTCTCGTAGCGGTGCTGGAAAAGGAGTCTGGGGATTACGAGTTGATATTTGTCGATGATGGATCCACAGACGGATCTCTTGGTATAATACGGAAGCTGAGGGAACGTGATACCAGGGTCAAGATCATCAGCTTCAGCAGGAACTATGGAAAATCACCCGCGCTTTCCGAGGGATTTATTGCAGCACAAGGCGATGTTGTCGTTACTCTTGATGCCGATCTGCAGGACAACCCTGATGAGATCCCGGCGATGATAGAAAAACTCGACGAGGGGTACGATCTTGTATCCGGCTGGAAAAAGAACAGGAAGGATCCGATTACCAAGACGCTGCCTTCGAAAGTCTTTAACTTTATTGCAGCAATGATGACCGGAATCAAGCTGCACGATATCAACTGCGGTCTGAAGGTATACAGGCGCGAGGTGGTCAAGAAGATTCATGTCTATGGTGAACTGCACCGTGTTATACCGGTCCTTGCCGGTTGGGAGGGTTTCAGAATCGGGGAAAGGGAAGTAAGTCATTTCGAAAGGAAGTATGGCAGGAGTAAATACGGGATGAAGAGGTTTCTCAACGGGATCTTCGATCTGACTACTGTCATGTTCATTACGCGCCGTTCGACTACACCCATGCATTTTTTCGGTCGAATCGCAGTATTCTTTTTTACCATTGGCGGGTTGATCAATCTGTATTTTCTTTTCCAGTGGATCCTGGGTAAGGGGCTCCATATCAGGCCACTGATGGTGGGCGGACTTATCATGATTGTCATAGCGGTACAGATTGCCTCGATAGGTCTGCTGGCCGAACTTTTTTCTTCGAATTTCAAGACGACTTATTCCTGCCGTGAGTATCTGATAGATGATTGACAAAAAAGAGGATAACAGGTTGCGGATCTGTCTTGTCGGGCCCGCCCCGCCTTACAGGGGAGGGATTTCTCATTACAATACCTGCCTGGCGAAAGAGCTCATGAAAAAACATGAGGTTGTCATGATCAATTACAGCAGGCTTTATCCTGAATTTCTTTTTCCCGGAAAAACCCAGTACGATAAGAGTGAGAATGCCCTTCAGGTCGAATCGAAGAGGCTTATCGATTCGATCAATCCTTTCAGCTGGTTATGGGCGGGGTTTCATATAGCGGGTCTCAAGCCTGACGTTACGATAGTGCAGTGGTGGCACCCATGCTTTGCTCCGGCCCTGGCAAAGATCTGCGGGATCATCAGGTTTCTTCGCAGGGGAAAGGTGGTTTTTATCTGCCACAATGTTCTTCCACATGAGCATTCTCCGGTCGACCGAGTGTTGTCAAAACTTGCTTTCCTGGGGGTTCACGGGTTTGTCGTCCAGTCCCGGAAAGACAAGGCAAAACTTCTGGCGATGAAAAGGAATGCCAGGGTAATCAGTCATCCTCATCCGATATATGATTTTTTCAGGACCGGGCAACTGGATGTAACGGAGGCAAAAAGAAAAATCGGGCAGCCGGAGCGGCCGCTTCTTCTTTTTTTTGGATATATCAGGCCTTACAAAGGGCTTGTCCATCTCATCAGGGCGATGCCGGCGATACGTGAAGCCACGGGAGCGCGTCTTCTGGTTGTAGGAGAGTTTTATGAGGATAGTACTCCTTATTACGACCTGGTCTCCAGGCTTGGCCTGTCCGATCATGTGAGTTTTGTCGATCGCTATGTGGGAAACGAAGAAGTCGGCCTGTATTTCACAGCTTCTGATCTTGTCGTCCTTCCGTACAATTCAGCGACGCAGAGCGGCATTGCCCAGATTGCTCTTGCCTTTGACAGGCCGATGATTGTTACGGATGTTGGGGGGTTGCCGGAAGTGGTCTCACAAGAAAAAACAGGTTTCATTGTTTCCCCATCGGATCCGCGAGCGATCGCCGGGGCAGTGACAAGGTTTTTCCTGGAGGGATGGGCAGAGAAAATGGCACCGAATTTCGAGGCTGAGAAAGCACGGTTCTCGTGGGAAACGATGGTTTCAGTCCTGGAAGAATTTATCGGTGATTTGTAACTGAAAGTGGGGCCTGACAGATTGAATGATACGATTATCGATGTGATTATTCTGAATTGGAACGGTGAAAAAGTCATCGGCCCCTGCCTGGAATCGCTGGAAAGGGTCAAGGATACTCCCCTGAGAATAACGGTTGTCGACAATGCTTCGACCGATTCTTCCGTCAGAATCATAAGGGAAAGGTTTCCTGATGTGGAACTGATAATCAATGACCGCAATCTTCTCTTTGCCAGGGGAAATAATGTTGGCCTGAAGCATGCCATTGAAAACGGAGGGAACCTTTTTCTGCTGCTCAACAATGATACCGAGGTTGACCCGGGGTGCTTTTCCAGAATGCTCGATGCTGTCGGCCAGCCGGGTGTGGGAATAGTCGGTCCAAAGATATTCTTTTACGATGATCCCGAGCGGATATGGTATGGGGGAGGTGGCTTTCTACCGGGCATCTGGATTCCGAGACACAGGAATATCAGAAAAACAGACAGTGAACTCGAAGATTTAGGCC
>CBDUUV010000106.1:0-8109 GCA_965370495.1 uncultured bacterium
AGAAGACCAATGCTCTCGAGGATCTTCATCTCGTATTGAGTGGTCGTCTCACCCTTGTTGGAACGGAACAGAGGGACATGGTTAACCAGCCTCGTCGGTGTTATAACCAGCCCGGCCGCATGTGTCGACGCGTGGCGCGCCATCCCCTCCAGTTTGAGTGAAATGTCTATAAGTTTTTTAATGACCGCGTCATTCTCATATTGCTTCTTGAACTCAGGTACGGTTGCAAGAGTCCTGGTAAGGTTGGTCCCTGGAGCGGAGGGAATCATCTTTGCAAGCCTGTCGACATCACCATAAGGCACCTTAAGGACCCTGCCCACATCCCTGATAACCGCCCTTGCAGCCATGCGGCCAAAAGTGATTATCTGGCAAACATTTTCCCTGCCGTACTTATTTACCACGTGATCGATGACCTCCTGCCTTCTCTCATCGCAGAAATCGATATCGATATCAGGCATCGATATCCTTTCCGGATTCAGAAAACGTTCGAAAAGGAGTCCATTCTTCATGGGATCGATGGTCGTTATCCCGAGAACAAAACAGACGATGCTTCCGGCAGCGGACCCCCTACCGGGCCCGACAGGTATTCCCATCTCCCCCGCAGCATCAACTATGTCCCAGACGATCAGAAAATATCCCGCGTAATTCATCTTCTTTATGACATCGAGCTCATACTTAACTCTTTCAGTGATTTCATCGGTCACTTCACCGTAAACATCCGGGAGCCTCTTTTCCACCAGGTGTTCCAGGTATCCCTCAGCAGAGTCGAAAGTTTCCGGAATTGGAAAATTCGGAAGGTGGATACCTGAATCAATGAGTTCAAAGTTGCATTTATCGGCGATTTCAAGAGTCGTTTCCAGAGCCTCAGGATGGTTCGCAAAAAGCTCTGCCATCATCTCGGGTGATTTAAACCATGTTTCCCTGTGCGACTTCAGGACCCTGTTTGGATCGGTGAGATCCTTTCCAGTCTGAAGGCAGAGAAGTATATCGTGAGCTTCATGATCATCCTCATTACAGAAGTGGCAATCATTTGTCACCACAGTCTTCAGTCCCAGCTCGTCGGCCAGTTTGACAAGCTTCGGTATCAATTCTATCTCTTCCGGGATCCCGTGATTCTGAATCTCGATATAAAAATCGCCGGACTCGAATATCGAGGCCATCCTCCCTGCAAGATTTTTTGCCTCTTCCCATTTCCCTTCCCGGATCAGTTTGGGAATACTCCCCTGGAGACAGGCACTGAGTCCTATAAGACCGTCTGAATATTTCTCGAGAAGATCGAGGTCTATCCTTGGCTTGTAGTAGAATCCCTCAAGATATGCAATCGATGATAGCTCAAGGAGGTTCCTGTACCCGGTTTCATTCTTAACCAGCAAGACGAGATGGTCGTTTCCGGCCCTCCCTCTCACGGTCACTTTCTCCAGATAGCCGCCTCGCGCAAGGTATGTCTCGATACCAAGTATCGGTTTAATCCCGGCTTCGCGGGCTTCGCGGTAAAATGGTATTGCACCGAACATATTACCGTGATCAGTCAGAGCGACCGCTGCCATACCCATTTTTTTCGCGGTAGATACGATATCCTTTATCCTGAAAGCACCGTCAAGAAGGCTGTATTCAGAGTGATTGTGAAGATGTACGAAATTTGCGCCGGCCATCAGTTCTTACCTCCCGGTCGGCTATTTTAACATAAAACCGAATTCTTCGACAGCCCTGTTTCCGGACCGGTCACTTATTTCCACTTTCAGTTTGACATGCTTCGGTTCGAGGAATGCGGGAACGGGAATATAGAGACGTTTTCGAAACTCATCCCACTCGCAAACCATCCTCTTTCCATCAAGAAAGGCCTCTGCAGACCAGGGATCTATGCCACTCCCATTCTCTTCGACAGGCAGAGAACATATATATGGCTTGAAGAACCCGCTTCCGGGATGAATATCTGTCAGTTCGACATGTTTTATCCCGGGAGGAAGGCCGTCCCGGAACAACACGTACATACCCGGATATCTTATGTCTACATGACCACCCTCCATCGCCGGGACTCCGACACAACTCCAGCCTTTCCTGTTTTTCCATAAAAAAAGACCTGTCTTTCTATCAGTGCCACAATTCATCCTGAGCGGTCTTCTGAACAATCCATCCGCAAATTCAATCGAAAAAACAGAGGTCACAGCCTTGAGTCCGGAGGGAAACGGCCCTGGAGAATCAACCGACCGCAGAATACATGCCGCCTTACCCCTGACCGATCGGGCTTCTAGCCGGGCCTGCAGCGTGTCAGATATCATGATTTCTTCACTTTGACCGGACCCGAGGATATAGATCCTGAACGCAGCAACGGAATTGACGGGATATCCCCTGTAATCGGTCCCCGTGGCCATGAAAAGATTCACACCGCTTTCCAGCATTTCATTTCCGGCTACTGCAGAAAACTCCATAGGACCGCTCCTGTAGACAGTCATCGTATCCGTTCCTGATCCTCCGATCCGTGCCACAGTCAAGCTCGACCGCAAAATCCGGTCCGTAGTGATATCGAGGACTATCCCTCCCGGCCTGGTTCGGATCCTCATCTCACAGAAAGCATTTTCCGGTTCTGGCCTGTCCGGCCCTGCCCCAAAATAACAAACCGAGACCGCTTTCTCATCGTCAACCACTTCGTATCTATAAATGGCAGTTTTCAGGCTCGAAACTTCAGTTTTTGAAAACTTGCCGTACTTCTGGACAGGTATCTCCCTGTAAACGATACCTCCATCCAGGGATTCGAACAATCTTCCCGAAACATCACCGCCATCAGGATCGATCGCCGCGATAACTGCCTCAGGAGCTGCCTCCAGTAATCTCGCCTCGGTAATAACCGGATAATCATGCAATTTAAAAACGAAGTGGGCCCTGGATGTGTTCCCCGTAGCATCGGTTACAACAATCTCACCGTCATGCAGGCCTTTTTCAAGAAACATCCCCTCGAAAGATTCACCATCCGATTGAATAATACCCTGGCCATTACGATCACTGCGTGAATTGCCTTTTTTCCTGTAGAGGATTGAATACCGGCCCGCAGCCCCTTTCCCTACAATATCATATTCAAGATCCACCTCACCCGACTGTGCATATGAAAATGTTGAATTCCTGACAGAATAGAGGCTCCGGTTGTCTATGCGAAGTTCGATCGAATAAGGCCCCATCCGATAATGCCCATACCCCTGTTCATCCCAGGTGGAAACCGCAAAACTGAATCTGCCATCAAGCTGAAGCGTATCGGCAAGAAGATATATTTCCCTGCCAGAAGCACGAAGCAAAAAGAACTCGGGAAACGGGCTTCCGTTGACAAGGCTTCCCTCAGTACGGGGAATCACTTCGATTCCCGAAATAATCGGTGATGCCCTGTCGTGCATGGTGTAGAATTCTTCGAGAGGGTTGAACGGCCTCTGGGCTTCGTCGCGTAATTCGAAGTGGAGATGAGGAGCCGTTGTCCCTGTCTGGCCAGAATAACAAAGCGTGTCTCCAGCGCTGAAACAATATTTGTTTTTGCCCAGTTTGATATCACACCAGGATTCACTGCTTCTGAGCCTGTGATACCAGACCATTGAATCAAGCTCCATGCTGAAACAGTCAAGGTGCGCATAAACCGCCGTATTACCATCGGAAAGCTTAAGGTACAGTGCCTTTCCATACCCGGTAGGGCCAATCTTGATCCGGCTGACGCAACCGTCTGATATTGCAAGGCATGGAAGCCCCACCCTGCCAAAAGAACGAAGATCTATACCGGCATGGTAATGCCCATCACGATATTCGCTGAAACTTGAGCTGAGTCTTCTCTGTCCGTGAAACGGCCACAGGTAGACCTCCGCAACCACCCGGGCTGCAATAACCAGGATAACCAGACATAATATACCTGCTCTGCTTTTCATGCTCCGTGGAAAGTAACATCTCACAGAAAGGTATGTCAATCTTTCTGAAGGCCGAAATCATTATCGCCGCCAAAAAGCAGCATCAAAACAGTACTCGGTTTCAGCAACACAAAGAAGCTTCGCGGAGAAGCTTTCCGATCGCAGGCAGGGTGCCACCCTGCCTGCCCCCATTCCCGCGGGCCACCGTCTAAAATCATTTGCGCATGAGCTGGCAATATGATAATCTTGTATGATATATCATTATTTTCTTTGTTTTAAAAGAGGAACAAATCAAATGTTGCAGCAGATGAGGGAAAATACCAAGACTATACTCTGGATAGTCGTGGTTACATTCGTTGTATCGATTTTTGCCGTCTGGGGTATGAATCTGAAATCGGACGATAAAAGGCAACAGCCTGAGTTGAATATCGTCGGTATCGTAAATGGAATCGAAATGCCGCGTATTGCTTACTCCAACAAATACCAGGAACTATACAGCCAGATAAGGATGCAGCGTGGTGATAATTTTTCCATGAGCGTTACAGAACGCCACATGCTCCTCGAACAGGCCTGGGAAGCTTCCATCCAGGAAATTCTTCTCAATGGGGAGATCAGGAAACTTGATATCAACATCACTGATGAAGAGCTTGTATCATTCCTTCGGCGCAACCCGCACCCTCAACTGATGCAGGTGTTTGTTGATGACGATGGAAAATTCGTTTACCAGGAATATCTTAAGGCCCTGTCCGACCCCAAGGCCGACTGGACCGAACTGGAAAAATGGGGCCAGCAGGAACTCCCCATGATGAGGCTGACAACTTATCTGAAATCGCAGATCCATGTACCTGAAAGAAAGATCCTTGAAAGATTCAAGGAACGAACGCAGGAAGTAACCGTCAAATATGTCAGCATCCCTCACATCACCGAAGCCCCTCCCTACAATCCTTCAGAGGATGAGATCATGGCTCATTACGAAAAAGACAGGGAAAAATATACCGAGTTCGAGATGAGAAGGGTTAGCCTGATAAAGATCGCTAAAGAACCTACTGAACTCGATGAACAGGATGTAAAGGAACAACTCGAAGAAATAAGAAAAGAGATTCTTGACGGTGATGATTTTGCCGAATCCGCGCGTATCCATTCGGACGATTATATTACAGCGGACAAGGGTGGTGACCTGGGTTTCTTCGGCAGGAGCACGCTCGACAGCACTTTCACGGAAACCGCCTTCGCCCTGGCCGTTGGTGAAATAAGCAAGCCTGTGAGAACTGTTTTCGGATACCACCTTATCAAAACCGAAGAAAAAAATACCAAAGATGGTGAAGAACAGGTCAGGGCGAGTCATATCCTGATGAAAGTAGAGCCGGGATACGAAACAATGGATTCCCTTTCAACACTGCTTCGCAACCTGAATGAGTCGATAAGGGATAAAGGGTTTGAGGATGGCGCAAGTAAAATGGGGCTGGAAATTGTTGAAACCGAGCCGTTCTTCAGAGGTTCATTCATCAAGGATCATGGGTACCTGCCGAGAATCGTCAACTTTGCGTTCAATCACAAAACTGGCTCAATAAGTTCAGATATGCATACAGAAACATCCGTAAATTATGTCAAGGTGATCCAGGAGATACCGGAAAAAACCTTGCCGCTCGACCAGGTACGCGACCGGATTATCGAACAGATCCGATATAACCGAAAGATCGAGAATTCAAAACGCGTCGCTGAAACGATACGTCAGGAAGCGATGACGAGTGGTAACCTCGAGGCTGTCGCCCACTCCCGCGGACTCGAGTTCAAGGAAACCGCTCCCTTCAAAATCGATGATAGTGTTCCCGGAATCGGGACTGGCACAAACTTTTCAGCAGCCTGTTACATGCTGCCTCTTGACAGATTCAGTGTCCCGGTTCAGGGAAACGATTCATGGTACGTCATCGTGGTAGTATCAAGGTCCGCTGTTGATATGATCGAGTTTAACAAACAACGCCCGTCTATCATCAATGAACTTTTACAGGAGGCTTCTTCTCAGTTCCTTGCAGGATGGTACCAGGAATTGAGAGAAACCGCGGATATCATCGATATGAGGGAGATCACCCTGAACTAATCTTTGAATACGGGGCCGCATTTCCGATGGCGAACCATCAAGCAGGTTCACGATCGGAAATCCGGCCCCCCTTTTGCTCTTTAACCCTGTTTATCTTTATCTTCCGTAATCTTCATACTCTCGGATTCAATCTCTTCTCTGACTTCACGTGAAGCCTTTTTGAATTTCTGAAGTGATTTTCCGATCGCCTCGGCCACTTCCGGAAGTTTTCGGGGCCCGAAGAAAATAAGGATTATCACCAATATAATAAGGAGTTCAGACCATCCAAGAGGCCCTATAAGAAGAAAACCTGGTGAAATCCCATCGAAAAATGACGAAAAGAACATTACAAGACTTCCCTTCTAGCAGTACCATCTAAGCAAAAATGCGACAAGGATAATACCAAGGACGCTGACCAGGTTGACCTTGAGCGAAACCCCCAGTGTAAAAGTCAACACAATAAGGTTACAGTATACAGGTCCAACCTGGAATTCCTTGCCTGAGACGAAAAGCTCGCGTATCACGTTACCTTCCGGCAACAACATGCCGATCACCTCACCGGCCACACCACCCAATATGACCCCAAGGAAAAAAACCATCGCGACAAAACCAATACGCCTTTTAGTTACCAACCAAAACCTCCAGGTTGTCAGGCCTCACCAGGCCAGAACACCACGATCAATCATCCCTGCCGATCTTCAATCTGTCTCTGTTCCACCCTATTATCAGGGTGATATCCACCTCGGGATCCTCCTGGTACTGCTTCAGTACCCTGCTGCAACCAAACCGCTGGGATACTCTGCGCATAAGCGCGGGATTCCCTCTGCGGTCGATCAGGAGTGATTCCCTGAAATCGAAACGTGAAGCATTACCCTCCAACACAACATCGACTCCCATAACACGCAGTTGCCTGGTTATCATCTTCGCAATACCCGGTTCCCCGGTACCATTGAGCACTTCCATATCAAAAAGTTCACCCTCACTCGCAAGCCTCTGCGCGATACCCGACCATCTTACATAAAGAGACAAGCCCATTACAATAAGAACCGCTGTAATGACACCGTTTTTCCATGAAATAACGCTGCGTTTCTTTTTTTGTTTTCTCTTTCCCATTCACTGCCCCTTGAATCACACTCCACTTTTTAAAGCCCCGAAACAAATATCCGTATTACTGGTCACGAAAATATGGAGCCAGCCTGACAAAGCTTTCGTCCGTATCTTCGGAAATTACCCTGGTAGCGGAAATCGCCGTCATAAAATTCGTATCACCATTCCAGCGGGGAACGAGATGGAAATGGAGATGCCCGACAATACCCGCACCGGCCGAAGTGCCGAGATTGACCCCTATATTCATCGCATCCGGGTGGTAAGCCTCATTCACTGCTTTTTCACTCATCGCCAGAACGGGGATCAGATCTTTTGCCTCCATTTCTGAAATATCACCGACTTTTCCGATATGGCGGTTGGCCACAACCATTATATGGCCACTCGTATATGGAAACCTGTTTATCAGCACGAACCAATGCTTTCCCCTATAGAGAATCCCCATCGATTCATTCTTCTCTTGTGCCAGCAAATTACAGAAGAGACATCCCTTCTGTTTCTCCATTGTAAAATACTCGCTTCTCCAAGGTGCATAGATCCTATCCATTTATCCTCATCAACCTTTCGGCTTTTCGTAATTGCTCAATATCGTTTATTCCCATCACTTCGTCACTACTGCCACATAATAGGTGAACGGCCGTCTTCTTTCCTTCGTTCCGAAGAATACCCATCACATCGGTAAGATAATATTCTCCTTGTATATTCTTCCGGTCTATCCGGTCCAGGGCAGAAAAAAGATCATCACTTTCGAAGCAGAAGATACCGCTGTTAATCTCCTTTACCTTTTTCTCATCTTCGCTTGCGTCTCTGTGCTCTACTATTTTCAGAAAATTACCATCAGCATCTTTCAGTATCCTACCGTAACCTTTCGCATCATCAAGCTTTGCCGAGAGCACCGTTGCCGAAGCGCCTTCCCGTCTGTGATGCTCGAGCAGGCTTTGCAGAGTAGCCGGTCTCAGCAATGGAGTATCACCTGTCAAGACCATAACCGTCCCGGAAAACCCTTTGAGAAGCGGACAGGCCTGCATCATGGCATGTCCTGTACCCAGC